>JAEEKE010000092.1 GCA_016282255.1 Bacillota bacterium
AAATACCCAGTCTCCCGAAGCCGGATAATCGATCGTATACCCGACGTCAAAAAATATGACAGATTTATCAGATAACAGTTCCCGCATTTTGCTCTCCTCTGCTATGGTTCATTGGATTCCCAAGCTCAACAGATCCCGATTCATCAAATTGATTATAACACAGCTGCGCGCGTCAGGCAACGAAAAAGCCTCTTCTGCCATGGGAGGCAAAAGAGGTTTATTTGTATTAAGCACACCCAACAAACGGGAAGTCGTCACTTTGCTTCCGTACGGAAAAAGAAACCTTCACCTCCCGCGCTCCTAATAAGGAAGTGATCCTAATCAGATAAGCCACATTCAGGCGACTGTTATCAGATCGTTATCAAAAGCAGCGATGAATGCTCGAAAACCCGCATAAACAACGGGTTTTCGGCGATTTACATATCATTCCCATTCGATCGTTCCCGGGGGTTTATCGGTGATATCGTAGACGACGCGGTTGACGTGGGGGGTCTCGGCGATTATTCGCGCGGAGATGCGGCGGAGCAGGTCGTGCGGCAGCTCGGCGAATTCAACGGTCATCGCGTCGGTGCTGGTGACGGCGCGGACGCCGATGGTATAGTCGTAGGTGCGGCAGTCGCCCATGACGCCGACGGTGCGGATGCCGGTGAAGACCGTGAAATACTGCCAGATATCGCGCTCGAGGCCGGCTTTCTTGATCTCGTCGCGCAGGATCCAGTCGGACTGGCGCAGGATCTCGAGCTTATCCTCGGTGATATCGCCGATGACGCGGATCGCGAGGCCGGGGCCGGGGAAGGGCGCGCGCCAGACCAGCTCGCCGGGCATATTAAGGCTTTCGCCGAGGCGGCGGACCTCGTCCTTAAAGAGCGTGCGCAGGGGCTCGATGATGCCCTTAAAGCCCATCTTCTTGGGCAGGCCGCCCACGTTGTGATGGCTCTTGATGACCTTCGCCTTGCCCTGGGACTTGCCGCTTTCGATGACGTCGGGGTAGATGGTGCCCTGCAGCAGCCAGTCGGCGCCGATCTTCTTCGCCTCCTCCTCGAAGACGCGGACGAACTCGCGGCCGATGATCTTGCGCTTGCGTTCGGGGGAGCGGACGCCGCTCAGAGCTGTCAGGAAGCGCTCCTTTGCGTCGACCTCGACGACGCTGAGGCCGATCTCGTTGCGGTAGTAATCCATGACCTCCTCGGCCTCGTTCTTGCGCAGCAGGCCGTGGTCGACGAACACGCAGGTCAGCCTGTCGCCGATCGCCCTGTGCACGAGCGTGGCCGCCACGGAGGAATCCACGCCGCCGGAGAGCCCGGCCACGACGCGGCCCTCGCCGACCTTTTCGCGGACCGACGCGATCAGCTCGCCGGCAAGGTCGTCCATATTCCGGCCGCCGGCGCAGCCGCAGACCTCGCATACGAAGTTGCGGAAGAACTGCGCGCAGTATTCGGTGTGCTTCACCTCGGGGTGGAACTGCACGGCGTAGAGCCCCTTCTCCTCGCAGCAGACCGCGCCGACGGGGCAGTCGTCGGTCTCGGCGATGATCGAGAAGCCCTCGGGGACCTCCAGCACGGCGTCGTTGTGGCTCATCCAGCAGATGCTGTCCTCCATGCCGGTGAACAGCGGGCTTTCAGAGAACCGCACGAAGGTCTTGCCGTATTCGCGCACGGGCGCGGGGCCGACCCTGCCGCCGAAGAGCTTGCACATAAGCTGCATGCCGTAGCAGATGCCGAGCACCGGCACGCCG
This sequence comes from Bacillota bacterium, assembly GCA_016282255.1. Classification (GTDB taxonomy): domain Bacteria; phylum Bacillota; class Clostridia; order Christensenellales; family CAG-138; genus PeH17. The sequence goes on from JAEEKE010000092.1 coordinate 1,736, forward strand.
AGGGAGAAGAGCTCCTTTGAGCAGGTGCGCGAGCCCTCAAGATAGCAGCTGTCCGGTCCGCCGGAGAGGATGATGCCGTTGAGGCCCTCACCGCGGATCTTCGAGATGGGTGCGTCGGGAGGCAGCAGCTCGCTGTAAACGCCCGCTTCGCGCACGCGCCGGGCGATCAGCTGGTTGTACTGCGCTCCGAAATCGATGATGACGATTCTTTCCATTTTGTTTTCCTTATCGTAAGTGGTTTATTAAGCCGGTTTTATTCCCTGAACCTTATCCCGCTTTCGTTCGCTTCCTCGATTATGGCGAGGGAATAGCAGTCAATGCCCTCGGCGCGGAGACCGTCGCCGCCGCCCTGGAAGCCCTTCTCTATCGCGATGCCGATGCCCGTGAGCTGAGCGCCGGCCTGGTTTATGATGTCGATCAAGCCGCGCATCGCCTGGCCGCGGGCCAGGAAATCGTCGACGATCAGCACGCGGTCGCCCCTGTGCAGCCAGTTTTTCGAGCAAGTGAGGGTCACGGGCTTGCCGTAGGTGTAGCTCTGCACCTCGCTGGTGTAGACGTCCGGGCCGAGGTTCCCGCTCTTCGCCTTCTTGACGAACAGCATCGGCACACCGAAGAGCTCCGCCGCGACGGTCGCGATCGGGATGCCGCTCGCCTCGCAGGTCATGATAAGGTCCACGGGCTTCCCCGCGAAATGAGCCTTGATATCCTCGCAGCAGGCGCGCAGCAGCGCGGTATCCACGCGGTGGTTGAGGAACCCGTCCACCTTCACGATGTTTCCGGGCAGCACCCTGCCCTCGCGCGCTATGCGCTCCTGTAAAAGCTTCATATCGACCTCCGGACAACGTTTTTACAAAATAATATTGTATTACAGACGCGGGCACAATGCAAGGGAAAAATGCAGGTTTCCGGACGGACCGAAAATCGGATCCCGTTTATTCGGACGCGCCGTCCGGGGAACAGGAAAGCACGGTGCGAAGGCTTGCTTCACACCGTGCCCGATTTCTATGGTTCTAAGGAAGAAAGCTCCCGGGATGACCGCGGCGCATCAGGAGCCGAAATCCTTTTCCTCGTGTTCGGTCACGTAGCGGTTGCAATGACTGGAGAGTGCTTCCTCCGCACGCTGCATAAGAAGCGTGTACTTTGAACCGACTTCCAGCGGATCGGTATTGATGCGCTCGAAGTCGTACTGCGGCTTGATGTTGTCGCATGCGGGCGGGTACTTCATGAAGCAGTAGGGAGGCTCGCTGATCCTGCCCTTGTAATTCTTGCACATATTGTGTACGAGCTCGCAGAATTCATAGATCGAGTTGTTGAGATCCTCAAGTATCTGCATGACGGATTTAAAGACATCGGTCTCGCACTTTTCACACCTTGAAGTGAGGACAGCAGCCAGTTTTTTGCTCTCCGTCAGGCACTGCTCCGAAACGGTGTCGACGTTTTCCTTCAGCGCCTTGGACATCGTCCTCATGTATTCGTCGGTGACCTGCATACACATAAGGAACTGCAGATCGACGTGGCATTTTTTACTTTCGTCGATCCTGAATTCTTTTCCGGACCTGGGGCAGTACACGGAGAACGAGCGGTTATAGTCGTAGAGTCTTTCCTTGCGATAGCCGGCCTTCAGACTGTCGGGGCTGATCTTTCCGTAGTTATCCCTGTAGTACCGTGCGGCGCTGAGGTCGCATATGTTTTTCATCGCGGTATCGGATTTGTTGAGCCATTCGTTTACTTCGCGGACGATGTCGTCGATCTCCCTGTAAAAATCCTCATCGAATCCCGAGTCGGCCAGAAGTATCGTGCCGAAAGCCAGCTTGAAGCCTTGCTCAAGCGGCACTTTGTTCATCAGCATCATTATCTGGTCGAGCGGCTGACACGCCCATGCGGCGTCCCGCTGGCATTTAAGGCCCAGATCGAAGGCCTTGCGCTTTTCGTTTGACCAGTCGTAATAGCCTTTGGGCTTGTCGTTTGAGCGCATGTATGGCTCAAAGTCTCCCTTGTTGGCGTAGTAGAACTTCTGTATCCAACTGTTCCTGCCAAGGCGGGTAACGGCGAGGTTGGAGTATTCCCTTGCCGTCTCCTTATAATTGTTCTTGATGAGCATATCCCTGAGCAGGACCGACACCTTGTTGATCGCAAGATTCAGGTCCGCGATCTCCGCAGTTACGTCCTCCTCGGTGTTGTACTCCCACGAACAATCGTAAAGATCGGCGCTTCCGCCTTCGTCAAAATCATAACCGTTGTTTTCGTTTTCGTCCATGGTTTTATCTCCCCATTCTCAATAGTTTTCGGAAGCATCGATCAGAATCTGATCTCGAAATCGCGGACGTACCATCTTCCGCCGTTGGTCCGGATGAGATTCCGCCTCACGGGGCTGCCGAGCTGCTTGCCGTTCTTGTCGAACGCCACGGTCTGCACCGAAGCGTACTCGACCTTTTCACCGTACCTTGCGGCGATGTTCTGCTGTTCCTCAGCGGAAAGGAAGAAGGAGTCGAGCCCGCTCTCGTCGCTGTAGCCCTTGATGACGGTTATCTTGGTGGCGTCGGGCTGGACCTCGGCATGGACGTATTCCCCGTGGAAACGCTCCTGATGCAGATCCCAGAAGTACAGCAGCAGGTCCTTCTGGATCGGGTTCATGCGCCGCTCGGGCTGGATGCAGTCGACGTAGAGCTCGTAGTTCTTTTCCTTGATCGCCTGGCGGAAGATCTCCACGAGCTTTTCGGGGGTCACGTCGTCGGGCACGCTCTTTTCGGTGTACCAGCTCTCCTTGATGGCGGCGACCTCATCCTCATCCGCGAAATAGCCGCTGTTCTCCTTCTCACCATCGTAAATGCCGAGCACGTGGCCGGGCACGTAGAGGGCGATGGGTTCGACTACGACCGCGTAGACCGGGCCGCCGACCTTCTTTTCGCCGGCCTCGGGGATCTCCATCGTGGCGCCGGTGATCTGGCCGAGCACCGTCCAGGAATCGACCTCCATCATGGTGCTGTCAACGAGCCTGCGGTAGCGCTTCACGGCCTCATAGGGCCCGAGCCACTTGCGGGTGTTGAGCCTTACGAAATACATGCCGCTCGAACGCTTGCCGACGTTGACAAATTCGCCCGTAACGCCCATGAACTGGTTGGCGGGATAGCGGACCTCGTCCAGCGCGACGTATTTGCCGACAAAGTCCTCAAGGGGCTGCGACAAAACGTCCGGTGCGGGATAGAGCTTTTCGATCATTTCGCCCCTGTGCTGCTCGAGCAGCGCGTTCCATGCTCTTTCGCTCTTTTCCGCATAGAGCCTTCGGATGTTCTCCTCGTTCTTGAGATACAGCGTCATGTCGTCCGTGACGGTGATGAAGTTGCCGGTCGCGCCGAGGACGCAGGCTTTCGCCCTGTCGAAAAGCGCCTTGACCCTGGTGTCGTTCGGCGCGAATTCGCTCAGGATCTTGATTCGGGAGAGCGCGTCCTCCTTGGAACGGAAGATGCCGGTCGCACCCTGCGCGCGCTTTACTTCCGCTTCGAACTCCTTTAAATACATCTCCGCCTGCTGAATGCGCATCGTGAGATTGGAGTCGCTGACCGTGAAAGTAGTTTTGTCGACCATCTTTTCCCATCGCTCCTTTTTGATGATGATAAAATATTATATCATTATTCATACATCAAGTCAAACATCAATCTCGGCTCCGGCCGCCGCAGGCAGATAAAAACTCCGGTGGGCCGAGCCCTCCGGAGCGGGTATTTTTATCGGGCGCTTGCCTGCGCCGTATTTACCTGTCGGCCTGCTTGGGCGCGCGGCGGACGATCCTCTCCGCGCCGAAGAGCGCGGCCTCCTCAATGCTGTGGGTGATGAGCAGGATCGTTGAAAAACGCGCCTTGATGCGGGGCACGATGCGC
>JAEEKE010000093.1 GCA_016282255.1 Bacillota bacterium
CACCGCATGGACCTTATGGTCAGCGCGATGACCGAGAACGGGCACTGGCACTGCAATCAGAAATGCGTCCACTGCTACGCCGCGGGGCAGGCGCGGGCCGAGGAAAAGGAGCTCTCCACCGAGCAGTGGAAGGCCGTCATCGACCGTCTCCGTTCGGCGGGCGTAACGCAGGTCACCTTCACGGGCGGCGAGCCCACCCTGCGCCCGGACCTCTTCGAGCTGATCGATTATTCAAAGTGGTTCATCACCAGGCTCAATACCAACGGCATCCTGCTCACGCCCGATTTCTGCGAAAAGCTCCGTAAGGCCTCGCTCGACAGCATCCAGATCACCTTCTATTCAAGCGATGAAGCGATCCACAACAGGCTTGTCGGCGCGCCGAGGTTCGCCGATACCGCCGCGGGCATCGAAAACGCGCTCGCCGCGGGGCTCAGCGTCTCGGTCAACACCCCGCTCTGCACGCTGAACCGCGACTACGTCAGCACCCTCGAGTACCTGCATGAAAAGGGCGTCATCTACGTCACCTGCTCCGGCCTCATCACCACCGGCAACGCCGCGAAGGAGCCCTCGGAGCGCCTGCAGCTCTCGAATGAAGAGATACGCGATATCCTCGCCGAGGCCGTGCATTACTGCTATTCCAACGGCATGGAGATCAGCTTCACCTCCCCGGGCTGGGTCGCAGCGGACTTCTGCGAGACCCTCGGCATCAGCACGCCCACCTGCGGGGCCTGCCTCTCCAACATGGCCGTCACCCCGGGCGGCGGCGTGGTGCCCTGCCAGAGCTGGCTCTCGGGCGAGGCGCTCGGCAACATCCTTGAGGAAAGCTGGGAGAATATCTGGAACGGCGAGGCCTGCGCGCGGATCCGTGAGCAGTCGGCCCTGATGAGCGGCGAATGCCCGCTGAGGATAAGGCGCACGCCGGATAACGCCGCAAGCAAAGGAAAGGAGGCAGCCGAATGAAAAGACGATTCACCTGTGCGCTGTTTGCGCTGATACTGGCGGCCGTATGCGCGCTGCCGTTCTTCGCGCCCCGCGCGCGCGCCGAGGCGCTCGACGAGATACTGGATTACAGCATCACCGTCAGCGTAAATGACGACGCGACGCTCGACATGCTCTATCATATCGATTGGAAGGTGCTCGATTCCGATTCCGAGGGCCCGCTCTCATGGGTCAGGGTCGGCATACCGAACGGGCACTACAACAAGATCGAGGCGCGCTCGAGCACGATCAAAAAGATCGCCTACACCTCCTCGGACGGGCACTACGTCCGCATCGATCTCGACCGCGAATACTACGAGGGCGAGGTCGCGAGCTTCGATTTCGCGCTCGAGCAGGACTATATGTACGAGATGAACCGCCTCACCGAGGGCGAAACGGTCTATGATTTCACCCCCGGCTGGTTCGACGATATCGAGGTCGACAACCTCACCATCCGCTGGAACTGCGATAAGGTCCTTTCTATCAGCCCCTCGGCGCTGATCCGCGACGGCTACTATACCTGGAGCACCCCGCTCGGCGAGGGCGACACGTATTCGGTCAGCGTGACCTACCCGAACGACGCCTTCTCGTTCAATTTCGAGAAGTCCGAGGTCACCAGGCAGGAGCGCGAGGGAGGCGGCGGCTATAACGGCGGCGGCGATTCCGAGATCAGCGACGGCGCCGCGCTCGTCGGCCTCGGCGTCCTCATCGGCATCGGCTATCTGGTCTACAGGATCTTCAAGTCGGTCATCACGCGCGCGTTCAATGCCGCGGCGAATTTCGGCGCTTCCTCCACGAAGAAAAAGATCACCAGGGAGAAGATCGTCTATTATCCCACCTGCCAGGGCTGCGGCGCCGTAAGGCCCGAGGGCAAGGATACCTGCGAATACTGCGGCAGGAGCTTTATCCAGAGCAAGGAGACCGTGACCGAGGAGCAGGTGCCCGACGAGCTAAAGAAAAAGGAAACCGACGGCACCTATCGCTGGGGTTCGGCGCCGAACACCTATATCCGCATCCATACCGTCCCGATCGTCGTCTCCTCGCCCGCGCGCACCACGCGCTCAAGCAGCTGGTTCTCGGGCGGCAGCAGCGGCTCGTCGCACTCCTCCTGCGCCCACAGCTCCTGCGCCTGCGCCAGCTCCTGTGCCTGCGCCTGCGCCTGTGCCTGCGCCGGCGGCGGCAGAGCGGGCTGCTCGAATAAGGATTTCTATAATACCGGTCTCAAGCTCAAACAGCTTGAAATGAAGAAAAAAACCAAATGACCGCATAAAAAAGAGAGCTGCTTGCCACGATGCGAGGCAGCTCTTTTCATATCCTCTTCTACCCAAGCAGTTCCCTTATGTCTCCGCTCAGGATCGGCGTCAGCCTTTCGGGGCTCTCGATCCCGCATTCCTTAATGCGCATTTCGATCTCCTCCCCGCTCAGCCCGTCGGTATTGAGCAGTATCCCGTCGATCCCGCAGGCGTCCGCGATCCGCATATCGCTGAAGATATCGTTCCCGACCATCACGGCGCGGCCGCGGTCGATCCCGCATTCTTCTATCAGCTTTTCAAGGAACGCCGGCTGCGGTTTCCTGATCCCGTGTGCGGAGGAGATGAAGACCCTTTCGAAATACCCGTTCAGCCCGGCGAGCCGCAGCTCGTCGAGCGTAAAGACCTCCTGCGCGTTTGAGAGCAGGAAAAGCCTCGCTCCGCGGGCGCGCAGCTCTTTAAGCGCATCGTGCACGCCCGGGTACACGTTGAACCGCTTGCGCGAAAGCACGCGGAAGACGGCCGCCGCGGCCTCAACGAAGCCGTCCTGATCATCGGTCGCGGGCATACCCTTCGCCTCGGTCAGCAGGCGGCGGAACACCGTCCGAAGCTCTATCTCGGGGTATTCTTCGCCGGTCCTGCGCCGGAGCGCGTCCTCCTCCTCGCGGCAGAGGGCGAGATAGCTTTCCCGCATAGTCCGCGGGCCGTACTTCGCGCCGCGGCAGCCGTAGAGCCCGGCGATCCCGCGCCAGAAGGCGGGGCTCGTCTCGTCCGTGCGGATGTCGATCAGCGTGCCGTAAAGATCGAAGATATAGCTCTCATACCGTTTCATCGCTTTGCTCCTTTTTGATGCCTATGCCGTTCTTGCCGAGCTGCTCGCGGGTGAAGTCCAGGAATGCCCGGGCGGCGGGGGAGAGCGAGGAAAGGTGCTTGGCCGCTATCGCGACAGTCCTTTGGCATCTCGGCTCCAGCTCGTGCGCGTTCGGCCTTTCGCTCATGCCCGCGAGCATAAGCTCGGGCACTATCGTAACGCCCAGGCCGCTGCGCACCATCGCGATCGCCGCAAGGTCGTCGCTGACTGCAAAGCTCACCTTCGGCTCGATGCCCGCGCCGCGCAGTATGCGGCCGATATCGTAGTTCGTGCCCTCGCCGGGCACTATGAAATCCAGCTCCGCAAGCTTTTCAAGCGGGAAAGGCGCGTCCTTCGGCAGCGGGAAGCCGTCCGGCAGCAGCGCCAGCAGCCTGTCCTCCTTAAGCGGCAGGTATTCGAGCTCGCCCGAGGGGTTCATGCTCGTGAAGCCTAGGTCGATCTCCTCGTTCGCGATCCAGCGCTCTATCTCGCGGTAGGCCTCCACCCTAAGGTCGAGCCCGATGTTCGGATAGAGCTTTTTAAAGCCCGCTATCAGACCGGGCAGCCAGCGGACCGCGACCGACGAAACGGCGCCTATCCGCACCTTGCCGGAGCGCAGGCCCTTGATCTCGTTCGCGACCTGATGCACCACGTCGTCCCTGTTCACCACCTCGCGGATATGCGAAAGCAGCCTCTCGCCGTCCTGCGTCAGCACCACGCCGTTCTTGCTCCTCGCGAACAGCGAAAAGCCGAATTCCTTCTCGAGCGAGGCGATCGTGTGGCTGACGGCGGACTGCGTGTAGCCGAATTCCGAGGCGGCCGCGGTCAGGCTCCCGAGCCTCGCCGCGCCGAGAAAAAGCCGGTAACTGTCGATATTCACGCCGCATCCTCCTTTATCCATAAAATATTTTCATACATACTATAACAAATATTCGCTTTCTTTGCAACAGCATCTGATGTATAATTTAAAGTTAGAACGGATGCGCCCCGCGCCCCGTCCGGTTTCCCCGCAAAAACGATCCGAAAGGCAGTGACCAAGGATGAGAACGAAGCCTAAAAACGGCGTTCGGGCCGATCAGAATAAGCCCGTGTCAAAGCTCAAGCTCTGGCTCCCTCCGCTTATATTCCTCGCCGTTTTCGTCGGCCTGATGCTGCTGTTCGCGATCCCGATGGGGCTGCCGAACGCGCTGAGCACGATCATGAACACGGCCTTCGCGCTGCTGATCGACACCTGCTTCTACATCATGGCGATCGCGGTCATCATGGGCGCCGTCGCGGCGCTTTTGACCGAATTCGGCGTCGTGGCGCTGCTCAATCAGCTGCTGAACCCGCTCATGAAGCCGCTCTACGGCCTTCCCGGCGCGGCCGCGCTCGGCATCGTGACGACCTATCTCTCCGATAATCCGGCGATCCTGTCGCTGGCCGAGGACGCGGGCTTCCGCAAATACTTCAAAAAATACCAGTTCTACGCGCTGACGAACCTCGGCACCGCGTTCGGCATGGGCGTCATCGTCTCCACCTTCATGCTCGGCCTCAACATAACCGAGGGCAACGTCGTCATCGCCGTGCTCGTCGGCAATCTCGGCGCGGTCGTCGGCTCGATCGTCAGCACCAGGCTGATGCTCCTGCAGACAAAAAAGATATTCGGCGTCGAGGAATATGAGGACGACGCGCCCGCCATCGCCGAATCCCGCGGCAGCAAGGGCGGCAAGCGGCCCGGCATCGGCATGCGCATCCTGAACGCGGCGCTCAGCGGCGGCAAGAACGGCGTGGATATCGGCCTCGCCATCGTTCCCGGCGTCATCGTGGTCTGTACGCTCGTCATGCTGCTCACCAAGGGCCCCTCGGCCGACGGCACCTATACAGGCGCGGCGTTCGAGGGCATCGCGCTGCTGCCCCATGCTGCGGAAAAGATAAAGTTCATCCTTCAGCCCCTCTTCGGCTTTGCGTCGAGCGACGCGATCGCCGTCCCGATAACCGCGCTCGGTTCCGCCGGCGCGGCGACCGGCATCGTCAAGGAGCTCGCGACCGCGGGCCTCGTCAACGCCCACGATATCGCGGTGTTCACGGCCATGTGCATGTGTTGGAGCGGCTATCTCTCCACCCACGCCTCCATGATGCAGGCGCTGCACCGCCCGGAGCTGACGGGCAAGGCGATCCTCAGCCACACCGTCGGCGGCCTCGCCGCGGGCTTTGCCGCAAACTGGATCTTCAAGCTGATTTCGCTCCTGATACATTGACGGTTCGGAATTTCATAAGAGCACAACGAAAAAACAGACCGGATAAGCCGATCTGTTTTTTGTTGAAGTATGCACAAAAGTGCGCCAAAGCATTGAAAGAACACCAAAATGATACACGCACTACCCGTATTCCCCGGGCTCTATTTACAGCTTCAGCACTGCTACGATTTCATCGCCGTCCATTTCGCCGTTTTCCACAAATCCCAAGGACCGGTATAACTCTCTTGCCACCTCGTTCTCCGGTTCGTAAGAAAGGGAGCAATATTCGGCTTTCCCACAGGGCCACGTTCTGATAAAGTCAAGAGCCAGCTTTATCGCTTCTGTGCCGTATCCGCGTTTTTGATATCGCTTGTCGATCATTAAACGCCATAGGGAGTAATTGTTGACGAGTGACTTGGGCGCTTCAACATCATCCCAGTTTTCGTACAGTGCTGCCTCGTTAAAACCGATCATCAGGAATCCCACCGGTCTTTTATCGTTATAGATGGCAAATGGAAACGCTGCTGTGGCCGAGTCCCGAACACCGTATGCCTGGACGATACTTACCCAGTTTTCCGCAACGAAGTTTTTCTGAGCTTTGAATACCTTCAGATCAACAATATCCCAAATGTTACTTGAATCGATTGTTTCCAGGTGTATCATATTTTCCTCCGTAAAACATGATTTGTCGAGGCGATTATACCATATTCAAGCGTGCCGGGCAACAGAAAAAACTCTCTTGTCCCGGCAGACAAAAGAGGTTTCTATTATGGCGCGAGAGAGATGATTCGTACTTCCGGCCACGGGGCGGGTCAGAGCTCGTTCATCATAGACAAACAGAAATAAAAACAGATCGGACGAGCCGATCTGTTTTTATTTGGTCTGGGTGAGAAGATTCGAACTTCCGGCCTCTTGAACCCCATTCAAGCACGCTACCAAACTGCGCTACACCCAGTCGTCCTTTCGAACAGAATGTATTTTAGCACTGAGGCGGGCTGTTGTCAAGCACAATTTCGGTATATTGCGTTTTCCGTCATTTCGCGTGCAGAAATCCGCAGTTGCAAAAACAACAATAACAATGTATAATATTGTATATTGGAGGCAAGCCTATGCAGAACAAACCGGATATTTCGATCAGGAAGCAAAAACGCGACCGCCGCATAGGCTGGCTTGCCGCGCAGATCCTGGCTGTGCCGTCCATCAAAAGAAAGCACGGCTGCGATATGGAACCCGTCGAGATCGACGGGCCGTTCCTGCTGATAGCGAACCATGCGAACAATTCCGACCCGATCATCGTCGGCATGGCGTCCGAGAATCGCCCGCTGACCTTCGTCGCGAGCGAGCATCTGGGCAGGCTCGGCTTCGTTTCAAAGCTGCTTCAAAAGCATTTCTCGATCATCTCAAGAAGCAAGGCGTCCACCGCGTTCGGCGCCGTTCGCGCGATCCTCAAGGCCCTAAAAGCCGGGGAAGGGGTGCTCCTCTTTGCGGAGGGCGACTGCACCTGGAACGGCGTTTCGAATAAGGTCTTTCCCGCCACGGGCAAGCTCGCCAAAGCAGGCCGCGCCCCGCTCGTGACCTATCGCTTAGAGGGCAACTATCTTTCAAAGCCCCGCTGGGCGAAGCACGGGCGCAGGGGCAGGATCGCCGGCAGGATCGTTCACATCTATTCCCCCGAGGAGCTCGAAACGATGACCGCCGATCAGATCACCGCCGCCATCGACCGCGATATCCATGAAAACGCGTGGGAGACCGCAAGGAGGACCGGCTCGGTCTACCGCGGCAAGGCGCTTGCCGAGGGCCTCGAAAAAGCGCTGTTCATCTGCCCCGAATGCGGCGGGACCGACTGCCTTAAGACCGAAAAGAACGATATCTTCTGCACGAAATGCGGCTTCAGGACCTCCTTAAGCGATTCGGGCGCTTTCACCTCCGGGCGCTTCCCGACCGTGCTCGAATGGGATCTCTGGCAGGAGGAAACGCTTTCAAAGCTGATAAAAGAGGGCGGGCCGCA
>JAEEKE010000094.1 GCA_016282255.1 Bacillota bacterium
CGGGCGTGGGTTCCTCGGTCGGCACCTCGGTAGCGACGGCGGTGGGCTCTGCTGTCGGTACAGCCGAGGGCGCTTCGGTCACGCGGCCGGTCGGCGAGACCGTGGGAACGGATGTTATGTCGATTATGCTGACGGGCGTCGTTCTCGCGCAGCCGGTGAACAGCAGCAAGAGCGCGAGCGCCGCGAAGATAAGTCTTTTTGCTTTGGGCCTTTCTTTTTTCATATTGACCACCTCATAATTATCCAGCTTCATAATAGCACCGCGGATGATGATGGTCAATCCTTCAAAATAGGCTTTTTTATGACAGATTCTTCGTTTTTCCTTATGTCGTCGGCATTTCCCGAAAGCCCCTTATTCAAATATATTTTCCGTTGTCAAACGGCCCGGCGCCCTCGCCGCCCGATGCGGGTTTTGAGGTCAGAGCGTGCGGACGCCGTTTTCATCCTCGATCAGGCGCAGGATCCGCACCTCCTCGCCGGTCGCCGCGTCGAGATAAACAAGGTATCCCCTCTCCCCCGCCGTGCCGCGGAACTCCCAGCAGAGGCGCTCGGTCAGGTCGTCGAGCGGCAGGAGGGCGAGCCTTTCCCCGCTTATTTCGAGCCTCGGCGAAAGGCCCGCGGCGGCCTCTTCGGCCGTGAGCAGCCCGTCCGGGATTTCCCTTTCCCCATGGTTCATCAGGCAGGCGGCGGCGTCGATGAGCTCAACGCTCCCGTCCCCGCCGAGTCGGATCCTTATAAGGTCGCCCGGGAGCAGCACGCTGCCGCCGCCCCCATCCGTCGTGCAGGCAAAGCCGAACAGCACGCCGCCCCCGTAATACTGCCTTGAGACCGCCTCCGAGCCGGGGTATCCGAGCTTTTCGAGCAGCGCCGCGGCCTTCGCTTCAAGCGCTTCGGCGTCCGGCTTTTCGCCCTGTCCCGGCCCGCCCTCCGCTTCGAACGCGAGCAGCGCGCCGCCCCGTTCGGTCACGGAGATGAAGAAGCGCCGCCCGTCCCTCTCGCCCGAGAAGCCGCAGAACGGGATCCGCCCCCCGCCCCGGCCCTCGCTTTCAAGCTCCGCCTCCCCGCCGATGAGCAGGGGCAGCAGCTCCCGCGCCTTTTCAAGGCATTCTGACTCAGAAAGCGTTTCGCCGGAGAGCCCGAGCGGCGCGCGGTCCGATGCGCTTTTTGACATGGGGCCGTCGTACACGAGCTCGGGCAGGGTCAGGCCTTCGTACGAAAAAGCGCCGCTCTCATTATAAAAATCGGCGGAGGCGAGCGCTGAAGTCGGCCAGCTGCCCGAGGCGAGCCTTTCTTCAAGCATGGCCTTTACCCCGGCGGTGAAGCGCGCGAGCTCGTCAAGCTTTGCGCGGTCGGCGTCGGTGAGCTTCGACCCCGAGAGCACCGAGGCGGAGAGCACGCGGCAGTAGTCGCCCGTCCGCGCGAGCAGGGTCTCGAGCTCCAGCGCGTCCGGATGCGGGATCGGCAGCCTGCCCATCAGCGCGGTGACGGCGCCGCTGCCCCGCCAGACCTCGTCGAGCGAAAGCGCGAGCATGCGCGGCGATTCGGCGACCAGCAGCTTTTCGAGCGCGGCGTCGAGCTCTCCCACCGCGCCGGTCAGCTCGGTATAGGCGCCGGTAAAGACGTTTTGAGCGGCCGCTGTAAGCTCGCCGCACTCCTTTTTGAGCGCGTTTAGCCTGAGGGCCGACGCGGTCAGCGCCCCTAAAAGGAGGATCGCTCCCACGGTCAGGAGCGCCGTTTTTAATGGCATCGAATAGGTTTTTCTTCTTTCGGTCATTTTATTCTGAATCGCTTTTTATCAGCAGAAGGCGTGGTTGCCTATCCTGAGCAGCACGGGTCTCGACAGCATCCAGCGGCTTGTCGCGGTGCGCGGATTGTAGTAATAGAGGCAGCCGTAGGTCGGATCCCAGCCGTTCAGCGCGTCGCGCGCGGCGTTGACGCTCTCCTGATCCGGCGAAAGGTTGATCTGCCCGTCGCTGACGGCGTCGAACGCGCCGCTCTGGTAGATCACGCCCGCGAGCGTGTTCGGGAACGAGGGGCTTTTGACGCGGTTGAGCACGACCGCCGCCACCGCCACCTTGCCGCGGTAGGGCTCGCCCCGCGCCTCGCCGTGCACGAGCCTCGCAAGCAGATAGAGGTTCCCGTCCGTGCCCGTGCCCGTGCCGCCGGAGGGAAGCTTTATTCCGATCGCCGCCGCGGTCTTTTCGCCGACGACGCCGTCGGGCGTGAGGCCGTTGCGCCGCTGGAACGCCTTGACCGCGCTCTCGGTCGCCGCGCCGAAGACGCCGTCCACAGCGCCCGAATAATAGCCCCAGCGCTTGAGCCTGGTCTGGATCTCCCTGACGGTATCGCCCCGGCTCCCGCGACGGAGCGCCTCGGCAAAGGAAACGGTTGAGGCGAGCAGCAGCACGGCGGCCAGCAGCAGGGCGATCGGCTTCTTCATTCGTTTCATTCGGTCCTTCCTTTCGTTATCAGCCGGAACAGGCGCAGGAAAAAGCTTTGAGGCTTCGGCGGCTCGGTCGCCGCGGGGGCCGCCGCGGGCGCGGGCCTTATCACGCAGAGCGGCGGGAAGAGGATGCACCACCAGTTCTCGCCCTCCGCGCTGCCGAGCAGGACCCGCAGGGCGCGGTACCTGCCCGCGGGATAGAGCACGCCGCCGTATTCGCGGTCGGGAAAATCGAAGTCCCCGATAAGGAGCTGGGCGCCGTAAGGCGCGCCTTGCCTTGTAAGCTCCGCGCGCACGGCCTCGAGCACGGCAGCGCCGTTTCGCATTATCAGCGCCTCGGCCGCCTTCGCGTCCGTCGAAGTCAGGATTTCCGTTTCGTCCCTCTCAAAAGCGGTGAGCGCGTCCCGAACGGCGAGCTTTATCCGCTGGTCCTCCTGAGAATCGCTGTTCGCCACGATATGCAGCCGCAGCACCGGGCCGTCCGAAGCGGGGTCGTAGCGCGCGGCCCGCTTCTCTTCATTTGCCCGCCCGGCGGCAAGGAACGCCGGCACGAACACCGCACAAAGCGTCAGCGCCGCGAGCCCAGCCGCGATAAGCGCGATGCAGGCGTTGAATCTGATCACCGATCTCATTTTCCCTCCTGTGCTTCAAAAAAAGGTTTCGTTTCAAGGATAGTGTTGACAAACGGAGGAAAAGTATTCATACTAACGGTGAAGAACACCGGAGGCTTTGTTCCATGGAGAATGAAAACGGAAGGCTGAGGATCAAGGTCAACGCCAAGATAAATCTGACGCTCGAGGTGCTCGGCCTCCGCCCGGACGGCTATCATGAGCTCAGGAGCGTCATGCTCGGCGTCGGCGTCGCGGACATGATCACGATGCGGCGGATCGCCGGGTGCGACCGCGCCTATCGCGTCGCGGTCAGGTCGAACGAGCTCCTGCCCTATCAAAACACCGCCCGGCGCGCGGCCGAGGCGTATTTCGGCCTGCTCGAAGCAAAGGGCCTTCTGAGCGCGTATAACGCCCCGGGCGTCGAGATCTTCGTCGAAAAGCATATCCCCGCCGAAGCGGGCCTCGGCGGAGGCAGTGCGGACGCGGCGGGCGTGCTGCGCGGCATGCAGCGGCTCTTTCCCGGCATAACCGACGAAGAGCTCTACAAGCTCTCTGCGGGGATCGGCGCGGACGTGCCCTTCTGCCTGCACGGCGGCTGCGCGCTCTGCGAGGGCATCGGCGAAAGGATGACGGACCTGCCCTTCGCGCCGCTGTACCTGCTGATAGTGAAGCCCCGGCGCGGCGTTTCGACAGGAGCGCTGTTCCGCGCGCTCGACGGCGGCGGCGAGCCCCCGGCGGAGAACCGCAGCGCAGCGCTGACAGAGGCGCTTGAAAAGCTCTGCGGCGACGTCCGGACCGAAACGAACGAACGGCTCGGCCTGCTCGCCTCCTCCCTGGTCAACGACCTCTCCCCCGCCGCCGAAGCGCTCGTGCCCGAGATCGGCGACTACCGGCGGCGCATGCTCGGCTTGGGCGCGCTCGGCGCTCAGATGACCGGCAGCGGCTCGGCGGTATTCGGCGTCTTTTCATGCGAGGAGGACGCCCGCGCGGCGTATAAAGCCTTCGGCGGCTGCGCCTTCAGGGCGGTCTGCCGCGGCGCGGAGGTGCCGGTCAGCATCATCGAATAAAGCAAAAAACACGGAACTCCCCTACGGCTATGTGCCGGAGGGGAGTTCTTTAATGCGGCTAATCCGCGAAGCCGTCCTCAAGGCCTTCGAAGACGACGCGCAGCTCGGCGGCGCCGCCGTTCCCGCCCGAAAGGAAATGATCCATCAGCGTTTTGACGGCCGCGAGCCGGTCCGAGGGCTTGAGCGATTCATCGTAGATCATCGAGACCACGCAGCGCATGACGCCGCGGCGCAGCCTTGCTTCGTCGCGCGGGATGCGCACGCCCGCCCGACTGTTTTTGGCGTTGGGAGTGTCCATCCTTTTCCTTTCCGCCGATCGCCTATCTTTATTATACCATGCGGGAACCCGCGCTCCCAAGCCCCCGACCAAAGGCGCAGGCGGCGCTCACTACCACGGCAGCGCGCAAAAGTCAATACCGGGGCTGTGCATATTTTAGCATAGCACTTCTATCGTGCGGCGTTGCTCCGGGGCCCTGAGCGATGATATAATTAAAGTAGGACGGAAGCCCCCGAGGGTGCCTTCGGGGCTTCCCGCTCCTTCAATTTAATAAAGTGCCAACGCGCGCTTTTTCTTTGCGGGGCCGGGCAGCAAGCTCTTCTCCGTCCCGACGGACGGCCCCCGTTTACTCAAATAAAGCATATCGAACCGGCATCTCTTCGCGGCCCCGATGGGTCAGCGTCCACACCGGTCCCGCAGAGGAAAAGCCCCGCAAAGCGCATTTTAGGCGCTCTTCATTTCAAAAAACGTTTACCGTATTCGACCGTATTATTGATGAAAGGAAACCGATGGAGCTTATTCTTCACGGCGAGCCCAACCCGCGCCAGCGCGAGTTCTTTCTTTCCCGCGCCCGGCATACCGCCTACGGCGGTGCGCGCGGCGGGGGCAAGAGCTGGGCCATGCGCCGAAAATTCGTCCTGCTCGCGCTGAACTACCCCGGGCTGAGGCTGCTGCTGCTTAGAAGGACCCTGCCCGAGCTGCGCGAGAACCATATAGTGCCGCTGCAGCGCGAGCTGCACGGCGCGGCCAAATACAGCGCCACCGAGCGCGTGTTCACGTTCCCCAACGGCTCGAGGATCAAGCTGGGCTACTGCGACACCGCGCAGGACGTCTACCAGTACCAGGGGCAGGAGTACGAGGTCATCGGGCTCGAGGAGGCCACGCATTTCACCGAGGAGCAGATGCAGTTCCTGACCACCTGCAGCCGCACCTCGCGCCGGGACTTCACGCCCCGGATGTACTACACCTGCAACCCCGGCAACGTCGGACACGCCTGGGTCAAGCGCCTGTTCATCGACCGCTGCTACACCGCCGCCGAGCGGCCCGAGGACTACGCCTTCATCCCCGCCCGCATCTACGACAATAGGGTGCTGCTCGAGAGCGACCCGGGGTATCTGCGCCAGCTCGAGGCCCTGCCCGAGGACCTGCGCCGCGCGCATCTCAACGGCGACTGGGACGTGCACGAGGGCCAGTATTTCCGCGAGTTTTCAAGGGAAAAGCACGTTATCGAGCCTTTTTGCATCCCCGAAAACTGGCGGCGCTTCCGCTCGATGGACTGGGGCTACAACGACCCCTGCTGCGTGCTCTGGCACGCGGTGGACGGCGAGGGCCGCGTCTACACCTACCGCGAGCTCTACGTCCGCAGGATGCTCGCGGGCGACGTCGCCTCCGAGGTCATAAGGCTCAGCGGCTCGGAAAGGATCGCCTACACCGTCGCTTCGCCCGACATGTGGCAGCACCGCGGCGCGGTGCTCGCGGCGAACGGCGGGTTCGAGGGCGAGACGATCGCCGAGCTCTTCGCGGCAAAGGGGCTTAGCCTTACCCCGGCCGACAATTCCCGCGTGGCCGGCTGGAACCGCGTGCGCGAATACCTTGCCATGCGGCCCGTTTCGGCCGAAAAGAGCCTGCCCGGCTGGCAGTGCTTTTCCTGCTGCACCAACCTGATCCGCCAGCTGCCGCTGCTGGAGTTCGACCGCTACGACCGTGAGGACGCGGCCGACGGCGACGACCACGCCCCCGAGGCCCTGCGCTACGCGCTGATGAGCCGCCCGGTCAGGACACCGGAGCCGATGATAAGGAAGCGGAAGGCGTACGACCCGCTGAGCCTGCCCGAGACCGACCCCGGCGGCTGGTACGGAAAATAACGCACCAATGGGGACGGTTCTCTTTGGTGCAAACTATTACTAAATGAGTTTATGATTTTCATTTAAATAAAGCATTTCTGTGCACCAAAGAGAACCGTCCCCTTTGGTGCATGCGAGCGAAGCGAGCCCGCGGCGGGTCAGTGCGCGGCGGCGCGACAGCCGCCGAGCATCGATTGCTCAGTTGCAATGGAAAGGGCCGCGCCGAAGGCGCCCGATAACCCTTCACATTTGTGCGCAAAAACTCGAAGAAAGACGCCAGGCGGGCAGTCTGTCATGAGCAGCTTCAGCCGCTTATTATACACTCAACATCTTCCTATATGATTAGAAAGGAACACAATGAAATACAACGATTATCAGACCAAAGCCGGCGAGACCGCGGCGCTCTACGAGCTCTTCAACGAGTTCTACGAGGCCTACGCTCCCGAGCGCGCGAGGCTCGACAAATGCGAGCATATGTACCGCGGGGAGCACTGGTTCGACGTGCCCCCCGGCGACAGCGGCGAGCCCCGCCCCGTGACGCCCGTGCTGCAGAGCACGATAGAGAACGTCCGCGCCGACCTCGCCGACCAGATGCCCGAAGCGATCGTCAGCTCGGATTCGCCCGAGTACGACGGGCTTTCGGAGCTGCTGACCCATATCATCCGCGAGGATCACCTTCGCTGCACCTATGATGAGGAATACCTCAAGCTGACGCACGATCTGCTCGTGGGCGGCTGGGGCGTGCAGCAGATCGGCTTCGATCCCGCGGCAAACGGCGGCATCGGCGGCGCGTTCATCCGCCACGTCGACAGCCGTCAGATCATGTTCGACCCGCTCGTGACCGATCTTCAGGACGGCAGGGCCGTGTTCAAGTTCGTTCGCCGCACGCGCGAATGGTTCAGCCAGCACTATCCCGACAAGGCCGGGGAGCTCCGTGAGGACGGCTTCATCGCCGATCTTCCCGCCGAGGAGCTGCTCTCGCCCCGCTACGACAAAAGCATACTGCTGATCGAATGCTGGCGCAGGATCTACGACAGCGAGGCGGACAGATACCGCGTGCATATGGTCAAGCTCGCGGGCGGCATCATGCTCGAGGATTCCCGCGAGGTCAAGCCCGAGGGCTACTTCGCCCACGGCGAATACCCGTTCGTGCTGACGACCCTCTTCGAGCGCAAGGGGAGCTGCCTCGGCTACGGCATTGTGGATATGTTCGAGACCTCGCAGCGCAATTCCGACAAGCTCGACCAGATCGTGATGAAGAACGCCCTGCTCGCGAGCCGCAATAAGCTCCTCGTCACGAGCGCGAGCGGCTTCGACCCCGCCGACCTGCGCGACTGGTCCAAGGAGGTGCATCAGGGCGAGAACCTCAACGGCATCTCCTGGTTCGCCACGGCGCCCCTGCCCTCGTACATCCTCAGCTATATCGCCGAGATGCGCAACTCCATCAAGGAGGAATCCGGCGCGAACGAATTCGCCCGCGGCATGACCCACGCCGGCGTCACGAGCGGCACCGCGATCGCCGCGCTGCAGGAGGCCTCCTCCAAGCGCTCGCGCATGGCGGCAAGGGCGGTCCACGCGGGCTTCCGCAGGGCCGTCATTCAGGAGATCGAGATCGAGCGCGAGTTCACGCTGAAAAAACGCCTCGCCCTGACCGTAAAAAAGCTGGCCGGGGATATGAACGCCGACCCCTCCGCGCTGATGCGGCTTTCGGCCGTGAAGACCGCGCTGGACAGCCTCGGCTCTCTTCCCGCGGAGTTTCACGTGACGGTCAAGGTCGTCAAGGAAAACGCGTTCAACGTGCTCAACAACAACGAGACCGTGTTCCGCCTCGCCGCGGCCGGCATGATCTCGCCCGACGTCGGGCTGCAGCTTTTGATCTTCGACGGCAAGGATCAGGCCGTTCAGCTTATGAAGGCGAAGCAGGCCGAGATCGGGCTTAACGAAAAAACCGCCGGCGGCGCATAAAACGCGCCGAAAGCGGATAAGCTTATTACAGGCAATGCTTTTTTCATGGTCCGGGCAGGCTCTCCATAAGGAGCCGTGCCCGGACGGGTTTACCTCCTTCCTACGGGCTGTGCGGGTCGGGTTCCCGCACAGTCTTTTTGATTGCGCGGGGCCTTTTTCGATGGGATCGTGATCATCGGGCGGGACAGCGCGGACGGTCCTTTCGGCGCGGCAAGGCTCGATCTGCCGCGAAATAAATATATTATTTTTTATTGTCCACTTTCGGCTTCCCGCGTTGTTATTTATATAGAGGGAGTTAGAAGAAGCGTCGATTGTTCCGTTTGACACTGTTTTCAAAAAAAAGTATAATCAAGACGTATTCAACGACTTGCAGGCAAAAGGAGGTCCAACCATGAAGCACCTTGTTCCCGACAAAGCAAAAATGCTTTTCACTGTGCTTCTCGCTGCGGTTTTCGTGTTCTTAATACTCCCGCTCGCAGCCTGTTCAAGGCACGCCGTTCCCAGCGGCGTGACGAACGAGCCCGCGACCGAAGCGCCTTCCGAAGGCCTGACGGAGGAAGCCGACCCTACCCCTGATATCAACGGGAAACGGGTGATAGGCATGGAAAACGATTTTTATAGTCTCCCCGCCCTGCCCTCCCCGGGCGCTGTATTCCTTACGAATGCGATTAAGGAAGCGATCAACAACCCGGCGAATACAGATGCGCTCTTCAATGTCAGCATAGGCTTCTACTGTCTCGCCGACGCTTACGAGCAGGAACAGTGGAACAGATACTACGGCCCCATCGTGGAGGATCCGGTCTACCTTAAATATGAAGCGGGATATAACGACTGGAGCAGCAGCGGCGCAGCGGCGCGGCTTGCCCGCGAACAGGGGATCGACATTTCGAATACGGAGGCGCAGGCAGTCCTTTTCGCCGATCATTCAGGGCTCGTTGACGCAGAGGACAGGGATCGTTTTATAGAGTTGCAGATCGCCCTTAAGGATGCTGCTGTACGCTATCAAAACGCGGTCCGCGAAGAAGCCCTTGCTCCAATCCTTCGGGAAAAGCTTGAAAAGGAAATCCTGCGGCTCACAAGAAACGGCATAATACTTGCGGACCCCACCGTTTCCTTCGGCGCGCGTGAAGCTGGCGTGAGGGCACTTCTAACCCTTGAGCAGGCTCGCGATTTTCCCGGCGACCCGGAGATAGGTTATCTTATCCGATTCATCAATGACCTGAGCGGTTTTGATCTGGCAGGATGCCGCTGATCGAATGAAACATTCTCGACTTTCCCGCTTCTGCGGACTACGGCTATTACATCAAATGGATGCTCGACCCCGCCGTAACGGCGGAATACGTTATCGCGCACTCGGGCGATCTGCCGCAGTAAACGCTGACGCGATCACCGAAAGGACGGGAAAAGATCCCGTCCTTTCATTATGCCCGCAGCGGTACGTTTTTTCTTATGGAAACCCGCAGCCCGGCGTGGTATAATGATAATGGATTATTATATGCCTCCAATGAAAGGATCCGGATATGAAACTGATCGCGATCGACGGCAATTCACTGATGTTCCGGGCGTTCTACGCGCTGCCCGGCATGACGAACCGCGAGGGCGTTCCCACCGGAGCGCTGCACGGCTTTCTTTCGATGCTGCTCAAGCTCATCGATATGAAGCCCGATTATCTGCTCGCGGCCTTCGATATGAAGACCCCGACCTTCCGCCACGAGCAGTATGCCGACTACAAGGCCGGCCGCCGCGCCACGCCCGACGAGCTGCGCGCGCAGATGCCGCTCGTGAAGGACCTGCTTAAAAAGATGGGCGTCGCGGTCATAGAATGCGAGCGCTACGAGGCCGACGATATCCTCGGCACCTTTTCGCGCATGGCCATGAAGGAGGGCGTCGATTCCCTGCTCGTGACCGGCGACCGCGACGCGCTGCAGCTCGTGACGCCGCTCGTGCACGTTCTGATGACGAAGAAGGGCATCACCGAGACCGTGGAATACGACGAAAAGACCCTTATGGACGAATACGGCCTCGAGCCCGCCCGCATGGTGGACCTTAAGGGCCTGATGGGCGACAGCTCCGACAACCTGCCCGGCGTGCGCGGCGTGGGCGAAAAGACCGCGCTGAAGCTGCTTGAAAAATACGGCAGCCTCGACGGCGTGTTCGAGAACGTCGAAAACGAGAAGGGCGCCCTGCGCGAAAAGCTGATCGCCGGGCGGGACGACGCCTTTATGAGCCGCCGCCTCGGCACGATCGACGTCGACGCCCCGGTCGGGGAGACGCTCGAGAGCTGCCGCTTCGATGAGAGCACGCTGAAAAACGCGCTGTCGGAGCTGCGCCGGCTGGAGCTGCGCGCGGTCACGAAGCGCATAGAGGAGCTCTCCGGACCCGGGGCCGAAACCGCCCCGACCGCCGAGGTCGTCTTCGAGGAGAGGCCGATACTTACTTCTGAGGAACTTAATGCGGCCGTCGCCGACGTTTCGGGAAAGGCGCGGATAGCGCTCGAGCTTACCGAGACCGGCGCCTCGTTCGCGGCAGTACCCGGGGAGGGCGAAGCGATAAAGGTCTATTTCCTCTCTTTCGGCGGTACCCTGCTCGAACCCGGCTTCCTGCCCGAGGACGTGATCGCTGCGCTCCGCCCCGTGCTGGAGGATGAAGGCGCGGGCAAGCTCGTTTTCGACGCAAAGAAGCTGCTGCACGCGCTCGACTCGTATTCTGCCGAGCTTAAGAACATCGTTTTCGACGCGATGATCGCGGATTATCTTTTAAACGCCCTGCACCCGGCGAAGGACCTCAAGACCCTTGCCGACGAGAGCGGGCTTGCGGGCGTCCCCGCCCCGGCGGCGCTGATCGCGCTGTGTGAAGCTCAGACCGCAAAGCTTAAAGAAAACGGCATGCTGCCGCTCTTTACCGACATCGAGCTGCCCCTGACGCTGACGCTCTACGACATGGAGAGGACCGGCTTCATGATCGACCGCGAGGTGCTGACCGAGCTCGGCGCGGGCATGGGCGAGCGCATAAAGGCGCTCGAAGGCGAGATACACGCGCTCGCGGGCGAGGAGTTCAACATCCTCTCCACGAAGCAGCTCGGGTCCATCCTGTTCGAAAAGCTCGGCCTGCCCGCAAAAAAGAAGACCAAGACCGGCTATTCGACCGACAGCGACGTGCTCGAGGCGCTCGCGCCCTATCACCCGATAGTGCCGCTCGTGACCGAATACCGGTTCCTGACCAAGCTGCGCTCGACCTTCATCGACGCGATGCTCGAGAAGATCGGGCCGGACGGGCGCATACATACTACCTTGAACCAGACCGTGACCGCCACGGGGCGCATCTCCTCGCAGGAGCCGAATCTGCAGAACATCCCCGTGCGCACCGAGCTCGGCCGGCAGATCCGGCGGGCGTTCGTGGCGAGCCCCGGCAATCTGCTCGTGGGCGCCGACTATTCGCAGATAGAGCTGCGCGTGCTCGCCCATATGAGCGGCGACCCGACCTTCATCTCCGCGTTCAACGCCGGGGAGGACATCCACGCCCGCACCGCGGCGGAGGTCTTCGGCGTGCCCAAGGACGAGGTCACCAGGGAGATGCGTTCCTCCGCGAAGGCCGTCAATTTCGGTATCGTGTACGGCATCAGCGCGTTCGGCCTTTCAGAGCAGCTCGGCATCTCCCAGAAGAAGGCCGCGGACTATATTTCAAAATACCTCGACCGCCTGCCCGGCGTGCGCGAATACATGGAGCGCGCCAAGCGGGAGGGCCGCGAAAACGGCCGCGCGGAGACGCTTTTCGGCCGCCGCCGCGAGCTGCCGGAGCTGAGATCGAGCAATTTCAACACGCGCTCCTTCGGCGAGAGGGTCGCGATGAACATGCCCATTCAGGGCACGGCCGCGGACATCATCAAGGCCGCGATGGTCGCCGTCTCGAAGCGGCTGAAGGCGGAAGGGCTCAATGCGAAGCTGGTGCTCCAGATCCACGACGAGCTGATCATCGACGCGCCCGAAGCCGAGGTCCCGGCGGTCAAGGCGCTGCTTGAGGACTGCATGACGAACGTGATCCGCCTCAGCGTGCCGCTCGCGGCCGACGTCGCATGCGGGCACAGCTGGTTCGACACCAAATAACAAAAGGAGCTTTACCTCTATGATACTCGGACTTACCGGCTCCATGGCCTCGGGCAAATCCACCGTTTCCAAAATGCTCGCCGCGCGGGGCTTTACCGTGCTCGACGCCGACCGCATCGCGCACGAGGCGCTTGAAGACCCAAATGTCAAGCGGGCGCTTACGGAACGCTTCGGCGGGGATATCCTGACATGCGGCGTTATCGACCGCGCAAGGCTCGCAGAAAAGGCCTTCGCTTCCGACGGGGAGACCGCGGCGCTGAACGCGATAGTGCATCCCTTCGTTATAAAAAAGACGGTCCGAAAGGCCTATCAGGCGCTCTTTTGCGACCCCGACGCCGCCGTGGTGCTCGACGTGCCCCTGCTCTTTGAAAGCGGCATGGACGGGCTCTGCGACGCGGTGCTCGTCGTCGCCGCGGACAACGAGACGCGGTATCTTCGCATCATGCTGCGCGACGGGCTCTCCCGCGAGCAGGCGAAGCGGCGCATCGAAAAGCAGATGCCGCAGGAGGAGAAGATGGAGCGGGCCGACGCGGTCATAATGAACGACGGCACGCTTGAGGAACTTGAAGAACGGCTTGAAAAAGCGCTTTCGGCGCTCGGGCTCGACCGCCCCGTGCCGGATAAGGAGGAAGCATGAACGCCGGAAGCTGCGCCCCCCGCCGCCACAGCATACTGCTTGCCGTGCTCATAGCGGCCGCCGTCATAGCGATACTCGCGTTCGCCGCGTTCGTCGCAAAGAAGGTCCTGGGCCACAGGCAGGTCTATAAGCGCGCCTATGAGACCGAGATCAACGCCGCGGCCGAGAAATACGGTCTCGATCCGAATCTCGTGTTCGCGGTGGTGCGCACCGAATCGAGCTTCGACCCCCACGCCGTCTCCTCCGCCGGCGCACAGGGGCTGATGCAGCTTATGGACGTCGCCGCCGAATGGGTGGCGATGCGCACGGGCACGGAGTTCGAAAAGGAGCGCGTGTTCGAGCCGGAATACAATCTTGACCTCGGGTGCTATCTTTTGAGCTATCTTATGGAGCGCTATAACGGCGATATCCGCTTCGCCGCCGCGGCCTACAACGCGGGCTCCGGCGCGGTGGACCGCTGGCTGGCCGACCCCGAGTATTACGACGGGGAAACGTTGAAGATACCATACGGAGAAACGAAGAACTACGTTGAAAAAGTGCTGAACGCCTATGAAAAATACACCGAACAAGCAAAAGACGGAAAATAAGCCGCTCATAAAAGCCCTTGCGGCGCTGATCGCCGCGCTGATGCTCTTCTGTGCCGCCTGCGCACGCGGGAACGGGGGCGACAGCACACCCGCGCCGAGCGTCACCGATGAGCCCGCGCCCGAGGCCTCGCCCGCCCCGGCGCAGGGCGGCAAGCTGCGCATGGCAATGCCCGAGAACCTGCAGGTCGGCAATGAAAGCTACGATCCGCTGATCGTGAACACCGAGGAAGCGCTGCAGCTCTATTCGCTCGTATTCGAGCCGCTGATCGCGATCGACGAGACGAACGCGCTGGTGCCCTGCCTGGCGATCAACTGGAGCGTCTCCCCCAACGCCGCGAACGCGTGGGTCGTCAATCTGCGCGAGGGCGTGCGCTGGCATTCCGGCGACACGCTGACCGCGGACGACGTCATCTACACCTGGGAGCTGCTTCAGAGCCTCGGCAGCGAGAGCTATTACAGTAAGAGCCTTTCCTCGATCCTGGGTATGACGAGGATCGACGCCACGACCCTGCTCGTCACCATGAGCTCCCCCGGCATCCTCGAGCTCTATTCGCTCAATTTTCCGATCGTCAAGCGGAACGGCGCCGTGTTCTGCGGCACCGGCGCATACCGCGTGCTGAGCTATTCCGAGGACCGCATCTCGATGGCCGCGAACCCGAACTGGTGGGACCGCACTGCCTATATCACCGAGCTTGAGTTCCTTGCGAGGGATTCGAACGAGACCGCCCTCGCCTCCTACAGCGCTGGCCAGCTCGACCTGGTGCCGACGGCCCTGCTCGCCGCGGGCAAATACGGCGACGCGGGCGTGACCGTGGTGCGCGACTACATGACGCAGGGCATGGAGACCCTGCTCTTCAACCACAGACGCAGCCTGACGATGAACTCGGATTTCCGCCGCGCCGTCGCCCACAGCATCAACCGCACGAGGATCATAGCGAACGTATATATGAACCGCGCGCGCAGCTGCGACGTGCCCGTTCCGCCCGATTCCTGGCTCTACAACGGCAGCAGCCAGCAGATCGACTTCAACCCGACCCTTGCCGACCAGTATTTTGCCAAGGCCGGGCTCCGGGCAGGCGAGGACGAGCTGCTCTATCACGGCACGGAGCCGGTGATGCTGACGCTGCTGGTTTCGGCCACGAGCGAGAACACCACGCGCTCGGACGCGGCCTCGGCCATCGCGGCCCAGCTCGCCGCCCGCGGGATCACGGTCGAGATAGTGACCGCCGCCCACAGCTACGGCCAGCAGGAGAGCGAGTTTTTGACCGCGCTCCGTCAGATGAACTGGGATATCGCGCTCGTCGGCTTCAATCTCTCCCGCTCGAACGAGCTCTCGCCCTATCTTTCGACGAACGGCGCGAACAACTTCGGCGCCTACCCCGGCGAGCTCTTCACCGCCGACCTTCGCGACGCGCGCTCCGCGCCGGACGAGGAGAGCCTGCGCGCCCGCTTCTACGATATCCAGACCCGTTTCCTTGAGGAGCTGCCCTTCCTTGTGCTCTATTTCCGCCTCAACAGCCTCGTCGCCCGCGCCTCGCTCAAGGGCGTTTCCGCGATCCGCGAGCCCGCCCTGCTGAGGAATATCAAGAACTGGTACCTGAAAGAACAATAACGGAAGTGCACCAATGGGGACGGTTCTCTTTGGTGCACAAATAGGCTTTATTTGATTGAAATTCTTAAACTCATTTAGTAATAGTTTGCACCAAAGAGAACCGTCCCCATTGGTGCGGGAAGGAAACGATCATGCCAAGGCAGGCCCGACAGTTCGGTAAAACGGGTTATTCTCACGTCATCGTTCGCGGCATCGGCCGTCAATTGCTGTTTGAGGAGTCCTACGATTACCGCCATTACATCAATCTGCTCAAAAAGTACAGCGGCGAGACCGGCGTCACCGTATGCGCTTACTGCCTGATGGAGAACCACGTGCACCTGCTTCTGCACGACGCCTCGCTCGCCCTGCCGGCCTTTATGAAGAAGCTGGGCGTAAGCTACTCCGCTTATTTCAACAAAAAGTATGAGCGCACCGGCCACCTGTTCCAGGACCGTTACCGTAGCGAGCCTGTCGATGATGACGCTTATCTGCTGACGGTCTACCGTTATATCCTTAAGAATCCCGAAAAAGCGGGCATCTCCCCCGCCAAAACCTATCCATGGAGCAGTTATCTCTGTTACGGCGATGAGGGCTCCTTCGTGGATACCTTCCTGCTCAAGCAGCTTATAGGCAACAGCGCCCGTCACGACGCTTTCATAGCGGCCGATGAAAGCGCCGATTGCCTGGAATACGATACGGGCAGGCTCAACGACGCCAAGGCTAAGGAAGCCATGATAAGCATCCTCGGCACGGATAACGGCACCGTTCTTCAAAGTTATAACAGAGTGGACCGCAACGCCGCCGTCGAGGCGCTTGCCGCGGCAGGGCTCAGTGAACGGCAGATAGAGCGATTGACCGGCATCAGCCGCAGGGTCATCCACATGATCCTTTGGTAAAAAAGAAGCCTGCACCAATGGGGACGGTTCTCTTTGGTGCAGGCTATTTCTATTTGTCGTTCAGAAAATATTTGTTTTTAAAGGATTTCTATGCACCAAAGAGAACCGTCCCCATTGGTGCACTGCTTTATCCCTCCGTATGGGGTTCGACGGGGACCCAGACGTCCTCGCGGGGCTGCACGGCGGTCTGCCGCTCAGTCTCCCCCGCCCTCTTGGCGAGCTCCGCGCCGTACATCAGCAGGAAGGAGAGCGCCACGAACGCAAGGCCGAGCCAGAAGCCCGTGCCGAGGCGGAAGTTGAAGCTCCTTTCGTGCAGCGCGTTGAGCGCGGACTCGAGCTCGATCGCTCTGCCGCCGTTTTCCTCGATCACGGCAATGAGATCCGGCATCAGCTTTTCAAGGGGCTTCGTGACGAGGGGCGCGAGAACATTGCCCGCGACCGCAAGCGCGACCTCGAGCGCCATCTTGAATATGCCGAGCGAGCGCAGCTGCTTCGCGCCGCCCTCGGTAAAGGGCGTGCCGTCGCGGAGCTCGCGCTTATAGTAGCTCGCGCTGAGCTTGAGCGAGATCGCGTAGACGACCAGCAGCACTATGCAGATCGCAAGGCAGATCTTGAGGAAGCCGGGCATCGACGAGATCACGTTGATCGCGGCGGGAGAGAGGTCGGTGGCGTTTTCGAGCACCCTGTCGACCGGGATGACGAAGCACGCGATGAGGGTCAGCAGCGTCAGCGCCGCGCAGACTGTGAGCAGCACGAACAGGATCATCGAAACGATCCTCGCGGCCTTCGAGAAGCCGTTGACGACGCGCAGGTTTCTGTTAGTATCCATTGGTATTTCCTCCGTTTGATATGCTGCGGCCTGTGCCGCACCGCTCATTATAGCGCGTTCGGTGCGGTTTAGCAAGCATTTCGCCGTTTTTGTTGACAGAACGCATAAAAAACGGTAAACTTATATCGAAGAAACGACCGGGAGTGCCCCGGTGAAAGGAGCCGTCCTCCAATGAATAAAAAGCTGAAGCTGCTTTGCCTGCTGCTCGTGCCGGCCATACTGTTTTTATCCGCCTGCGTTTCCATCGGCCACCCGCACGGAAGATACAAGCCGCTGTCGTTCAATCACGGGTCGGCGGACGATTTTACCGGGCCGGACGGTGAGAGCGCCGTTGAGTTCATCGCAGGCGTCTTCTCCGTGCCCGTTCCCGAAGCGCCGGAGGACGAGCCCTCGGACTGGGTGATACTCGATATCGACAACAAGGGCGTGACGGGAGCGACCGTCTTCGGTACGGCGATAGAGGGCCATGCGACCTTTGAAAACGACGTGCTGACACTGTATCTTGAAAACGGCGTCGAGGTCAGGTTCAGCTATCTGCGCACGACCGCCATGCTCGAATACGCGGAGGGCGGCTCGAGCATAACCTTTGGC
The DNA here is from genome assembly GCA_016282255.1 of Bacillota bacterium. Taxonomy (GTDB): domain Bacteria; phylum Bacillota; class Clostridia; order Christensenellales; family CAG-138; genus PeH17. The sequence goes on from JAEEKE010000094.1 coordinate 17,442, forward strand.
GTAAACAACAATTGAGCGCCCCGCGGGGCGCTTTTGCCGGGCAAAAGACCGGGCCTTCAGCCTGGCTTTTGGGCATATTGACTATTGACAAAAACCCTTTCAAAATGGTAAACTGTAGCCGTGAATAGAGGTGCGGGAACCGAGGTAGACCGCGCTGCACGGGCGGCCCCGGGCGCGGCGAATGTGCTTCCTGCCGAAAGCACGGGCGAAGGCCGTTTTGCCCCTGCTTGGGCGCAATGCTCAGCGCATTGCGACTGTCATCCGCAGGGATCGCGAAAGTGAAAACCGCGGTACCCGATAAACGGAATGGTGCGCTATTTGCGGCGTTTTGACACGCCTGCATCCAGCGCGCTTTTTTCGTCTTCGGAGCGAACGAATCATCAATAAACATATTCAGGAGGGTATCGAAATGGAAGAAAAGATCACATCCACCATCCGTCTGCGCATGAGCTCTCAGGACGCGCACTACGGCGGGAACCTTGTTGACGGCGCGCATATGCTCGCCCTGTTCGGCGACGTTGCGACCGAGCTGCTTATCAAGAGCGACGGCGACGAGGGTCTCTTCAAGGCCTACGACATGGTCGAGTTCAAGGCGCCCGTCTACGCCGGCGACTTCATCGAGGCCTACGGCGAGATCACCGCGATGGGCAACACCTCCCGCAAGATGCGCTTCGAGGCCCGCAAGGTCATCCGTCCCCGTCCCGACGTCAACGACTCCGCGGCCGACGTGCTGCCCGAGCCCGAGGTCGTCTGCATAGCGACCGGCACCTGCGTCGTTCCCAGGGACAAGCAGCGCATCGCCCGCAACGTCGTCATCAAGCCCGCGGCGGCCAAGGTACAGAAGCTCTGATAAACGGGGGTAAGTATGGAAAAGCTCATCATCACCGCCGCTATCTGCGGAGCCGAGGTCACCAAGGCCCATAACCCCGCCGTGCCCTACACCGTCAGGGAGATGGTCAACGAGGCGAGGAGCGCCTACAACGCCGGCGCCGCGATCATCCACGTCCACGTCCGCGAGGACGACGGCACCCCCACCCAGAGCCGCGAGCGCTTCCGCGTCGTTATGGACGCGATCCGCGCCGAGCTGCCCGACGTCATCATGATCCCCTCCACCGGCGGCGCCACCGGCATGAGCCCCGAGGAGAGGCTGCAGCCCACCGAGCTGTTCCCCGAGATGGCCACGCTCGACTGCGGCACCTGCAATTTCGGCGACGAGATCTTCGACAACACCATGCCCAACATGCGCGTTTTCGGCAAGCGCATGATCGAGAACGGCATCAAGCCCGAATATGCGTGCTCCGAGCTGGGCCATATC
>JAEEKE010000095.1 GCA_016282255.1 Bacillota bacterium
GCGTCTCAAAAGAGGAGATTTTTGTGTCCGGCAAGGCAAAAAGCGCAGGAATACTCGGAGCGTCTTCCGAGCATTTTTAACGCAGCCGGGCGCGAAAAGATCCCTTTTGAGGCTGTTTATCCTTATGCGGATACGCCGAAAACGGCTTTTAGCTTGTTTGGAACGGCTCAGCTCCGTTTTTTCTTTTTGATAAGATAGAAGATAAGGTAGTAGAGCGCGATGTAGAGAAGGAACAGCGCGAGCACGCCAATGGGGTACGCGACCCTGCTGCCGCCGACGAGGTTATAGAGTATGTCGTAGGGCGTGCCGTCGCCCCGCATCAGGAACATGTAGTTATACGGGATCAGCAGGTCGGCAATGTACGCGGCGATGCAGAAGAATATCATGATAGCGAAGGTGACGCCGATATTCCTTTTCTTCATGCTGGCCATCCCGGCGAAGAGGATGTAGAGCGAGGCGAAGCCGGAGATCGCGTGCGTCAGGCCGGAAACGACGTTGTCGAACCCGAGCACGGGGTAGGAGGAATAGTTCTGCGCCGCTCCGAAGGTGCCCGCGACCGCGCCGAGGATACCGAAGATCATGACGAAATCGAGCGCGCCCTCCCGCACTCGGCCCTTCGAGAACGCGGCGAGGGGTATCGTGATGAGCTGGATCGAGCACAGGAACAGGGGCAGGGTGATCAGCCAGTGCATGGGATCGTGCTCCCTGAAGCAGAGCAGCACTATCTTGAACAGCTCGAGCGAGTCGATAAGCACCGCCGCCCAGATGAGCACGCGGTTCTTCTCCCCGTCGGACCTCGGGCGGTTCCTTCTGCCGAGGAGCACCGCGAGGACGACCATGACGGCCATGAGGGAGGATACGAACACAAGATGCTGCCACGAATACGCGCCCTCGGGGGTGCGTTCATAGCCGCCGAAGCCGAAAAATTCTTTCATTTCCAACGCTCCGTTTCGTTTTTATCGGGGAAAACCGACAAATATTATAGCTTGAAAGCCGAGGCGTGTCAATATGGGGGAGCAGAGCCCTTCCCGCGCCGGGGCTTGCGGCCGCCCTGCAGCCGTGCTATAATATCAGCAGGCTAAAAGCCAGATTTTATTTGGAGGATAAGCAACATGAAAAAGATCCTGTCCCTGATCCTTGTGCTGGCGCTGACGGTGCTGCCGCTGACCGCGGCTTCGGCTAAAACGGCCGAAGGACCCATGCGCGACGGCGACGCGGTCGGAATGGATATTTCCGGCTTCTCAACTACGGATTTCGACGGCAACCCCGTCACCGGCGAGATCTTCTCCCAAAACACGCTGACCGTCGTTAATTTCTGGGCGACCTGGTGCGGCCCCTGCAGGCAGGAGATCCCGTATTTCCAGCAGCTCCACGAGACCTACAGCGCAACTCCCGAGGCTGACGTCATGATGCTCGGCGCCCTGCTGCTCGTCAACGGTTCGACCGTTGCGGGCGCCCGCCCGATCCTTGAGAACGCGGGCGCGGATTACCCGGAGGTCGTGCAGTGCGATACCTTTATCGACGTTCTGATGGCGACCGCCGATTCAAGCGGTTCCGTATACATTCCGCAGACTATCATAGTCGACAGGAACGGCATCATCCGCGATCACGTTATCGGCTCGTTCTCGAACTATAACCAGCTCGCAACCTGGGTCGCGGGCTGGCTGGAGATCCTGAGCGAGGAGGATCCTCCGACTCCCCCCCTTGTCGGCGATGCGAACGGTGACGGCAATATCGACGTTTCGGACGCGCTGATGATCCTTCGTATGTCGATGGGCATCGTACCAGTTGAGGATATCACCCTTGTGGACGTGAACGGCAACGGTTCCGCCGACGTCAGCGACGCGGTCATCGTGCTCCGCATCGCTATGGGCCTCAGGTAATACCCGCCAAAAAACATGCGCTCCGCCATCGGCGGGGCGCATTTTGTGCTGCCGGTCGTTCCGGGGTGCGATAAAGCGGCTCAGCGCTCTATTTCGGTCTTCGCCCGGATCGCATCCCTTATGAACTCCGCGGTCCCTTCGCCGGCTGCGGCGTCGATGTTCCTGCGGAAGCGCTCGTCGCCGACGTACATCTCGCCGAGGCCGCGGAGGATCCCCTCGGTGCAGGTATAGAAATGCGCCGTGATGAACGCCTGCAGCTCACCGACCTTTTCCGCAGCCTCGGGGCTGGCGGGACCGAAGGCCTTTAAGGGCGCGAAGGAACCGAGCAGCTCCATAAGCGCCCCGGCGCTGTTATTCAAGTCCGCCTTATCGCGGGCCTCGAACTCCTGCCATGCGGGCGTAGCGCCCCATTTGGCCTTCGCCTCGCGGGCATATTCATCGTATTCTTCGTTTTTGAAAGCGGAAAGATCCATCGTCATATCTCCTTCTTCAAGCATTTGTCTGGTGCAGCCGATCAGCTTATCGAGCTTGTTCCTTCGCAGCTCGAGCAGCCTTAGCTGATCCCGCAGCGCTTCCCTTGCGTCGTAATCGGGGCTCGCCAGGATCCGCTTTATATCGGCGAGCGGGAATGCGAGCTCGCGGAAGAACAGTATCTGCCTCAGCCGCGCAAGCGACGCGCCGTCGTAGAGCCGGTAGCCAGCGTCCGTAACGGCGGTGGGCCGCAGCAGCCCGATCGCGTCGTAATGGTGCAGCGTGCGTATGCTGACGCCAGTCAGCTCGCTGACCTGTTTGACGGTCAACATCCGACCACCTCCTTACAAAGAGCATTATAAACCCTGACGCAGCGTCGGAGTCAATAGGGGAAATAAAGTTTTTTGCAACGAAAAACGGGGCTGCATCTGCAGTCCCGATCTTCTTGTACTTGCGATCACTTCATGCCGTAGCGCTTCTTGAACTTATCCACGCGTCCGCCGCTGTCGACCAGCTTCTGACGGCCGGTGAAGAAGGGGTGGCACTTGGAGCAGATCTCGACCTTGAGCTCGCCCTTGACGCTGCCGCTCTTGAAGGTCTCACCGCATGCACAGCGAACGATGCTCTCGCCGTAGGAAGGATGAATGTCCTTTTTCATTGCTTTCTCCTATAATATTGGGCCGGGCACCGCCCCGCCGCGAAACTCTTGACGATGTAACAGCATCATCAAGGCAAACGCTATTCTAACACAAACGAAATCAAAAATGCAAGCCAAAACGGGAAATATACTCAATATATTTTAATGAAAACGCCCGCGCAGGCCGCATGACGGCTTGGACCCTCCGCACGGGCTTGCCTTTTTGCGGACCGTATGCTATTATTATATACAGAAGGACAAATACAAACGGCAACCCCTCCCAAACGATCCCGCTCCCGGGGATCGGCCCCAAAGAATAAGCAAAAGGATGGACCATTATGAAGAGAATGATCTGCATTGCGGCGGCCCTGCTGCTTGCCCTGCTCTGCAGCGGCTGCAATAAAAGCTTTACAGTCACCTTTGATCCGAACGGCGGCTCCGTCACGGCGGGGGAGGCGGTGCAGTCCGTATCCGCAGGAGAGGACGCGGTACCGCCGGAGGTCTCGCGCGAAGGCTATGCTTTTGCGGGCTGGGATGGCGAATACATCTCGGTAAACGGCGAACGGAGCGTCACCGCCAAATGGGATAAGCTCTATACCGTTTCATTCGATGCGGGCGAGGGCACGCTCCCGGGCGAAAGCAGCTTTCTGCTGCGCGAGGGCGAGCTCCCGGAGGCGCCGACCCCCGAGAGAGCCTATTACAGCTTCGCGGGCTGGAGCCCTGAGATCGCACCGGCCGCGGGCGACGAGACCTACACCGCGCTGTGGGAGAAGCGCACGCTTACCGCAAAGGAGATCTATGAATTCGTCTCGCCGGGCGTGGTGGAGATTCACGGCAGGGACGCAAACGGAACGGAATGGATCGGCTCGGGCTTCTTTATCAACGAAAAGGGCGCGGCGCTGACCAATTTCCACGTCATGGTGGGCGCTGCGGAGGCGACGGCGGTCCTGGCCGACGGCTCCGAATACGATATAACCGGCGTTTTCGATTACGACAAGGATCTGGATCTGTGCATCATCAAGGTCGATATCGAGGGGAACGAGTTTTTGACGATCTCGGAGGACGCCCCCGTTACCGGTCAGACGGTCTATGCGATAGGAAGCCCCAAGGGCTACACGGGCACTCTCTCGAACGGCATCGTCTCCTCGGCGAGCCGCATAGAGAACGGGACGGACTATATCCAGCTCACCGCGCCGATCTCCTCGGGCAACAGCGGCGGCCCCCTCGTAAACGAATACGGCGAGGTGCTGGGCGTTAACGCGATGCAGTGGATCGACGGGCAGAACCTCAACTTTGCCGTGAATATTGCTCAGCTCGACGAGCTGCTTATAAGAACGCCCACGGCGCTGCATTTCTTCACCGCCGAATCGGGCACCGACCACCTCTTCTACACGCTTTTCCCGTATGCGGAGCATGAACCGAACGGCGTTGAGAGATACGCCGACGTGCTGGAGAACGAAAGCGTGATCTCCGCCGAGATAACGGACGATGCGGACAGGGACTACTTCGTTGTCAGTCTTCAGCGCGGCGAAACGATGACGATATACTGGCTCCCGTATAACGATTGCCCGGGCTTCGAGTACCGCTTCGGCTATATGGACAGGGGCACGTTCATTTATCTTGACGACATCGAGTTTATGGATACCGATGACGGTTATATCTACGCGGAATACACTGCGAACAGACAGAGGGACATATACTTAGAGCTGTTCGCCCCCGAGGAGGGCATCGATTCGCCGATCTATTACGTGGTGGCGGTGGAGATAGAGTGATAAAACCGAATAACGCCAAAAAGCCGGGATGCGATCTCCCGGCTTTTTTCTGTCCGTCCCTGCGTTGAAAAGCCGAAACAAAAAGGGCTTGACAAATAAGGACTATTGTTATAGACTATGGTTGGGGTCGATGATCATCGACTACAAGACTCGGAGGAATAGTTGATACTATGGAATACAAAAAGCTTTGCGAAAGCGATTACAGCTTCATGTGCGTGATATGGGAGCATGAGCCCGTGAACTCCACCGAGCTGGTGCGCCTCTGCGCCGAGCGGTTCGGCTGGAAGAAATCGACCACATACACGATGGTCAAGAAGATGTGCGAGAAGGGGCTTGCGAAAAGCGAGCACGCGACCGTGACGGCGCTCTTGCCGCGGGATATGGCGGAGAAGCTCGAGAGCGATTTCTTCGTGCGCCGCACCTTCAGCGGCTCGCTGCCGGGCTTCCTCGTGGCCTTCCTGGACGGCAAGAGGCTGTCGAGGGAAGAGGCGGACGAGCTTCGCCGCCTGATCGACGAGCATATGGAGTGAGCCTCGTGCCTGAAAGGAGCAAGGGATGGAAAGCGTATTTAAGACCGTTTTGAATATGTCGCTCTCCGGCGCGGTCGTGATCCTCGGGATCATGCTGCTCCGGCTGCCGCTTAAAAAGGCGCCGAAGAAATGGAGCTACCTGCTGTGGCTCGCGGCGGCGTTCCGGCTCTGCTGCCCGCTCAGCTTCGGCTCGGCGCTGAGCCTCTTCTCGCTGCTGCCGAATAAAGCGGCTCCCGTGGGCGAGAGCGTCGCGGCGGGGCTGACGACCCTCGACTATATCCGTTCTACGGCGGCTCCGGCGGGAACTGTGCTCCCGACCCTGCCGCCGGTCACACAGGCGGCGACGGCGGTCCCCTCGGCCGCGCCAACGGCGCTGCTTACCTCCGCGCCCACCGTCGTCCCCACGGCCGTGCCGGTCACCGCGGTACCGGTCACCTCCGCGCCCTCGGCGGCTCCGATCGCGGGGCTCGTCACGAGCGCTCCCGGGCAGGTGGGAGGCGGCCATACGGTCACGCTCCTCGGCGTGCTCTGCGCGGTCTGGCTCCTCGGCATGGCCGCGATGCTCGTCTACGGCGCCGTCAGCTATATCAAACTGAAAAGGAAGAACGCTGCCGCGATGCCGCTTGAAAAGGGCGGCAGGGCGCTGCTTGGCGACAATGTTTCCTCGCCGTACATCCTCGGCGTCCTCCGCCCGCGGATCTACGTCCCGTACGGGCTGGAGGGCGAAGCGCTCAAAAGCGTGCTCGCGCATGAGGAGCGCCATATCAAGCGCGGGGATCATATCGTTAAAACGCTTTCGTTCGCAATACTCGCGCTGCACTGGTTCAACCCGCTCTGCTGGCTCGGCTTTATTCTGATGAGCCGCGATATGGAGCTGAGCTGCGACGAACAGGTGGCCGCAAGCCTTGACGGACCGGCAAGAAAGCGTTATGCCGAGACCCTGCTCGCGTTTGCGGAGCTGCCGCGCTTCCCCTCGCCTAACCCGCTCTGCTTCGGCGAAAGCGCCGTGAGCAGCCGCATCAGGACCGTGGCCGAATGGAAAAAGCCGAAGCGGGCGGTCAGCATAACAGCCGCGGTGCTTGCGGTGCTGTTCATCGCCGGCTGCGCGCTGAACCCGAAGCGGCCCTCGAGCAAGGACGATACCCCGGAGCCCGACGAGACCGAGGCGCATATAACGACCCTTGCTCCGGCAACCGCGCCCCCGATGACCGCGGAGCCGCAATACACCGTGCCCGCAAACGCGGTCTACGGGCCGGGTCAGATCTATATAGAAGAAACATATGTGCCGAATCCCGGCGCTGTGAAGAGGATAGCTCCGAAAAACGATACCCTTGATGACAGCAGCTACGCAAACAGCGTGTTTGCGGTAACGATCGGACTGAGCCACATGCTTAACGACAGCAAAGAGGAGATAGAGCGCCTGCGCAGTCAGCTTGAGCCGTTAATAAACGATCCGGCTTTTCAAAGGCACAACGTCGTGGTCCAGCAATGTATGAACACCGACGAATACGCGGTGATGTATGACGCTTACCTGATGCAAAGGGGCCATGTTTACGATGACGAAATGCTCTCGGACGCCTTCTGGCGGGCGTATTCCACGTTGGAGGAGCAGTATGGCTACGAGTGGGCGCAGGGCCGCATGAACGCGATCCGCGACGAGTTCCTTAAGGACGAGGTCATGGAGGAGGTCGAAAGGCTCCGCGGCCTCGGGCTGGACGTGTACTACGAGTCGGGCGGAAGGATAAGGGGCTTTTTGACGGCGGAGCAGATAAAGGCTTTCCCCGCGGGAAACAAGCACGGCTTTACCATGACGTGGACGACCGATCCGAAGCTCAGGCTCGACCTCAACAAGATGAGGGCGGAACAGGCCGAGAAAATCGGCGCGCTTTCGGTGACCGACTACGTCGGCAGCGGTTTGGCGAACTTCGCGGTGCTGGAGGACGGTACCTTGTGGGCATGGGGCGAGGGCGGCAGCGAGCTCGGCGCGGGCAATACCCACGGAGAACCGATCGTTCCGCCGGCGCTCATTATGAAAAACGTCCGTAAGGTCATAAGCCCGAGAAGCGAATACTGCGCCTTCGCCATCAGCACGGACGGCACGCTTTACGGCTGGGGCCGCAACACAATGGGCCAGCTCGGCCTCGGCGACAGGGACGAGAGGTTTTTCCCCACGTTTATCATGCACGACGTGCAGGACGTGTTCGCCTTCGACGGCAGCGTGTTCGCGCTTGCCACGGACGGCAGCCTGTGGTCCTGGGGCAGTAATATGGGCGGCCGCCTCGGCCAGGGCAATGGGGCGACGAACGTAGCGATACCGAAAAAGATCCTCGACGGCGTGCATTCCATCGCATGGCAGCAGGGCTGGGAGACCGGCTACGTGACGAGCGACGAAGTGTACGCGGTCTGCGATGACTTCGAGATCTGGGGATGGGGAGGCCGCTTCGGCGATCGGTCCGTGCCCCGGCTCGTCTTTGAAGACGCCACTATGGTTTGGCCGTGCATAAGCGTATGTTACGGGCTCGACTTTGGCGGAGGGCTCTGGGCCTGGGGCGGCAACGGCAGAGATCCTCTGACCGGCTGCGGCAATGCGGAGGTGCAGGCAGAGCCGGTGATGATCTTTGGGAATGACAAATACGTGTATGCGTTCGAATACATAGGGCACTCCGATTCCGGGCCGCACGACTGCTTCGTTGTCGACCCGTCGGGCGGGCTCTGGGGCTGGGGCAGCAACAGGGGCGGCGAGCTCGGCACAGGGGACAAGGAGCCGAGGTACGCGCCCGTGCACATCATGGACGGCATAGAGGCGGTCTACGCCTGCGACACCGATATGGTGCTCGCGCTCGGCAAGGACGGCACGCTCTATTCCTGGGGCAGCGATCCCCACGGCGCGCTCGGCACGGGCGGCACTGAGCAGCTCACGCCCAAGGCGATACTGACGGACGTCAAGAGCTGTGATATCCGGTCGAGCGAGCTTATGAGCTGGTACTGGTCGGATACCGAGGATACCGTGCTGACCGCCTGTTCCGCGATCCTGGAGGACGGCAGCCTGTGGGTCTGGGGCTTCAACCGCGGCAATCTGCTAGGCCTGGGCCACGGGGAAATGGTCACCGTTCCGACAAAGGCGGCGGAGCACGTCCGGCGGCACATGGCGCTCGCAAACGACTATCTCACCGAGGACGGGAAGCTCGTCGCATGGGCGTTCGTACCGGAAAGATCGGAAACGCCGGATGAAGTCGACCTCTTCCCGCGCGTGATCGCTTCGGGCGTTAAAAAATACATCCCTGGACTGTACGGCTGGCGCGCGGTGATCCTCGGGGACGGCACTCTGCTCGTACGGCCCGTTTCGGACAGCGTGATCCCGGAGGAACCGGTGAAGCCGTTCGGAAAATGAGAAAACGCATATCCCGATAATATTAAGAGCTCCGGAGGATACTTCCTTCGGAGCTTTTCTGCTGCGGGCATATCGGGACGGACCAGGCTCAGTCCCAAATGGAGATGATATCGAAATAGCGGCTCACGCCCTCGCCGCCTATGCTCAGCGAATAATAACCGTCGGTCTTGATCCGGGCGATGCTGCTGCTCTCGCTGCTCAGGCGCAGGGGCTGACGGTTTTCAAACAGGCTTTCACGGCTATCTGAACACGCCGTGTTTTTTCTTTATCCGGGCGAGCTTATTGAGGAGGGGCTTTGCGAGTATCAGCAGAAAGATCACCGTCGCTCCGGCGAAGATCAGGTTGAAGGGGACGCCAGAGGCATATGCGGCGAGGAACGCGGCGGGCGTTACCTGCTGCACCGAGGTGAAGACGTAGCTCGTGTCCACTA
>JAEEKE010000096.1 GCA_016282255.1 Bacillota bacterium
ACCGGCGACGTGCCGCTGACCGTGTTCCAGAGCCTGCCCGTGGACGGCATAATCGTGGTCACCTCCCCGCAGGAGCTGGTCTCGATGATCGTCGAAAAGGCCGTCAACATGGCGAATATGATGAATATCCCCGTGCTGGCGCTGGTCGAGAACATGAGCTATTTCGAGTGCCCCCACTGCGGCGAACGCACCTTCATCTTCGGTGAGAGCCGCGTCGAGGAGACCGCGAAGCGCCTGTTCATCCCCCTGACCGCGAAGCTGCCCGTGAACCCCAAGCTCGCCGCCGCGGCCGACGCCGGCATGGTGGAGCTCTATGAGGGCGACTGGCTGAATGAAGTGACCGATATGCTGAACGCAATGGTCGAGTAAGCGCCGGAAGCAGGCAAAAAAGCTGTATAAGAACGGCCAACACAGCCGTTCTTTTTGTTTGTTGAAGTTTGACACGACCGCATTTTCGTATTATAATACAGGCAAATCCAAGGTGAAAGCCGGAAAGAGAGATAACGTTTATGAGAAAACTTACCGCACTGCTTCTTGCGGCGGTCCTCGTTTTGGCCGTCCCCCTCACCCTCGCCGCCGAGCCGACCCGCGACGTCGCCATCCATGAGGTCTACATCGAGGGCCTCCGTCCCCCGGTGGCCGGCAATACGCCCGAGTTCTCCGCCAACCTCTACGTCGAGGAGAACCCCGAATACGTGCTCGTCTACCAGTACTGGCACGACAACACCGAGGGTCACGACATGTTCAGCGAGCAGGAGCCCTTCGATCCCACCCACCAGTACAGCCAGGGCTGCATGATCGCGCCGTATGAGGGCTATTACATCGCCGAGGACTGCGTCTACCACTTCAACGGCTCGGCCGACCTGGTCGACTCCGTCACCGAATCCTATTTCTCGGGCAGCTACTTCGTGCAGTCCGTCGCGATGGACTGCGTCAGCGCCGAGTTCATCAACGGCGACGTGGACCAGAACGGCGAGGTCACCGTTTCCGACGCGCTGATGGCGCTGCGCGCGGCGATGAGCCTGCTTGAGCTCGAGGGCGATCAGTTCACCGCTGCGGACGTCGACGGCAGCTATACCGTCACCGTTTCCGACGCGCTGATGATCATGCGCTGCGCTATGGGGCTTATCGAGCTGTAAATGAAAAACCGTATCCCCCGCAAACGGCCGAAAGGCCGTTTTTGCTTTTTAACGCCGCGGTCCGCTCTTGACAATACTCCTTTGCCTGCACTATAATATTGTTTTGATAATCCACAAAACCGAGGTGTAAACCCATGAAAAACCTGACTACTTCCGAGCTTCGCAGGCTCTTCCTGCAGTTCTTCAGCGAGAAGGGTCACGCCGTGATCCCCTCCTCCTCGCTGATCCCCGAGAACGACCCGACGGCGCTGTTCACCATGGCGGGCATGCATCCGCTCGTGCCGTATCTGCTCGGCGCGAAGCATCCGGCCGGCAGCCGCCTCTGCGACGTGCAGAAATGCGTCCGCACCGGCGATATCGACGAGGTGGGCGACGCCAGCCACTGCACCTTCTTCGAGATGCTCGGCAACTGGAGCCTCGGCGATTACTTCAAGCGCGAGGCGATCGAATGGAGCTGGGAGTTCCTGACCGACGAGAAATGGCTCGGCATCGATAAGGATAAGCTCTACTTCACCTGCTTCGCGGGCGAGGAGGGCCTCCCGAAGGACGAGGAAGCCCACGACCGCTGGGTCGAGATGGGCGTGGATCCCTCCCATATCTTCTACCTCGGCCGCAAGCACAACTGGTGGGGCCCCGCCGGCCAGACCGGCCCCTGCGGCCCGGATACCGAGATGTTCATCGACACCGGCAAGGAGCCCTGTGGGGAGGATTGCTTCCCCGGCTGCGACTGCGGCAAGTACCTTGAGATCTGGAACGACGTCTTCATGCAGTACAACAAGACCGCGGACGGCCGCTACGAGCCCCTCGCGCAGAAGAACGTCGACGCCGGCATGGGATTAGAGCGCACCGTCGCCACGCTCCAGGGTGTAGAGAGCGTCTACGACACCGACGCGTTCACCGGCATCCTTTCGAGGATCGCCGAGCTTTCCGGCAAGAATTACGGCGACTCCCCCGCCGTCACCAAGGCGTTCCGCATCATCGCGGACCATATGCGCACCGCCGCCTTCATGCTGGGCGACCAGCGCGGCGTCGTCCCCTCGAACGTCGACCAGGGCTATATCCTGCGCAGGATCATCCGCCGCGCGCTCCGCTACGCGATGCAGCTGGGCATGCCCGAGATGAGCCTCTCCAGGGTCGCCGAGGCCGTCGTCGCCACCTACGGCGAGGTCTACCCCGAGCTGAGCGAGCACCGCGAGCATATCGCCGCCGAGCTCGACAAGGAGGAGAAGGCCTTCCAGCGCACGCTGAACCAGGGCACAAGGGAGTTCGAGCGCATCAAGCACAGCTTCCCGGACGGCCGCATGGACGGCGTGACCGCGTTCCACCTGTTCGACACCTTCGGCTTCCCGATCGAGTTCACCGAGGAGCTTGCCCGCGAGAACGGCCTGACCGTCGACATCGAGGGCTATCGCGCGGCGTTCGCCGAGCATCAGGCCAAATCGAGGGCCGGCGCGGAGCAGAAGTTCAAGGGCGGCCTTGCCGACCACTCCGAGGAGACCACCAAGCTCCATTCCGCCACGCACCTGCTGCAGGCGGGCCTTCGCAAGGTCCTTAATGACGATACGATCTCCCAGAAGGGCTCCAACATCACCCCCGAGAGGCTCCGCTTCGACTTCTCCTTCGGCAGGAAGGTCACGCCCGAGGAGCTGAAGGAAGTCGAAAAGTTCGTCAACGACGCGATCGCGGCGGACGTGCCGATCACCTGCGAGGAGATGCCCTATGAGGAGGCCAAGGAGCGCGGCGCCATAGGTCTTTTCACCTACGGCGATATCGTCAAGGTCTACACGATGGGCGATTACTCCTGCGAGATGTGCGGCGGCCCGCACGCCACCCACACCGGCGAGCTGGGCACCTTCAGGATCAAGAAGGAGGAGGCCTCGAGCGCCGGCGTCCGCAGGATCAAGGCGGTTTTGATCCCCAAGGAATAAAAGCAACGAGAACGCGGCAAACCCGCGTTCTCTTCGGAAAGAGAGAAAATAAGTGAAACTGAGGCCCGAAAACAGCGATATCCTGCAGTACGACTGGCGGCTCGACGGCGAGCCCGCCCGCTTCTCGGTCGACCTTTCGCTCTACGACGGCGCGCCGGACGCGAAATACCCGATCCTCGCCTACGTCGGCTGCAGCTCCAAAAAGGAGGGCGCGCAGCCCGGCTTCCTCGAAAAGCGCAGGATGGACGCCTTCGCCGCCAAGTGCCGAAAGAAGCTCGACCTCGTGCCCGTCGGCGCCATCGAGACCGGGACGATACGGCAGTATTATTTCTACCTGCCCTCCAAGCCGGAGTACGACGCGCTCAAGCAGCTCTGCGAGGCGGAAAAGGGCTTCGTCTGCCGCGCGGGCGGCAAGAAGGAGGAGGATTGGGGCACCTATTTCCGCATCCTCTACCCCGACGCCGCGAAGTACCAGACCGTGCGCAACGAGGAGATCCTCGCCCAGCACTATGACCTCGGCGATTCCGACGCGCCCCGCCGCCTGAACCTGCATATCGCGTTCAAAAGCGACCCCGCGCGCAACGCGTTCATCGAGGCCGCAAGGCAGAAGGGCTTCGCCGTCGGCGAATTCGAGGAGTTCGACGATACCGACCTCTCCGCCGGCGTGGTGCTGCACCGCATCTGCGCGCTCAAAAAGTACGATATCGACGCCCTGACCGTGCAGGTCATCCGCATCGCCGACGAGCACGAGGGCCGGCTGCTGTTCTGGGACTGCCCGATAGTGCCGGGAAGGTAAAAACGAAGCAAAACACCGGCGCATGGCTTCCCACCGGGGGGAAGCTGCCCCGCAGGGGCTGATGAGGGGTCGAACCGCGACTTGGCTGGCTTTTAAAAATCGAACAATACTCCGTATGTAACCAACGGGCGGCAGATTGCCGCCCCTACGTTGTTTTGGGTGTTTTTACTGCAATTTTTCAGTTATCAAACGTAATATTATCGTAGGGGCGGCAATCTGCCGCCCGCTTTTGCTGCGGGGCATGTTTGCCGCGGAGGACGGTCGGACTGCACCAATGGGGACGGTTCTCTTTGGTGCAATATGCAGCATGGAGTTGGGTATAGCCCGTCCTGCACCAAAGAGAACCGTCCCCATTGGTGCACGAGGCTTTTATTTCCCGCCGTTTTTCCACCTCATCAGTCCCTTCGGGACAGCTTCCCCTCATAGGGGAAGCCATGCGATGATGTTCGTTTTTCCATCGTCATTTGTTCCGCCTGTTGCCTGCGGACGGATAATATCTTCCCCTGCCCCGGTACGCGATATCCGCGGGCGGCAGATTGCCTCCCCTGCGTTGTTTTGGATGTTTTCACAGCAATTTTTCAGTTATCAAACGTAATATTATCGTAGGGGCGGCAATCTGCCGCCCGTTTTTGCTGCGGGGCATGTTTGCCGCGGAGGACGGTCGGACTGCACCAATGGGGACGGTTCTCTTTGGTGCAATATGCAGCATGAAGTTGGGTTCAGCCCGTCCTGCACCAAAGAGAACCGTCCCCATTGGTGCACGAGGCTTCACTTTCCCGCCGCTTATCCACCTCATCTGTCCCTTCGGGACAGCTTCCCCTCATAGGGGAAGCCATGCTGTGCAGCCTTTTTTCACTCAAATATACGCTTTTCCGTCATTTCCCGGGTTTACAATCCCCTCTGTTTCTGCTATAATATAATTTGTGGTTTTGTTTGTTCACAGCGCGGGAGCGCCCGCGTTTAACGACAAACCGCAATAAATATTTTCAAGGACGTGCAACATGGAAAGCGCAAACACCGTTCACGGTGAGGGCGAAAGGCGCGAGTGCGCCGTCCGCATGACGGACATCTGCAAGAGCTTCGGCAGCATTCGTGCGAACCATAACGTTTCGCTCGAGATCATGAAGGGCGAGATCCTCTCCCTGCTCGGCGAGAACGGCAGCGGCAAGACCACGCTGATGAACATGCTCTCCGGCATCTACTACCCGGACAGCGGCAGCATCATCGTCAGCGGCAAAGAGGTCGATATCCGCTCCCCGAAGGACGCGCACGATCTGCACATCGGCATGATCCACCAGCATTTCAAGCTTGTGGACGTTTTCACCGCCGCCGAGAACGTCAAGCTGGGCATGAACGTGTCCCTTAAAAAGACCAAGCAGTCGATCCGCGAGATCTGCGACCGCTATCATTTCGCCGTCGACCCCGATAAAAAAGTTTATGAGATGTCCGTATCCGAAAAGCAGACGCTCGAGATCGTCAAGGCGCTTTTCCGGGGTGCGGACGTCCTTATTTTAGACGAGCCCACCGCCGTGCTCACCCCGCAGGAGACCGACGCGCTGTTCGGCGTCATGCGCTCGATGAAGGCGGACGGGAAGAGCATCGTCATCATCACCCACAAGCTCAACGAGGTGCTTGCGATCAGCGACCGCGTGGCGATACTGCGCAAGGGCGAATACGTGGGCGATATCCAAACGAAGGACGCGGACGTGCAGAAGCTTTCCGACATGATGGTCGGGCACGCGGTCACGCTCAATATCGAGCGCCCGTTCGTTGAGGAAAAGAAGCTGCGCCTCAGGGTCAGGAACCTTTCCGTGAAGGACCATATGGGCGTGCTCCGCCTCGACGACGTCGCGTTCGACGCCTACAGCGGCGAGATCCTCGGCATCGCGGGCATCACCGGCAGCGGCCAGAAGGAGCTGCTCGAGGCCATCGCGGGGCTCATCCCCACGATGAGCGGCTCGTCCATGATCTATATCGACCCCAAGACGGGCAAGGAAGAGGATCTTAAAAAGTATGACGCCGAGCAGATACGCGCGCTCGGCATCCGGCTCGCGTTCGTGCCCGAGGACCGGCTCGGCATGGGCCTCGTCGGCAACATGAACATCCCCGACAACATGATGCTGAGGAGCTACAAGGAGGGCAGGCTGGGTCTGACCGACCGCAAAAAGCCCTACGATCTCGCGAAAAAGGTCGTTTCGGAGCTGGAGGTCATGACGCCGAACCTCGAGACCCCCGTGCGCAAGCTCTCGGGCGGCAACGTGCAGAAGGTGCTCGTGGGCCGCGAGCTCGCGAGCGACCCCTCGCTGATGATGGCCGCCTACGCCGTGCGCGGGCTCGACATCAACACGAGCTACGCGATCTACCACCTGCTCAACAAGCAGAAGCTCGCCGGCAGCGCCGTCATCTACGTCGGCGAGGACCTCGACGTTCTGCTCGAGCTCTGCGACCGCATCATGGTGCTCTGCGCCGGCAGGATCAGCGGCATAGTCGACGGCCGCACCGCAAGGAAGGACCAGGTCGGCCTGATGATGACCAACGCGGCGGCAAAGGCCGAGTGACCGGGCCGCACACGATAAACAAGCTCACCCCATTACTATAAAGGAGATCCCCATGCTTCGCATAAGTAAACGAATGAACATGCCGCGATGGAAGCAGTGGCTCATCCGCCTTGCGGCGATAGTCCTTGCGCTGCTGCTCGACGCGGTCATCATCTACGGCCTGACGAAGATGAACCCGCTCAAGGTCTACAGCACCATGTTCGCGGGCGTGTTCGGGACCTCGCGCAGGATCTGGAACGCCGTGCGCGACGTCATGATGCTGCTCTGCATCGGCGTCGGCCTCGCCCCCGCGTTCAAGATGAAGTTCTGGAACATCGGCGCCGAGGGTCAGATCCTTCTGGGCGGCATCGCGGCGGCGGCCTGCATGATCTACCTAAAGGACCTGCCGAGCTGGCTGCTGCTCATCATCATGTGCGTCGCGGCGCTCGCGGCGGGCGGCCTGTGGGGCTTCATCCCCGCCCTCTCGAAGGCGAGGCTCAACACGAACGAAACGCTCTTTACGCTGATGATGAACTACATCGCGATTCAGCTCACCGCGTTCTTCGTGACCTATTGGGAAAACTCCTACGGCTCCGGCATCGTGGGCACGATCAATCCCGACACGATGAAGGGCTGGTTCCCGCCCATATTCGGGCAGATGTACGGCATGAACGTGCTGATCGTGTTCGCGCTGGTGGTGCTGATCTTCTTCTACCTGCGCTACACCAAGCACGGCTACGAGATCGCGGTCGTGGGCGAGAGCCACAACACCGCCAAGTACGCCGGCATCAGCGTGCCCGCCGTCACGGTCCGCACCGTCACCCTCTCGGGCGCGATCTGCGGGCTTGCGGGCTTCATAGCGGTCGCCGGGCAGGGGCACACGATCTCCGTCAGCACCGCCGGCGGCAGGGGCTTCATCGCCATCATCGTGGCCTGGCTCGCCAAGTTCAACACCTTCGTTATGATCCTGATCTCCTTCCTGCTCGTGTTCCTCGAGATGGGCGCAAAGGAGATCGCCTCCCGGTTCAATATCAACGACAACCTGTCCAAGATGATCATGGGCGTGATCCTCTTCTTCATCCTCGGCAGCGAATTCTTCATCAACTACCGCATCGGCGGCGCAAAGGACGAGGCAAAGGAAGGCTCCGTCCCCGTCAAGGCGTAAAGGAGGGCGGGAAAATGCAGGTATTCATAACTCTTTTCCAGGCGGCCATCTCCTTCGGCACGGTCATCCTGTTCGGCTCCGTCGGCGAGATACTGACCGAAAAGAGCGGCAACCTCAACCTCGGCGTGCCGGGCACCATGTATATGGGCGGCATAGCGAGCCTTGCCGGCGCGTTCTTCTACGAGAGCGCCTGCGAAGCCGCGGGCAGGGCCCCGGTCCCGATCCTTATGCTGCTGATAGCGCTTATCTCGGCCTTCGCCGCGGCGGCGTTCGGCGGACTTATCTACAGCTTCCTGACCATCACCCTGCGCACGAACCAGAACGTCACGGGCCTTACGCTCACCATCTTCGGCGCGGGCCTTGCCAACTTCTTCGGCGGCTCGCTCAACAAGCTCGCGGGCGGCGTGGGCCAGATCAGCGTCGCGGCCACAAGCAAGGTCTTCCGCACCGGCATATTCTCGTTCCTGCCCCTGCCGGATATCGTCAAGCAGCTCTTCTTCAACTACGGCTTCATGGTGTATCTTGCGATCATCGTGGCCGTGATAGTTCATATCTTCCTCAACAGGACCAACCGCGGCCTTAACCTTCGCGCGATCGGCGAGAACCCCGCCACGGCGGACGCCGCGGGCATCAACGTGACGAGGAACAAATACCTTGCCACCTGCATCGGCACCGGCATAACGGGCCTGGGCGGCGTGTACTACGTCATGGACTACGTCAAGGGCACCTGGGCGAACGACGGCACGATCGAAAACCTCGGCTGGCTCGCCGTCGCGCTCGTCATCTTCGCGACGTGGAAGCCCCTTCGCTCCATCTGGGGCAGCTACCTCTTCGGCATCTTCTTCTGGGCGTACCTGCTGTTCGCGGCGGGGCTGACGAGGCGCTCGCAGGAGATCTTCCGCATGCTGCCCTACGTGGTCACCATCATAGTGCTGATCATCGTCTCCCTGCGCAAGAAGAAGGAGGATCAGCCCCCCGAGGCGCTTGGCCTTGCGTATTTCCGCGAGGAAAGATAGCGCCATAAAAGCCGTATAACCCCTTGAAGCGGTTATAATAAACAGACCGGACCCGCGGCCCCGAGCACGCCGCAGGTCCATACCCCAGGAGGAAACCATGGATACCAAGCTCGTTTTCGTTACCGGCGGCGTTGTGTCGGGCCTCGGCAAGGGCATAACCGCGGCCTCCCTCGGGCGCCTTCTAAAAGCCCGGGGCTACCGTATCTCCATCATGAAGCTCGACCCCTACCTCAACGTCGATCCCGGCACGATGAACCCCTACCAGCACGGCGAGGTGTTCGTGACCGAGGACGGCGCCGAGACCGATCTCGACATCGGCCACTACGAGCGCTTTATCAACGAGGAGCTGACCCGGCTCAACAATACCACCACGGGCCAGATCTATTCCGCCGTCATCGAGCGCGAGCGCAACGGCGGCTATCACGGCGGCACAGTTCAGGTCATACCCCATATCACGGACGAGATCAAGCTGCGCATCCGCAGAACGGCCTCCACCCTTGAACCCGACATCCTGCTCGTCGAGATCGGCG
>JAEEKE010000097.1 GCA_016282255.1 Bacillota bacterium
ATGTTCCGGTCGGCGGGCGAGACCGTCGCGGCGCTTCAAAGCTGCATCGACGGCTGAAAGGAGATTTGATTTGACAGCGCTTACCGAAAAACTGATCGATGCGGTCAGGCTCGACCTCACGCCCTCGCTCGGCGTGACCGAGCCCGGCGCGATAGCCTATGCCGCGGCCGCGGCCGCCCGCGCGCTGAAAGGAAAGCCCGAAAAGGTGACCTGCCGCCTCAATTCCGGCATCTATAAGAACTCGTTCACCTGCTTTGTGCCCGGCACGGACGGTATGGGCTGCGCGTTCGCCGCCGCGCTCGGCGCCGTCGGCGGTGACCCGGCGCTACGCCTCGGCGCGCTCGAAAACATAACGAAGATCGATATAAACGAAGCGAAGCGGCTCGTAGACGAGGGATGTGCGAGCGCCTTTCTCGGCGATATCTCCCCCGAGATCAGCATAACCGTCGAGGTCGTCTCCGGCGATGAGCGCGCCGAAGCCGTGATCGAGGGCCGGCACGACCGGCTCGTTTCGCTGAAGGTGAACGGCGCTGAAACGCTCGAAGCGGGCGCCTCCGCCCTATCCCAAGATGAGAGGCCCGCGTTCCGCGTCTCCTCGGCGGGCTTTGAAAATATCGTGCGCGGCCTCTATGAGGACGGCGTCGCGGACGGGCTCGGCTTCCTCGACGAGGCGGTTAGGATGGATCTTGCTCTGTTTGAGGAGGGCCGCCGGGCAGGGCTGATGCCGCTGACCCTGGCGCGCGTCGGCGCCGGCGATACCTGCCGTGAGCGCGCTTTGCTCCTCACCTGCGGAGCGATAGAGGCGCGCGTGCGCGGCGCGAAGGCCCCCGCCATGGCGATAACCGGCAGCGGCAGCCACGGGATCCTCTGTGCCCTGCCCGTGCACGAGGCGGCGGTGTTCCACGGCTGCGGGCGGGACGACGAACGGAAGGCGCTGCTGCTCTCCGCGCTCGTTACGATGTACATCAAGGAGAACTCCGGCCTGCTCTCCTCGGCCTGCGGCTGCGTGCTCGCGGGCGGGACCGGCGCGGCGCTGGGGCTGACCTATCTTTTAGCCTTCCGGGAAAACAGCGGAATACCGACGCCTGACGAGCTTATAAAGCTGCTTTCGCACGCGCTCAACTCCATGGCCGCGTCCGTCACCGGCATGATCTGCCACGGCGGGAACACCGGGTGCTCACTCAAGGCGGCCGTGGGCGTGGATATGGCGTTCGCCGCCGCGGAGATGGCGGTGAAGGGCTTGGGCGCGGAGAGCGTGCACGGTATCCTCGGCCCCACGCCCGACTTAACGATCCTGAACATGGCGCGCGTCGCGAGGGACATGCTGCCCGTCGAGGAAACGATCCTCGATATAATGGCCGAAAAGAACAAAAACTGAGCCTGAAAAACAAAAGCGGCGGACCCCGGTTTTTTCCGGAGTCCGCCGTTTTGCTTTGTTGTTTCAGGGGAGCCTTGTGCCGCATTCGGGGCAGAACTTTCTTCCCTCTTCGACCTGCGCGCCGCACTCGGGGCAGGTCGTGTTCCCGGGCTGCCGGGCGCCGCATTCCGTGCAGAAATTAAAGGTCTTTTCGAGCTTTGCGCCGCATTCGGGGCAGGTCTTGTATTCGATCCGCTTTTCGGGCTCGGGCCGCCGCATCGCCGTCATGCCGCCGGAATGCGTGATATCGACCTTGACGTCGTGATCGGGCATGATAAAGGAATAATACCCGGTGAAGCCCTCGACCTTTTCCTGCTCGACCGAAGCGTCGGCGGAGGTCACGTACGTGTTGACGTCGGTCGGGAACATGACGGTGAAGCGCACCTCCTCGCCGGGGCTGAAGAATTCCTTTTTCAGCCCGTAGAACGAGCTGTCGCCGTTTCCGATGATCACCCTGTGTTTCATGCGTTTTCCCCTCGTATTACGTTATTTTTCGACGCCCTCAAACTCCAGCGCGGCCTTTTTGAGCATCTTCCTTATGGGCAGGCCGTAGGGGCAGCGCGTTTCGCAGGCGCCGCATTCGATGCACTCGCTCGCCTTGACCTTGAGCGTCGCATAGCGGCCCTTCGCCCAGTCGGCGAGGCCGTAGCGCTCGAGATAGCCCGCGAAGAGGAACACGTTCGGGATGCTGATGCCCACGGTGCAGGGCGCGCAGTAGTTGCAGCGGCGGCAGAAATTGCCGGTGAGCTCCTTCTTGACCTTGGCGACGCGCGCCTGTTCGTCCGCCGTAAGCGGCGAGGTATCGGAGCCTGCGCGGACGTTAGAAGCGACCTCCTCAGCCGAATACATGCCGGGGATGGCGACGGTCACGAGCTCGTTTGCCGCGATATAGCGCATCGCGGCCTCACTGTCCTCTATCGCGCCGCCCGCGAGGGGCTTCATCGCGATGAACGCGATATCCTTTTCGCGGCAGCGCGGCAAAAGCTGAGAGCACTGGCTCTCCACGATATTGTAGGGGAACATTATGGTCTCTACCCAGTCGAGGGTCAGCGCCTTCTCGAACACGGCGATAGCGTGGGCCGTGATGCCGATATGGCGGATCTTGCCCGCGGCTTTTGCCTCCGTGAGCGCCTCGAGCGCGCCGCCCGGGGCGAGCACGGTCTCAAGCTGCTCCATGCTCGGGTTATGCACCTGATAGATGTCGATATGATCCGTGCGGAGGTTCCTTAGGCTGGTCTCGATATCCTTCGCCATGCCCTCCCTATCCCTGGCCATGCTCTTGGTGGCGAGCACGAAGCAGTCGCGCCTGCCCTCGATCGCTGCGCCGATCCATTCCTCGCTGACCGTGTAGCCGCGCGCGGTGTCGATGTAGTTGACGCCGTTTTCGATCAGCGCGTCGATCAGCGCGGGCGCCTCGTCCTTTTCGATCCTCTGGATCGGGATGCCGCCGAAGCCGATGCGCGAGACCCTGAGGCCGGTTTTACCGAGTTTTACGTACTGCATTTTATTTTTCCCCCGTATTCCTGTTTATTTTCCATTTTTTGCATATCGATTCAAGCTGCCTCAGCAGCCTTTCCTTATCGGCGTTCGAGCCGTCCGCCATGGCGGAAACAAGCTCACAGATGCGCCTTGCCGCCTGCTCGAGCTCGCCGGAAAGCTGCTTCGAGCGCTGCGCGCCGCTGCTCTCCGTTCCGCTTCCGGCCTTCTTTTCGGTGACGGGCACGCCCTCGGTGACGAGGACGAATTCGTTCTTTATCGGGTCGAACTCCGTGCCGCTGTACGGCGCCATGCTCTCATAGCCGAGGCCGTGAAGGAATTCGGCGAACTCGGCGCAGACCGCGTCGTCGCCATGGTTGACGAACACGCGCCGGGGCTTATTCTCAAAGCCCGAAAGCCATTCCTTAAGGCCGTTCCTGTCCGCGTGCCCGCTCGTGCCGGGCAGGTACTTCACCTCGGCCTTGACGGCGATCGTCTCGCCGAAGAGCTTGATCTTTTCCGCGCCGTCGAGGATCAGCCGGCCGAGCGTGCCGGGCGTCTGATAGCCTACGAACAGGATCAGCGATTCGGGCCGCCATAGGTTGTGCTTGAGGTGGTGGCGGATACGCCCGGCCTCGCACATGCCGCTTGCGGAGATGATGACCTTGGGCTCGGGGTCGTCGTTGAGCGCCTTGGATTCCTCCGCCGAAACGCTGGGCTCCAGGCCGTCAAAATACAGCGGATTGACTCCGTTTTTGATCATTGCGGCGGTCTCGCCGTCGAAGCAGGAGGGGTCGGACTGCAGAAAGATGCCCGTCGCCTCCTCCGCGAGCGGGCTGTCGACCACGACGCGGAAGCGGTCGTCCCTGCCGAAGAGGCCGCGCAGCTTCGCGAGGCGGATCATATAGAGCAGCTCCTGCGTCCTGCCCACGGCAAAGCTCGGCACCACGACGTTGCCGCCGCGGGAAAGCGTGGTCTTTATCGCCTCGGCGAGCTGCAAAACGTGGTCGGACTCGGCCGAATCGTGCAGGCGGTTGCCGTAGGTCGATTCTATCATGACGTAATCCGCCTCGGCTATCGGCGTGGGGTCGCGCAGGATCGGCTTGTTCTTGTTGCCGACGTCGCCGCTGAACACGAACTTCCTCGTTTCGCCGCCTTCGCTCAGCCAGACCTCGATCGCCGCCGAGCCGAGCAGATGCCCGTTGTCCGTGAAGCGGATCTCGACGTTCTCGAGGATGCGGAGCTTTTCGCCCTCCCCGACCGGGCGCATGCAGCGGAGCAGGCCCTCGGTATCCTTCATAGTATAGATCGGCGTAAAGAACGGGTCGTCCGAGCGCTTGCGCTTGCGGTTCTTCCATTCGGCGTCGGACTCCTGGATCGCCGCGCAGTCGCGCAGCATGATGTCCGCAAGGGCCGCCGTGGCGCGGGTCGCGTAGACCTTGCCGCGAAAGCCCTGCTTATAGAGCAGCGGCAGCTTGCCCGAATGGTCGATATGCGCATGGGTCAGCAGCACCGCGTCGATCGAGGCGGCGTCCACGGCGAGGCTTTGATTGACGAAGATGTCCCTGCCCTGCTCCATGCCGCAGTCCACGAGCAGCTTTCCGTTTTCAAGCTCTATGAGGGTCAGGCTGCCCGTCACCTCGTGAGCGGCGCCGATGAAGGTTACTTTCATGATAAGCTCCCGCTTTTCGTTTTCTTACGGCTTCATTATAATATTTTCCGGAGCAAATCGCAACCGAAAACGGGCGTTTGGGCCGCATTTCGCGCAAAAATCGCCAAAAAACCGAAAACCGCTTGCGGCAGCGGTTTTCGGTCAAGAAAGGAACACTATGCAGCCTTGCGGCAAAAGAAGGTGTCGGTCCCATGCGAAGCGGCTTGCCTCAGCCGCTCCTCTATGCTATAATGATTATACACTATAACGCAGCGTTATAGTCAACCCCTTTTCGAAGTTTTTTTGAGGTCGGCTTATGAAGACGGGAGAATTCGCCGCCGCGTGCGGCATCGAGAAACGGACGCTTTTCTACTACGACGAGATCGGCCTTTTAAAGCCCGCCCGGGTCTATGAAAACGGCTACCGCGAGTACGATGCGGTGCAGATACCGCGTATGGAGACGATAAAGCTGCTGCAGGCCGCCGGGCTCTCGCTCGAGGAGATACGCAGCGTGCTGATGGCCGGGGACGATCCCGAAAACGAGGGCGACAGCGGGCGCAACCTCTCCGTGGCGCTTGAATGCTGCAGCCGCCTCGAGGGCAAGCTTGCGCGCCTCAACGATTCGTTTAGATATCTGCGCCAGCGCATCCGCATCCGCGAAAGCTATATAAAGCGCTTTTCCCGCCCGACGCTTATCGAGGCGGACAGCGTGCGCGTGTTCCTTGAGGACCTGCCCATGCAGCCCGCCGCCGCGATAAGGCTGAGCGGGGACACGGAGCTGGAGCTGAGCTATAAGAAGCTGGGCTACTACCTCGGCATCGCGGTGGATATCCGCGCCGAGAGACCGCTGTTCATCTTTAAATACGGCGACGCGCAGAATGCGAACGTGACCCTTCCGGGCGGTCCCTGCGCCTGCGCCTTCTTCGAGGCCTCCACCCCCCGGGAGTTCGACGTGGCGGCCCTGACGGCGCTCTTTCGCCGCGCGCTCGATTCGGCCGGGCTGTGCTATGACGATACCGTCTGCATAGAGGACCTGCCCGCATGGATCATCGAGCGGGCAGGCGCGGTCGTCTGCCGCTTCGCGGTACGTTTGGTCGGCAGGGAGGGCGAACGGGAATGAAGCGGCTTTGGGTCTTCTTTAAAAAATACAGGATCGAGACCGTGCTCGCGCCGCTGTTCAAGTTCATGGAGGCGACGCTCGAGCTGATAGTGCCGCTCGTGATCGCCTCGATCATCGACGTGGGCATCAAGAACGGCGACAGGGCCTTCATTCTTTCGCGCGGGGGCATACTGCTGCTGTTCGCGGCCGTCGGTCTCAGCCTCGCGGTCACGGCGCAGTATTTCTCCGCGAAGGCCGCTATCGGCGTTTCGACGGATATCCGCGCGGCGCTGCTCGACAAGGTGCAGAGCCTTAGCTACGCGCGCCTCGATTCCGCGGGCGTCTCCACGCTGATAACCCGCATGACGGGCGACGTCAACACCTTTCAGAACGGCGTCAACCTCACGCTGCGCCTGCTGCTGCGCTCGCCCTTCGTGGTCTTCGGCGCGATGGCGGTCGCCTTCACTATCGACGCCCGCTGCGCGCTGATCTTCGTGGGCGTCATCGCCGTGCTGCTCGTCATCGTCTTTTCGATACTCCTCGCCGCGATCCCAAGGCATAAGCGGGTGCAGGGCTCACTCGACGGCGTGACCTTGGCGGCGCGCGAAAACCTGACCGGCGTGCGCGTGCTGCGCGCGTTCCGGCGCGAGGAGGAGGAGATAGGCGAATTCGAAAAGCGGACGCAGCGCCTCGAAAAGCTGCAGCTCGGCGTGGGCAGGATCTCGGCTGCGCTGAACCCCGCGACGCTCGTGGCCGTCAACGCCGCCGTCATCATACTGCTCTGGAGCGGCGCGCTGCGCGTCGATTCGGGGCGGCTGACGCAGGGGCAGGTCATAGCGCTCTACAACCTGCTTTCGCAGATCCTTGTGGAGCTCGTCAAGACCGCGAACCTGGTGATAAGCATCGCCAAGGCCGCCGCCTGCGCCTCGAGGATGGGCGACGTGCTCGCCCTTGAAAACGGGGAGCTCCCGGGCACGAAGACGCCCGGGGCCGGGCAGAGGCGCGGCGAAGTGGAGTTCAAAAACGTTTGCTTTACCTATGAAAACGCCGGCGCGCCCTCGCTCTGTGACATCAGCTTTACCGCGCGGCCCGGCGATACCGTGGGCATCATCGGCGGCACGGGCAGCGGCAAGACCACGCTCGTGAACCTGATCGCGGGCTTCTATAGGGCGACCTCCGGCAGCGCCTCTTTAGACGGCGTGGAGCTTAGTGAATTCGACCCCGCAGCGCTCCGCGAACGCGTTTCGATCGTGCCCCAGAAGGCGGTCCTGCTCTCGGGCACGGTCCGCTCGAACCTGCAGATGGGCGCTCCCGGCGCGTACGAAGCACGGATGCTCGATTCGCTCTCGACTGCGCAGGCGCTCGATTTCGTCCTTGAGCGCCCCGAGGGGCTGGACGCGCCGGTCCTGCGCGGCGGGGGCAATTTCTCCGGCGGGCAGAGGCAGCGCCTCTCGATTGCGCGGGCGCTGATGAAGGAGGCAGAGCTCCTGATCCTTGATGACAGCACCTCCGCGCTCGATTACGCGACCGACGCGAAGCTCCGCGCCGCGCTGCGCAGCCGCCCGGACCGCCCCACCACCTTCATCGTCTCCCAGCGCGCGGCCTCGATACGCAGCGCCGACCTCATCATCGTGCTCGACGAGGGCAGGATGGCCGGCAGCGGCACGCATGAGGAGCTGCTCGAAAGCTGCGAGATCTACCGCGAGATCTACCGGACCCAGTTCCGTCCCGAGGACGAGGGGAAGGGGGTGGTCGCGTGAAAAAGAGGATCCCTGCCGTCAAGAAGCCGCGCGAAAAGGCCAAGGACGCCCGGGGCACCGTGAAGAAGCTGCTTGAAAGGCTGAAGCGCTTCCGCCTGGCGGCGGCCGCTTCGCTGCTGCTCGCGCTCGTTTCCTCGGGCCTGACGCTGCTCATCCCCGTGCTGGTCGGCCGCGGCATCGACTGCATCGTCGAGGCCGGCCGCGTGGACCTTCCCGCCCTCGTGCCCTATCTTATCGGCATCGGCATAAGCGCCGCCGCAGCGGCGCTCGCGGGGTACCTGATGGGGCTTATAAACAACCGCATCACCTACGGCACGGTGCGCGCGATACGCAGTGAGGCCTTCTCCCACATCCAGCGCCTGCCGCTTTCATCGCTCGACCCCCGCCCCGTCGGCGAGACCGTCAGCCGCCTTATCGCGGACGCGGATCAGCTTGCGGACGGCCTGCTGCTCGGCTTCTCCCAGCTCTTCACCGGTCTGGTCACGATCGTCGGCACGCTCGCCTTCATGCTCAGCATCCATCCGCTGATCGCGCTCGTCGTGGTGCTGCTTTCGCCGCTCTCGCTGCTGGTCGCGGGCTTCATCGCGAAGCGCGCCTATTCGGGCTTCATCACCCAGGCGAAGACGAGGGGCGAGGCGACCGCGCTGATCGACGAATTCACCGGTGAACAGAAGCTGATCCGCGCCTTCGGGTATGAAAGCGCGGCGAAGGAAAGGTTCGGCGAGGTCAACGAGCGCCTGCGCCGCCATTCGGTGCGCGCGGTCTTCATCTCGTCGCTGACCAACCCCTCCACCCGCTTCGTCAACTCCCTCATCTACGCCGGCGTGGCGGTGCTCGGCGCGTTCGGCGTGATCTCGGGCGGGCTGACCGTGGGCGGGCTCTCGGCCTTCCTCAGCTATGCTAACCAATACACCAAACCCTTCAACGAGATCTCCGGCGTCATCGCCGAGCTGCAGGGCGCGCTCGCCTGCGCGGAGAGGCTCTTCGAGCTGATCGACGCTTCCGAGCAGACGCCCGACCCCGTGCCGGCCCTCTCGCCCGCCGCGGACGACGGCTCGATGGAGTTTAAAAACGTCGATTTCTCCTACGAGCCCGAGCGCGAGCTCATAAAGGACTTCTCGCTCTCGGTCGGCAGCGGCAAGCGCATCGCGATCGTCGGGCCCACGGGCTGCGGCAAGACGACGCTGATCAACCTTATAATGCGCTTCTACGACGTCCTCGGCGGCAGCATCTCGCTCGGCGGCATCGACACCCGCGCCATGACGCGGCATGAGCTGCGCTCCCGCTTCGGCATGGTGCTGCAGGATACCTGGCTCGGCTCCGGCACGGTGCGCGGGAACATCGCGATGGGCCGCCCGGACGCCACCGAAGAGGAGATCGTCGAGGCCGCGCGCGCCGCGCACTGCGACGGCTTCATCCGCCGTCTGCCGAAGGGCTACGACACCGAGCTCGGCGAGGCGGGCGGCTCGCTCTCCGCGGGGCAGAAGCAGCTTCTCTGCATCGCGCGCGTGATGCTGCTGCGGCCGCCGATGCTGATCCTTGACGAAGCGACCTCCTCTATCGACACGCGCACCGAGCTGCTGGTGCAGGACGCGTTCAACAAATTGATGGAGGGCCGCACGAGCTTCATCGTGGCCCACCGCCTCTCCACGATCCGCGACGCGGACCTGATCCTCGTTATGCGCGACGGGCATATCGTCGAGCAGGGCAGCCACCTTGAACTGCTTGAAAAAGCCGGGTTCTACAGTGAGCTCTATGAAACGCAGTTTGCGAAATAAGCGGCGAATACGGTAAAAAGCAACAGCCTCCGGTGATCCCGAAGGCTGTTTTCGTTTATGCTGTTTTTATTCCACGTCCGAAGCGTAGTTGGTGTATTTCGCGAGCTCGGGCACCCACATGACGCGTATGTTCTGCGTCGCGCCGTTGCGGTGCTTGGCCACGTTGATATACGAGGTATTGTCGCCGTCGGCCGCCTCCCTCGTCTCGGGGTACGATGCCGGGCGGTAGAGCATCATGATCACGTCCGCATCCTGCTCGATGGAGCCGCTTTCGCGAAGGTCGCTCATGATCGGGGTATGGTCCTTGCGCTTGTCGGGCTCGCGCGAGAGCTGCGAGAGCAGTATGACCGAGATATTG
Source organism: Bacillota bacterium (assembly GCA_016282255.1). Lineage (GTDB taxonomy): Bacteria > Bacillota > Clostridia > Christensenellales > CAG-138 > PeH17. Next base: position 9,540 of record JAEEKE010000097.1, read on the forward strand.
AGCTCCCTAGCCAGGATCTTTAGGCCGCGGGTCATGTCCGTGACCTCCTGCACGCGGGAACGGTCGCCCCTGCCGCGGTTCGAGGGCTGCAAAAGCTGCAGATAGTCGATGACCACGATATCGAGCCCGTGCATCGCCTGCAGCCTGCGGCATTTCGTGCGGATCTCGGCGACGGAGATGCCGGGGGTATCGTCGATCATTATGCTCGCCTCGCCCACGGTGTTGAAGCGGTCCGCTATGCGCAGCAGCTCCGAGGCGCCCAGGTCGCCGGTGCGGATCTTCTGCATATTGATGCCGGTCTCGCCGGACATGATGCGCATAACGATCTGCTCCTTGCTCATCTCAAGGCTGAAGATCGCCACCTTGGCGTGCTCGCGGATCGCCGCGTGCGCGGTTATGCCGAACGCGAACGCCGATTTACCGGCGGACGGGCGGCCCGCCACGATGATGAGGTCGCTGCGCTGCAGGCCGGAGGTAAGGTCGTCGAGGTCGGTCAGGCCCGTGGGGATGCCGGTGCGCTTGCCCTTGAGCTGCAGCAGATCGCCGATCTGGTCATATACCCTGGTATAGATCGGCCCGATGCTCTCGAGCGCGTCGTTCGTGCGGCGCATGGCGATGTTGTAGATCTTCCTCTCGGCGTCGTCGAGGATGCCGTCGGTATCCTTCGTGCTCTCCGCGGCGTCCTCGGAGATGGTCCGTCCGACGCCGATTAGCTGCCTGCGCACGGACTGCTGCTCGACGATGCTGATATAGCGCTGCACGTTCGAGGTATCCGGCGTGAACATCGAAAGCTCGAAGATGTACTCCGTGCCGCCGACCGATTCGAGCTTGCCCTGCTGGCTGAGCATATCCGCGAGCGTGACCGCGTCGACCTTGCGGCCGAGGTTATACAGCCTCTCCATCGCGGCGAAGATATCCCTGTGGGCGACGCTGTAGAAATCGTCGGATTTAAGGGCTTCGATCGCCTTTTCGACGGCGACGGCCTCGAGGATCATGCTGCCGAGCACGGATTTTTCCGCGTCCGGATTATGCGGGATTGTGTTCTGCTTTTCTTCCATAGCGTTTTGAGGTCCCATGGCCTCATTGGGCGAAGAAGCTTACTGCTCCAGGCGGAGCACCTCCACCTTGAAGGAGGAATCGGTCTTTTCGAACAGATGCGCCTGCACCTTGTAGACGCCGAGCGCCTTTATCGGCTCGTCGAGGCGGATCTTTTTCTTGTCGCAGTCGATATCGAACTGCTCCTTGAGCGCGGCGGAGATCTCCTTGCCGGTGATCGCGCCGAAGAGGCGGTCGTTCTCGCCGGCCTTGGCGTAGATCCTGACGGACAGCTTGCTCATATCCGCCGCGAGCGCCTTGGCGTTGGCGCGCTGCACCTCCTTGCGGTGCTTTTCGGACTGCTTCTTGCTGTTCGCCGCGTTGATCGTGGCCGCGTCGGCGGCGATGGCCAAGCCCCTGGGGATAAGATAGTTCATGGCATAGCCGTCGTTGACGGTAACGATATCGCCGGCCTTGCCCTTGCCGTGTACGTCCTGCTTGAGCAGCACTTTCATTTCGGTTCACCTCCGTTTATGTCTTCGGGATCGGTCCTCGGGGGTTCCTCCCCGCCCTCCCCGGTTTTGTCGTTCGTTTCGTTTTCGGCAGAGTCGGTATTGTTGTCGAAAAACGCCTCGTCGTGCCTGCGCTTGCGCACGGCGATGACCTGCGGGCCGCGCCCGTCGCCGAAATCGACGGTCACGCGGTCGAGATGCAGCTTTTCGGCCCTCTCGAACGCCTCGCGGATCAGCCTGTCCGAGCGCATCAGCTTGCGGCGGATGCCGGCATAGAGGTCGGCCACGCCTATCAGCGCCATGAAGAAGGGCGCCATGAGGCCCGCGAGCACGGCGAGCACCGTGTAGAAGGCGCTGCCCCCGCGGTGCCTCGCAAGGTAGAGGAGCGTAGCAAGGCCCATCGCCCAGAAGAGCGGCAGCACCAGCATCAGCACCGTGAAGAACACGGTGGGCGCGCCGTAGAACTTGACGAGATAGAGTATCAGCGAAGCGCCGGCGAGCACCGGCAGGCCGAGCTTAAGGCTCGGGGGGAGCTGCCATTCGGCGAATCTCGCCATCGGGCGCAGCTCCGCCTTGCCGAAGCTGCAGAACGCATAGGTCAGCAGCAGCCACGCGCAGCCGAGCAGCTCCGCATACATTATGAGCATGCCGAAATACATCTCCGGCACGGATTCGGCGGCCGCGCTGAGCTCCTCGCTGAGGTATCCGGCCTCGGCGAGCCGCGCGGCATAGCCCTCCGCAAGGTCCTTGAAGAGCTGATAGGGCGGGTCCCCCGCGAGAAGGCTCGGCAGGCTGAACACCGCATAGAGCACGGCGAGCGCGATAAGCGCGAGCACCGCAGCGATCAAGCGGTAGGGGAGCCGTTTTTTGAGCGCATAGATGAGGAACACCGTGATGAGCACGACGGCCGCGAGCAGCGTCCAGCGCTGCAGCTCCGAAACCATGCCGCAGAAAACGAGCCCGCCGCAGGTGAAGGCGAGCGCGGGCACCGCGTAGCCCCAGCCCCATATGACGCCGAGCACGGCGATCGCCGCAACGGCCAGCGGCAGCAGGAGCGGGTCGAACGCCGCGATCACGGCGCCGACCGCGGCGAGCAGCAGCGTTATCAAAAAGTATTTAACGGAAAAGGTATCTTTCATTCGGTCCTTGGGTCCTTGCCGCAGCTGCGGCGTGTATCGGCGGCTATGCCTCCACGGTAATTATACCATAACGGGAAGCGGTATACAAGAAGAATCGAAAGCCCCGGGACAAATCCTCACGCCGGGGCCGAAACGCGGCCGTTCCGGCTTGAACAATGCGCCGAAATATGATAGAATATTATATTATCCGACAAAGGAATCCCAAAAGAGGTCATCATGAAAAGGATCGCTCTGCTGCTCTGTGTACTGATGCTCGCCGCCTGTTTTGCCGCCTGTAAGCGGGAGGAAACGCCCGCGTCCGACCCGCCGGTGGTCGAGGTGAACTCCGAAAGGCATATAACCCTAAGCGAGCTGATGGCGGATAACGACGATTTCGTCATGGGCTGCTTCGACGACTGGGCGGAGCTCCGAAACGAGGAGGATGAGGACGTCCGCCTGACGGGCTGGACCCTCTCGAAAAAGAGCGGCTCGTCCCCGATGCGCCTTGACGAATACACTGTCCCCGCGGGCGGCTTCCTCGTCATAAGGCTCAACGATTCCACTCCCTTCCGCCTGGGCAAGGAGGGCGACTGCCTGATGCTCTTTTCGGGCGGCGAAAAGGCGGACGAGCTGACCTACGACGAAACTATCCTGAGCGGCTCCTGGACCCACGACGGCGCATGTGAGACCCCCACGCCCGGCTTTGCCAACACCCGCGCGGGCTATGAGGAGTATTTAAGGACCCTTGCCGTGCCCGGCGTGCGCATAAACGAGGTCATCTCCTCCAACGACTCGGTCTGCCCGCTTGACGGCAAGTGCTACGACATGGTCGAGATCTGTAACGGCTCCGGCGCGGCGGTTCAGCTTAAGGAATACACCCTTTCCGATAAGAAGAGCGAGCCCGCACGCTATGCCTTCCCCGATATCGAGCTGCCCGACGGCGGCTTCTATACCGTCTACTGCGGCTTGGAGGGCGGCGGCGAGGACTGCGCTTCCTTTAAGATCAGCTCCGCCGGGGAGACGCTCTATCTTTCCCGCGGCGGCGAGTTCGTCGACTGCGTCCGCGTGCCGGGCGACATCCCCAGGAACGAAAGCTGGGGCAGGACGGACGCGGGCTTTTCGTATTTTGCCGAGCCCACGATGGGCGCGGCGAACGGCGGCGGGTATGCGGGCGTCGTTGCGGCGCCGCAGGCGAGCGTGCCCACGGGCCAGTATGCCGAGGCCTTCGACCTTGCGCTGACCGGTGAGGGCGTGATCCGCTACACGCTGGACGGCACCGAGCCGGGACCCGGTTCGCCCGTCTATTCGGCCCCCATCAGGGTCGACGGCGTCACGAGCATCCGCGCCTGCTGCGAGGCGGACGGGCGCACGAGCGCGGTCGCGGATTTCTTCTACTTCGTGGGCGAGCACACCGTTCCCATCGTAAACGTGGCCATAAAGCAGGAATACCTGACCGGCAGCGAGGGCGTGCTGAACCATATCGACCCCGAATACGAGCACGAGGCCTACGTCACCATGATGGAGGACGGCGAGGTGCTCTTCTCCGTGCCCTGCGGCTTCAAGCTGCACGGCAACGACAGCAAGAAATTAGTAAAGCAGAACTTCCAGCTCCGCTTCCGCTCGGTCTACGGGCTCTCCAAGCTCAAATACCCGGTGTTTGAGGACCGCGATTTCGATACCTATAATTCGCTGATCCTAAAGGGCGGCAGCGAGGATTTCGTGTTCTGCAATTTCCGCGACGAGCTGGCCGCGGCGCTGACGGACGGCGTCACCGCGCTCTCCGTGCAGGCGTACCGCCCAGTGATACTCTATCTTGACGGCGAATACTGGGGCGTGTACTGGCTGCGCGAGCGCATCGACGCGGAATACTGCGCCAACAGGCTCGGCGTTTCGAAGGATTCGGTCAACCTGCTCAAGTTCTACGGCGAGGCCGCGGTCTCGGGCAGCGAAAGGGAGTTCGTCGAGCTCGGCAATTACTGTGCCTCGCACGACCTTAGGAACAAGGCGGATTACGACTACGTGATGAGCCGGATCGACGCCGAGAGCCTTATGGACTGGTACATCTGCCGCTCCTACATCGGCGACGTCGATCTGGCCAATATGCGCGTCTATTCCTCCCCGGAGGCGGACGGCCGCTGGCACTGGTGCTTCTTCGACCTCGACTGGTCCTTCTGGAACGACACGACCGACCCCATCGGCAGGACCGTGCGCGACGACGGGCACCACCGTATCATCGCCGCCCTGCTCAGGACCCCCGAATTCCGCAGAGCCTTCCTTGAAAGGATGGCGTATCTGCTGCGCAATGTGCTGAATGAAGAGCGCATAATCTCCGAGGCCGACCGCCTTGCCTCGCTCATCCGCGCGGAAATGCCCGCCGACAGGGAGAAGCTGGGCTACACCATGGAGATGTGGGAGGGCTATATCGAGGAGCTGAAGGCCTACGTGCGCGGCGGCAGGAGGCTGGGGACCTACCTTAAGGGCGTCAGGAACTACTTCGGCCTTTCCGACGCGGAGATGCGCGGGTATTTCGGGGATATGTATTGATCGAGGCGGTTTTCGCCGAAGCGAAAGCCGTGATGATCCTTATGTAAATAAATGTGAACGGGGGAAACGTGCCGGATCCGTCAAAAGAAAAGCACGATGAGGAGCTGCTGAAACGGCTGTATACTCAGCTCAGTCCGCGTCTGCTCGTCACCGCCATGGAGCAGGGCCTCTGCCCTGCCGATGCGGAGGACGTTGTAGGCGATGTTTTCGCGTACCTAATGCGCAAGGCGCTGCCCCGGCTTGCACAGATGACCGAGCGGCAGCGCCATGCGACGCTGACGCTGGCGGTCCGGAACAGGGCCAAGTCCCTGCTCAGGAAGCAGAACCGCTTCCTTTCCCTGAGCTCCTACTATGCCGCCGGAGACGGGCGGCACGGCTCGGAGGCGCCCGACAGGGAGGTTATGGAACTGATCGAGGCGCGCGAACTGAAGCGCTCCATCAACAAAGCGCTCGACAAGCTCCCGCCTGCGCTTTTTGAAACGATGTACCTGTATATCGCGGGCAATCTTACCGGCACGGAGATCGCGGAGCTGACCGGCGTCAAGGTCAGCACCGTGTATAAGCGAATCAAAAGAGGCAAACAGCTCCTCGGCAAGTCGACAGATCTGGGAGGTTATAAGGATGAGTAAGCCCAGGGCATCCAAGCTTTTTATAGAGGTTTATACGGACAGGATGAACGAGCTGCTGGATGCGGAGCTTGACGGCGTCCCGCAGGCCGAGATCTCCGAGGCCTTCGATACGCGAATGAACACACTTATCGAGCGGGAAACAAAATGCCGCAGGCAGCGCATAGGCATTAAGCGGGCGCTCATTGCCGCCGCTGCGGTGACGGTGTTGTTCCTGATCGCGTGCGCCGCCGTACCCGCCCTAAGAAGCTCCGTCGCCGGATTCCTGTTCAGGGAGTATGAGGATCACGGCGAAATATTCTACAACGGGGTCACAAGAGAGGCGATCGACGCTGAATATCGGCTGAGCTTCCTTCCGGAAGGTTTTTATGAGGCAGACAGTGGAAGCGGCAGCCTCATCTTATCCATCCATAATTACAAAAAGGATGAGAGCTCTGCTCGGATCGTTTTCCAGCAGATCGCTTCCCGATCCGCCCTGCCCGTTTATGATACCGGGGGCGGCGATTATTATGAGACGAGCACAGGCGGCCTTGCCGTTCGTATGCAGTTGAGCGATACCGGTCTGGGCGGCCATGCGATGTGGGTGCATGATGGTTATTTCTTCATGCTGAGCGTGATCGACTATCCCACTGATGAGGCGCTGTTATCCGAGCTTATAGTTTCCGTCGAAAAGGCCGAATGACAGAAGCGCCCGCCGTTGCTTTGGCGGGCGCTTTCCTTTTATGGCCTGCGGCCGTCAATAAACGACGGTCTCGGTCCTTTCTATCGTATCATCGGAACCTCCCGATCCCGATACTTTGAACATGGTCTTTACTCGATAGGTGCCGGTCGTAACAAAAGTATGATAATGCGTGGTGTTGAACGATGACGCGCTCGTTTGGTCGACCCAGCAGTCATTGGCGGGCTCGATATCCACTCTTGACCAGAAGATCCCCAGAAAACCGCGCTTCTCTATATAGGTTTCGATCCTTGCGGAGGCGGTGACTCCGGGCTTTTTTTCATAATAGATGTATATCTCAAGGTTCCCGCCGCTGTCGCAGCTTGCTGTTATATAGGCTTGGCCGGCATTATTGTATGTTGTCGCCCGTCCCTCCGCCCTGACACGCGGGGGTGCGGCAAACAGCAGCAGCGCGAACAACGCAAAAAGCAGGGATACGGATCTGCGGCAGTATATGCTTTTCATGATAAAAACTCCTTTCATTTGTTCTTTGGGCAGCCGTCGGATCGGGGAACCGAAGCCGCAGGGAAACGGCGTGTTTCCTATTTGGGCTTCTGGATCGGATCCGCACCTTGCGGCCCGGGGAAAGCCCCCGGGCCGTGTTCGTTTCTTGACAGAAAGGTATCAGATAATGCCCATCGCAAAGCGCAGGATCATGATCGCGTCGGATACGTCGACGGAGCCGCTGCCGTTGACGTCCAGCATCGGTGACACCTCGCCGTCGCGGCCGAGGCCCATCGCCTCGCGCAGCACAATGATCGCATCGGTCACGGTGACGCTGCCGTTTCCGTCCGCGTCGCCGCCGAAGCAGGCGACGTAGTTCCCGCCGTCCGCGATGTCGCATTCAAGCTCTTCCCCGATCAGCACTCCGTCTTTATACCAGCCGAGGAAAGCGTCGATCGGATTAGCGTAAAGCCTGCAGGTCGGCTCGTCGTTATAATTCCTGTATCTGACGCCGACGCCGCCCTGCCCGAAGGCGTAAACGCCGATATCCTCACCGAACGCGGTCGGTCCGAATTCGATCCGCTCAAGAGGATCGTCCAACAGTATGACGGAACGCAGCTCGGGGCAGTTTTTCGCCGAAAACTCGGTGCAGTGTTCGGCATAATAAAGAACGGCAGTCCAAAGATAGCTGCAATCGTCCAGACATACGCGCGAGATATGAAGGGGATGCTCCGGATCGGGATACTGATTCAAGCTGTCAAAATGCAAAACCGCAGTGCCGGAAAGATCGAGCTCCCCATACAGGTCCGGCCAAACCATGCAGGGGGTTTCGCCCGGGGCGCCCCCCGGAGCGGGCTCTTCTTCATTAAGCTCATACCATAACCGGAAATCAAAGAGGCCGTCATACCAGGGGTACGTGCTGACCAGCGGGGTCATCGCCGTGCCGCCGTATTCGCTTCCGCCGATCTCGTCGAGCCATTCGGAGGGATAATCGCTGATAAAGCAGGCTTCGCCGTTTGAAACGCCGGTCTCCTCGTTGACTATGCTCCAGAACGCCAGCAGCTTTTCGCGGTCCTGCTCGGAAAGCAGTTCTTCATAGGGGCTGGAATAGACGCCGCGCGTGCCGGGAAGCTCGGCTTCGTCCGATACCGCGGCGAATACAGGGGAGATGATCGAGACGCAAAAGAGCGCCGCGACTAAAAGACACAGGATGCGCATTAGTTTTTGGGGGCGTTTCATGGTTTTATCTCCTTTCGTCAGGCTTTTTCTCAGCTCGCGAAAATAGTATATCGTATCTCATGAGCTGAATCAAGCCGGGATCGTTCTTTCTCAGCGTCCCTTTATATATAAAACAATCGGCGGAGCGAAATCCTGACAGAAAAATGAGGAAATATGCGGAAATCAGAAAATATATTTTTGTTTGGAGGAGAAGGGGCGGTTTTGTGCGGAAATACCGTAGGGGCGGATACCATCCGCCCGAAAACGGCGGAAAACGGCGCGGCGGAGTTGATGCGGGCCGCGGGCGGCAGGTTGCCGCCCCTACGAGATGATTTGCAAGCGGAAGAGTAGTTTCGTGCACCAATGGGGACGGTTCTCTTTGGTGCAGGGCGGGCTATGCTCAGCTTCATGCTGCATATTGCACCAAAGAGAACCGTCCCCATTGGTGCAGTCCGACGACCTCAGCGGCAGGTGGGTCCCGATGCAGCGCGAAAAGGCCGCCGAGCGGCGGCCCTTGATGCGGCAGATGCGTTTTTGGATGTGGGGTTAGGAGATGAGGATCAATGAGGGGAAGTGAAGGGTTTAATTGAAGTTCGGCGGTAGGTGGAAAGAGGCGGATAATTGCAGTTGGGAGGAAGATGTTTCTATTCCACCTCATCCGTCTTCGCTCGGCTCTGCGCCTCACTCAGCCACCGAGCGAGCTTGCTCGCTGCCACTCGAGGGGAAGGCATGTTGGTCCGGGATCCGGGCTCAGTTTTTGTTGGACCTCTCGGAGAAGTCCTGCTCGATCTCTTCCTTCCAGCTGTCGCTGATGCTGCCCGAGGCGCGCAGCTCGGCCATCGCGCAGCTCACGCTCTCGTAATTGAGGCCGATGCCGCGGCGGTCGTTGACGAAGTTGGAGGAACGGTTCTTGGCGATGCCGAGGCGGCCTGCGGTCTCGATCGCGTCGATGTTGGCGCCGAGGAAGAGGAACTCCCAGTCGTTCTCGCGCTTCTTCTGCTCCACGAGCTGCCTGACACGGTCCGCGCTGAATTCGCGGCTCGCGTTCTCAAGGCCGTCGGTGGTGATGACGAAGACGGTGTGCTCGGGCACGTCCTCCTCGCGGATGTACTTGTGGACGTTGGAGATGTGGTGGATGGCGCCGCCCATCGCGTCGAGCAGGGCGGTGCAGCCGCGAACGCTGTATTCGCGCTCGGTCATGGGCTCGATCTTTTCGATCGGCACGCGGTCGTGCAGCACGAAGCTTTCGTTATTGAACAGCACGGTGGAGACGAGGGCCTCGCCCTCCTCCTTCTTCTGCTTGGCGATCATGGCGTTGAAGCCGCCGATCGTGTCGCTCTCGAGCCCGCCCATGGAGCCGCTGCGGTCCAGGATGAACACCATTTCGGTAAGTCCCTTTTTCATAGTTTTTATCCTCCTTGTGATTGCGGGTAAGGCGTCTTTGGCCCTCCCTGATTTTCAAGGCAAGTTTACCACGGCGAGAAAGCCAAAAGGACGCTTTTTAGGCGACAAATAAAAAACTTCCGGAAAATTATTTTTCCCGGAAGTTATTTTCTTGAATTATAAGGCTTTTTTCCCTCAGCAGAGGGGCTCGAGATCGAACGCGAGCAGGGCGGAATTGATCCTGTCGATATCGTAATTACCCTGTTTGGCGAAGAAAACGATGATCAGGTCGCGCGGATCGGCGTCGGAGAGGGCGTAGCCCGCCTTCATAAGCAGCGTGCTTATGCGCCGGACCTCGAGCTTGAGCGCGATCGCGAACGCGAGCACCGTGGATTTGCGCGGATGATAGCTCGGGTCGGAGCGGATCTTCGAGAACAGGCGGCGGTCGATGTTCGCGCGCTTGTAGCAGGCGACGTCGTCGATGCCGGCCTCGTCGATCATGCTGAGCAGGAGCTGGTTGAAGCTCTGGTCGAGGTCGGAATCGAGCATGCGGTTGATCGAATCGTAGACCTCGCGCTCCTCGGCGCTGAGCTGACCCGCGCCGGGAAGGTCCTTCACTCCCGGGCGCCGGCGGTAGGGCTTGACGCCGTTCGGCGCGGACTGGGCGTGATCGGCCTCGCGCCGCTCGTACTTCGGCCTTGAATCGGGCTTGGGGCGGCTCGCCGCCGGGGGCTGAGCGGCATCGTCCGCATGATACGGGAGCTCGGCCTCGGCGCACTGATCGAGCTCGGCGGCATCAGAAGCGGCGCTTCCCGCAAAGGCATCCGGCGAGGTGAAGAGCTCGGGCACGGGCCAGTCGTCCCGGATCACCGCGAAGGCGTTGTGCGGGCGATACTGCTGCTCCTTCCGGCCTTCGTCAAGGTGCCGTTCCAGATAATCCCTGACCCCGAAATAATCGAAGGGCAGGGCCGCCTCGTGCTCGACCACGAGCGTTATCTTCATGCCCTCGCCCTGCTCGAGCTCCTTTTGCACGCGGCTTTCGAGGAACCCGCGGGCGATGCGCTCCGCTATGCCGCGTGAGACGGGCTCCGGGCAGCAACAGGCGCCGGTGGAGAGCATCGTGACCGCAACGCTGCGGCAGCCGAGGCTCTCTGCGAGGCCGAGCGCGTCCGCATAGCAGGCGCGGAGCATGTCGTCGGCCGCGACGTCCATGAAGCCCCAGACCGGGGCGGCGGCATGGATCAGGTATTTCGCATCGGTTCCGTAGCCCTTCGTGGCCCGGACCTCGCCCGTCGGCAGTTGGCCCTTCCTATCGAGCGCTCTTCTCAGCCTCGGGCCGGCCTTTTCAAACACCGCCTCGGCAGCTCTGCCGACGGGACGGCACCCGGTATCGACGGGCACGACGATCGCGTCCGCCTTTATATTCAGCACGTTTTCCCTTACCGTTACGAGCTGCATATGCTTTTCCTCCTTCTTTTCGATATGTTCAAAACCATAATACCGCCTGAAAAAGCGTTTGTAAACCCCGCGGCGCAAAAAAAGACCGGCTGTTTTCGCAGCCGACCTTTTGGCTTAAATTGATTATTCGGCGAGCACGGCCTTCTTATAGACCTTCTTGCCCTTGCGAAGCTTGACGCCCTCGCGGAGCGCCGCCTCGGAGACGGTCACGTCGAAACCGGCGACCTTTTCGCCGTCGATCGTGACGCCGCCCTGCTGGATCAGCCTGCGGGCCTCGCCCTTGCTTGCGGCAAGGCCGGCCGCGACGAGCAGCTCGATGACGCCGATCTTCCCGTCGGTCAGCGCCGAGGGAGCGATCGCCTCGGTGGGCATATTGCTGTCGTCCCCGCCGCCTGCGAACAGCGCGCGGGAAGCGGTCTTCGCCTTCTCGGCCTCCTCCTCGCCGTGCACGAGCTTGGTCAGCTCGTAGGCGAGCAGCTCCTTCTTCTCGTTGATGCGGCTCTCGTCCCACTTCTCGATCTCCTCGATCTCTTCGATCGGGATAAAGGTGAGCATGCGGATGCACTTCATGACGTCCTTATCGCCGACGTTGCGCCAGTACTGGTAGAACTCGAAGGGCGAGGTCTTGTTCGGGTCGAGCCAGACGGCGTTGCCCGCGGTCTTGCCCATCTTCTTGCCCTGGGAGTCGGTCAAAAGCGTGATCGTCATCGCGTGCGCGTCCTCGCCGAGCTTGCGGCGGATCAGC
>JAEEKE010000014.1 GCA_016282255.1 Bacillota bacterium
CAAAAACAGGTGCAAACCGCCGCCGGCTGTGATACAATTAGGTCAGGAAATACCGCAGGCAAGCGGGGAAAGGAGCGAAATATGGAGAGGATAAGGAACCTCGGCGGCTTTCAGAAGGGCGTGCTGCTGTTTCTGGTTTTGATGTTCATCGTCTTTACCGCGCTCTATATCAGGGCCGGGTCGAGATGGGGCTATGAGTACAACGGCGGCCTGCTGGTCCGCTGCGAGGAGGGCGGCGCCACGGTCTACAAGGGCACCGTCCGCGGCAGGACGATCCGGTTCTATACGAGCCCCGGCATTGTCAGTTACGTCTTCGGCGAAAAGGAGAGCATTAAGACCTATACCTTCACGGAGGATCCCTCGGCGATCCCCGCAGAATACCGCCGGACCCCCGGCGCAAAGGGGATCGAGCTTCGAAGCGGGGATGAGCTGCTGTTCCGCGGAGCCGCGCTTTATGAAGGCGGATCGGGGGTATATCTCGTCCCCGAGAACGAGGAATCCGAGTGGGAGCTATCGCTTTCATTCAACGGCGACGCCGACGACCCGTGGACCCCGAGCGTAAAGCAGCTTTTCGAGCTCGAGCACGGCCCCAGGCTCTCCCGCAGGGGCAGCTGGGGGGTGTGGGTGGTCGGCACGCTTATCTGCCTGCTGGCGGCCGTGTACGCGATCTTCCCCGACGAGCTCTTCCGCTTCGGCATGCGCTTCTACATACGCGGGGCCGATAAGGCCGAGCCCTCCGACTGGGAGCTGATGCGCCGCCACATAGCCTGGGTAGTGCAGCCGCTGTGCGCGCTGGTGATTTATATCATAGGGCTGCTCTTATGACGGCCCGCGGCAGATGAAAGGAGCCTTTATGGACGGGGAAAAGCTTACGGAGCTGTTCGAAAAATACTGCAAAAAGCTGAGGCTCACGCCAGCGTGGGACGTGAAGCTGGAGCCGGTCGAGGACCCCGCATGGCCCAAGACCGGGGATTTCAAGATCGACTGCGACGACCGGAAGGCGATACTGCTCATCAACGCCGCGAACCCCAAGCAGGAGAACCTTGAGGAGGTCATCGTTCACGAGCTGATGCACATAAAGCTGTATCCGCTCGATCAGGTCACGGAAGCGCTGATCCTGAGCGGCTTTGAGGAGGGCTCGAAGGCGCAGGACTTCGCCTACCGGCAGTTCTTCTGCGCGCTCGAGCAGACGGTCGAGGAGCTGACCAAATGCTTCCTTCTGGAGTTCGGCGAAAACAGGGAGCTGTCCTTCGGGCGCTGCAGGGGGATGAAGTCGTTCAACGAGCTCTACGACGGCCTTAATAATATCGAATAAAGGAAATAAAAGCAAAGATCCCTTCGCCGGAGACGACGAGGGGATCTTTTTTCGTTTTTTATGTGCTTACGCGGCCTGCGAGACGGTGAAGAGCGAGTAGAAGTAGCCCTTTTCGGCCATGAGCTCAGCGAAGGTGCCGTGCTCCGTTACCGCGCCGTTTTTGAGCGCGAACAGGCCGGTGCAGCGGCGGAGGATGCCTTCGTCGAGGTCGTGGGTGACGATCACGCGGGTGTAGCCCTCAAGGTCCAGTATCGCGTCCAGCACCTCGAAGGAGGTCTCGGCGTCGAGCGAGGCGGTCGCCTCGTCCACGAACAGCACGGGGGTCTTGCGAAGGAGCGCCCTCGCGATGGAGATACGCTGCCTCTCGCCGCCGGAGAGCCCGGAGCCGTTCTCGCCGCAGAGATAGTCCTCGCCCTTTTCGTCGATCAGCCTGCTCAGGCCGGAGAGGCGCACCGCGCGGGCTATCTCCTCCTCGGGGAAATCGGAGAACATGGTGATATTGTCCCTTATCGTGCTGTTGAACACGAACACGTTCTGCTGGATGATGGAGACGAGGTCGTAGAGCGAGCTCGCGGAGATATCCCTAAGCTCCTTACCGTCGTAGAGGATCTCGCCGCTGTAATTCTCGGAGGACGCCATCAAAAGGTTGAGTATCGTCGATTTGCCGCTGCCGGAGCCGCCCACCAGGGCGTAGCAGCCGCCGGCGCGAAGCTCCATATCCACGTCGCCGAGGACGGTCTTGCCCTCCTCGTAGGCGAAGTTCAGGTCGCGGATCGAGATGCCGCTTTCGAGCTTCGGCTCGATGGCCTCGCCCTCGTCGGGGATGTTTTTATTGAGCGCAGCGGCCAGCTTGTCGATCAGCCCGAAGGAGGCCTTCGTGCCCGCGAAGAAGGCGGGGAAGATCTGGATCGGCGCAAGCACGTAGTTGAGCAGCTGCACGAATACTATGGCGGTACCGGCGGTGATGCCCGCCTTTCCGGAAAGCGCGAGCGCCGCGGCGACGAAGAATACGCCGAACTGCAGTATGCCGCCCGCGATGCCGGAGGCATAGCCGACCAGCACGTCTATGCGCGTGCGCCTTTTCACCGCGCCGGCGACGGCCGTATTGCTCTGGTCGTGCAGGCGGGCGATGTTTTTCTCCGCCTTAAAGCTCTTGATCACGGAGAAACCGGTGAGTGCGTCCTTGAGCATGCCGGTGTAGCTCTCCTTCCTGTCGGAAACGGCCTTTTCGGCCCTCGCCGCCCTGTCGCCGAGCACGACGGAAACGATGATGGGCAGCAGGGAGAAGCCGATAGCGATCAGGGTCAGCAGCGGGCTGTACCACAGCATCAGGCCGAGCGCGCCGATGAACGTCACGGCCGCCTGCACGACGCGCTGCAGCTTGCCCAGGAAATCCTGCTCGATCGTCTTGACGTCGTTCGAGAGAGCGGAGATGTAGAGCGAGGTGTTCTCGCCCGAGAACGCCTGTATGCCCTTCTCCATCAGTCGGCCGAACGCGTATTCCCTGTACTGCTTCATGGCCTTCGAATGGAACTCCGAAAGGAAGGCCCTGTCGAGGAGCCACGCGAAGATGAACAGCGAAAATGCTGCCGCGGCTATGATAAGGAGCGTCCAAAAACCGTATTTGCATTCGCCCGAGATCAGGTCGGAGACCTCCTTGATCAGCCAGGAGATCACGAGCTCGGCCGCGGCCATGAGCAGCGCGGCGGCCACGGTCATGACGAAGTTGAATCTGTTTTTGCGGAACAGCTCTTTGATAAACGGGCGGCGAAGCGCCCTGAGTTCTTTTTTGGTCATAGTCATTACCCTGCTGTTTTGAGTCTTAGCGGTGAGGCGGGTCAGCCGAGCCTGCTTTGAAGCTCCTCTGCACGGGCCTCGGCAAAGGCCGCGATCTCCCTAACGGTATCGGGCTCGAGGGGATTGGGCAGGCCCGCGCGGCCGAGGGTCTCGAAATAGCCGTACATGCCGCCCATTGAGCAGAGCTTGAGGTAGCTCTTCCACGCCTCCCCGCCCGCGATATGCCTGCGGTAGAGCGCGATCGCGTCCAGCTCCGCCATGGCGTAGTCGACGTAATAGAACGGGTAGAGGAAGATATGCTGCTTCTGCATCCAGAAACCGCCGCTCTCGAGGAATTCGTTAGCGTCGTAGCTGCGCCAGGGCATGTATTTCTTTTCGATCTCGCGCCAGAAGCGCTTCCAGTCGGCGGGGCCGGAGCCGGGCTCCTCATAGACGCGGTGCTGGAATTCGTCCACGCTGACGAGGTAGGGGATCGCGGTAAACGATTCGATGAAGTGCGAATAGCGGTATTTGTCCGCCTTGTCGCCGCAGAAGCTCTCCATCCACGGGTGGGCGAAGAACTCCATGGCCATGGAGTGGATCTCGTTTATCTCGCTGGTCGAGCCCGCGAGCGAGGTCAGGGGCAGGCGGCGGGAGGCGTAGTAGGCCTCGAAGGCGTGGCCCGCCTCGTGGGTGAGCACGTCGATATCCGCGGAGGTGCCGTTGAAATTGGAGAAGATGAACGGCGCCTTATAGTCGGGCAGGAAGGTGCAGTAGCCGCCCAGATGCTTGTTCTCGCGCGTGACGAGGTCTAAGAGCTCATGCTCCGCCATGAAGTTGAAGAACTCCCCGGTCTCGGGCGACATCTCCTCATACATCCTGCGCGCCTTTTCGATCAGCTCCTCCGGCGTGCCGATGGGCATCGCGTTGCCGTCGGGGAAGCGGAGGGACTCGTCGTACCACTCGAGCTTTTCAAGGCCCAGGCGCTTCGCCTGCTCGCAATAAAGCCTGTCGCAGACCGGGGTGATGAAGGTGCGGACGGCCTCGCGGAAGGCGGCGACCTTCTCTTGGTCGTAATCGTAGCGGCTGCGGGCAAGATAGATGTAGTCGATGTAGCTCTTGAAGCCCAGGCGCTTCGCGATGGTGCGGCGCGTCTTAACGAGCTTGGCATACTGCTCCTCAAGCTTGGGGGAGATGCCCTCGTAGAGCTTCGCCCAGGCCTCGAACGCGGCTTTGCGCTCGGCGCGGTCGGTGGACTGCATGTGGCGGAGCAGGCCGTAGAAATTGCATTTCTCGCCCATGAACTCCACCGAACAGGCGGCCGCCGTTTTGGAGTATTCGGTGCCCAGGTTGTTTTCGCGGATGCTGGGCAGGATGACGGACGGCTTTATCAGCTTCATCTGGTTCTCGGCGTCCTTAAACATCAGCTCGCCGTATTTCCTCTCGAGCTGCGGGCGGAACGGGCTTTCGAGCATCGCCTTGCCGGCCTTCTTCATCAGCAGCATCAGCTTGGGCGTCTCGCGGTCGAAGAAACGCCGCTCCTTCTCGTAGAACTCGTCCTTCATATTCGCGGTGCTGCGGATGTAGGCCACGGAGCCCATGGTGGTAAGCGCTTCAACAAGGTGCTGATAGCCCAGGAAGGCGGCGTCCGCCTCCTCGAAGCTGCTCGCGTTTTTGAACCGCCTCAGGCAGCGGCCGAACTCCTTTTTGCTCCTGCCGAGGTCCGGTCTTTCGTATTTGAGATCATTGAATTTTTCCATTTTCGTATTTCTCCTTGTTTGTTATTCGATATCCTCCGCCGCGGCTTTTCTCAGGCGGAACAGTCTTCTTCTTTCCTCGGTCTCTCCGGGCCAGGCGAAATGCTCGAGGCGCTCCACGGTGAAGAACGGACTGAAGAGCTCCGCCCATTCCTCGTCCGTGCGGGAAACGAGGCGCAGCACGCCGTCCACGTACAGCATGCGGCCGTCCTCAAAGCCCATGCTCTTTTCACCGGCGGCCTCGGGGGAGAGATAATAGTTCAGGCCGATAACGACCCGCGCGCCGGGCGCCGCGGCGCGGCAGATAAGGCGCAGCAGCTCCTCCGCGGTCTCGGGCGGCACCACGTCCAGCACGTTGGAGAGGATGAGCCCGTCATAAGTCCCTTCGGGGACGGAGGCGAGCCAGCCGTCATAGCTCAGGACCGGATGCACCCTATCCGAAACGTCGAACAGCTCCGCAATGAAGCCCGCGGCTTCGGCGGCGTTCGGCGCCGCGTCCGCGGCGGTCACGTCCTCACACCCGCTCTTTGCGGCGGCGACGGCGGCCCAGCCGTTCCCGCAGCCGTAGTCGAGCACCCTTTTGCAGGCGCCCAGCTCGCATACAGCGCGCAGCAGCTTTTCAGAAGGCGCCATGTCCTCGATATTCCCCGCGCCCTCGCGGCGGGCGGCCTCCTTCTCCTCCTCCGGGATGGTAAACGCCTTATCCCAGAAGGCAAGCAGGGTCTTATTATCGCGGATCGTCTGTTCTTTCATGGTTTTATCTCCTTTATTATTTATGCTTCCTGTTCGGAAACGCTCTTCCAAAGCGCCGTGAGCCCGTCGTCATCAATATCCTTTATCGCCTTTTCTATGGCGTCCGAAGCCGTCGCTCCGATGTCGTCGTAGACGCTTGCGCCCTCGATGCGGGTTATGAAGCGGATGTCGCTTTCGTCGTAGCTGGGCGCTTTGTCAAAAGCCTTAGCCAGCGCCTTTGCCCGCACCAAAGAACCGCGTGCCGCGTCGGTCTGCCCCAGGCTCAGCTGCGAAAAGGCGAGGGCGGGGAGCAGGATGCAGTTAAGCTTGTCGAGGAAGCACGGCCTGCCCTCCTGAGAAAGACCGGAAAAGAACCCGATGCCGAGTTCGAGGATCGCTTGGGAGGAGGCATGATCCCTGCGTGCAGTGAAGACATTTATATAGCCGAGCACAACGGCGGCAAGATCTTCGATGACCTTTGACATCGCCTCGGACAGGAACGGGATCGCCTCATCGATGCGCTTGTCATAAGCCAGGATCTGCCCGATCTTGTGGCTGAACATGCCGCTTGCATTATGCTTTTTCATCAGGTCGATGCCCTTGTCCAATTCGTCGAGCCTGAGATACACAAGCGCCATCCTGCCGAAGATCGTCTGCTCGCTGATCTCCGGATCCGTATTTTCGGGCAGCAGCAGCAGGCAGTTCTCAAGAAGCTCCAGCGAGCGCCTCAGCAGCTTTTTATCTTCCGCCTCGAAGCCGAATACGCCGTACATGGCGGCGCTTTCATACGCGATCTGAAAGGAGTGCGGATACTTCTTAAGCGCTTTTTCCGACTCCGCGAGCCCCGCGCGGTCCTTCAGACGGCGGTATTCCCTAAGGCGCTTGACCGTCGCCCCGTGGCGGTTGTCCTTGAGCTCGTAGCCGAGCAGCGCGTCCACCGAGGTGTCGAAGAAGTCCGCAAGCTGAACGATCAGCACGATGTCCGGCACCGATAGCCCGGCCTCCCATTTATACACGGCGCCCGCCGTCACCGAGAGGACCTCGGCGAGCTGCTCCTGGGTCAATGCCCTTTCCTTACGGAACGCGCGGATATTCTCCGCAAGCCTCATTTCCATGCGTCCGCCTCCCTTCTGTTTTCGATCGTATTATACATCCGGCAAAACCAAAAGTGAACACACGGTTCATACTAATAGCATTCTATATTTTCTACCGACAGTATTAATTTGCCGCGTCTTACGCGGGCTGTGAGGCTGAACCGACATAAAAAAACCCTCCGCCGGGATGGCGAAGGGTCTTTTCGTTTTAAGCCGGAGGGCTTTCGGAAGGCGCTTTATTGTCAGAACGCCCACCTGCCGCGGCGGAAGATCGGGACGGTCCTGCCGTCCTCGGTGACGGCGTCGATATCGAGGCCGTCGCAGCCGATCATGAAGTCGTTATGCTCCATGGAGTCGTTGATGCCCATCGCGCGGCATTCGTCGAGCGTCTTGTTCTCGTAGCCGCGGATCGTGTTCGTAAAGCCCATGCCGAGCGCCAGGTGGCAGGAGGCGTTTTCGTCGAACAGGGTATCCCAGAACAGGATGCCGGATTCGGAGATCGGGGAATTGACCGGCACGAGCGCGCATTCGCCGAGGTAGGCCGCGCCCTCGTCCATCCCGATCATCTGCTCGAGCAGGGCCTGATTCTTCTCTGCGTGGACCTCCACGGCCTTACCGCCCTCAAAGCGGACCCAGAAATCCTCGATCAGCTCGCCGTTGTAGGAGAGGGGCTTGGTGGCGTAGACGATGCCCTCGGCCTTGCCCTTCATCGGGGAGGTGAAGCACTCCTCGCTGGGGATGTTGGCGTTGAAGTCGATGCCCTGCAGGCTGGTCTCGCAGGCGCCCATGAACATGCCCTCGGGGATCATGCCCACGGTCAGGTCGGTGCCGTTGTCGCCCTTGTAGTGCAGTTCCTTGATGCCGAGGCTGTTGAGGTAGTCGCAGCGGGCGTGCAGATCCCTGTTGTGCTCCTCCCATGCGGCGATGGGGTCGGGGCCGTCGGCGCGGGAGGTAAAGAGGATCGCCTCCCAGAGCTTTTCGATGGCCTTGCCCTTGGGCAGGCCGGGGAAGACCTTCTTGGCCCACGCGGCCCCGGGCACGGCCGCGATGCACCACTGCTGCTTGTTCTCCATAGCGTCGTAATAGGGCTTTACGATCGGCCAGCTCTTTTGGTCGGCCTTGGCGATCTTGCCCTGATTGATGCCCTTAAGGCCGTCCGGGTCGGAGGAGACCAGGCTTATGGTGCATGGCAGGACGTCCACGTAGTGCTGCAGACGGGCCTTTTCCCATTCCTCTACCTTGGCAAGATTGGTGACGGACATATGGCGGACGTCCAGCTTGTAGAGGGGCTGATGATAAAACTCGACCCATACCTTCCTCGCGCCGGCCTTGTAGCACTCATCAACGAGAAGCTCGACGAACCTGGGCTGGTCGAGCTGGCAGTAGATGATGACGTCCTGTCCCTTTTTGATGTTGATGCCCATGCGGGCGATCAGCTTCGCATAGTTGCGAAGTACGGTTTGCTTCATATTTGCCTCCTGAAAAAAGATTATCGATACTAATGCCGGCGCACGGCGCACGGCTTTAAAGCGCCTTAAAAAGAGCGCTTACAGCATAGAACTCAGATCATTTAAACAGCACCTCGACCAGGGCCTTTTCGTAGGCGGGGATATCGGGCGGACGCCTTGCGGAGACCAGGTTCCCGTCCACGACAACGGGCTCGTCCAGCCACTCGGCGCCGGCGTGGCGCATGTCGTCCCTGATGCCGGGGGTGCTGGTGACCTTTTTGCCCTCCAGGATCTCGGCGGAGGCCAGAACCCAGCCCGCGTGGCAGATGATGCCGATGAGCTTGCCGGCGTCGTTGAGCTCCCGGACCAGGGAGAGCACCTTGTCAAAGCGCCGCAGCTTGTCCGGCGCCCAGCCGCCGGGGATCAGGATGCCGTCGTAGTCCTTGGCGTCCAGGTCAAAAAAGCTCAGCTGGACCTCGCAGGGGACGCCGTATTTGCCGTGATAGAGCCCCGGCTTTTCCGCCGCCAGGTCCACGGTGACCCCGGCCTCCCTCAGCCGCATCACCGGACACCAGAGCTCCAGATCTTCAAAGTCGTTGCTGACCAGCTGTAATACCCGTTTCATACTGTTTTTCCTTTCCGAAGCACCTTATTCCCATTCGATCGTCCCGGTCGGCTTGGGCGTCAGGTCGTAGAGCACGCGGTTGACGCCCTTGACCTCGCTCGTGATGCGCGCGGTGATCTTTTTAAGAAGTGCGAACGGGACGTCCTCGACCGTCGCGGTCATCGCGTCGCGCGTGTTGACGGCGCGGAGGATGACGGGCCACTCGTCCGAGCGGCGGCCGTCCCTGATGCCGACGGATTTAAAGTCGGGCACGATGGTGAAATACTGCCACACCTTGCCCTGGAGCCCCGCGGCGGCGAACTCCTCGCGAAGGATCGCGTCGCTTTCGCGCACGGCCTCCAGCCTGTCCCGCGTGATGGCGCCGAGGCAGCGCACGCCGAGGCCGGGGCCGGGGAAGGGCTGGCGGTAGACCATATTGTCGGGCAGGCCGAGCGCCTTGCCGACCACGCGCACCTCGTCCTTAAACAGGATGCGGACCGGCTCGACGAGCTCGAACTTAAGATCCTCGGGCAGGCCGCCGGCGTTGTGATGCGCCTTGATGCCGGCCTCGCTCTCGAGGATGTCGGGCCAGATGGTGCCCTGCGCGAGGAAGGAGATGTCCTCAAGCTTCCTCGCCTCGTCGGCGAAGACCTCTATGAACTCATTGCCGATGATCTTGCGCTTCGTCTCGGGGTCACAAACGCCCGCGAGCTTGTCAAGGAAGCGGTCCACGGCGTCGACGTAGATCAGGTTTGCGCCGAGCTCATCCTTGAAGACGCGGATGACCTGCTCCGGCTCGCCCTTACGGAGAAGACCGTGGTTGACGTGGACGCAGACGAGCTGACGGCCGATCGCCCTTATGAGCAGCGCCGCGACGACCGATGAATCGACGCCGCCGGAGAGCGCGAGCAGGACTTTTTTATCGCCGACCTGCGCTTTGATATCGGCAAGCTGCTCCTCGATGAACGCTTCCGCGAGCTCGGGCGAGGTGATGCGCTGCATGTTTTCGGGCCTTGTGAGAATGGGCATGATCGTTACCTCCGCTTTATTGATTTGGCTTACCGGGAAATTATAACAGATTTTTCGCCTTTTGAAAACCCGGATCGATAAAAAAACCGGCCTTTTGCGGCCGGGGCCCTGCCGGATATTCCCGGGGAAGGGGGTAAGAAGAACAGTCAGCTTGACAGCATATCTCCCGAAAGGGTATCAAGCCGACCGTCCCTTGGTTTTGTATGATTGCGGAGATAAAGTATTGTCTGCACGGTTACTCTCGTTCCATCATAGCTTTTAGCTTTTCTCGATCCCAAAGTAATACACCGTTTTTTTCTGCAAGGTTTATTGCGCTATTGGTAAAACTGTTGTTTGTAAGGACCGCCGCAACATGACAATCATACATGGCTTGACATTCGTACCGCGAAGTGATATAACATAGTTGAACCATTATTTCGGAGTGTGATATGAAAACGATACGCTTTTCAACGATAAAAAAGGTCGGCATGATCAGCGCGGTCATCGCCGCACTCGCAATGGCCCTGACCGCCTGCGTTCCGCAGGAGAAGCCGGATCGCGAAGCTGCGCCTGCTCCGGCGCCGAACTCCGGGACGGGCGAGGCCGTCGCCGCTCATCCGGACAATGCGACGGTCCCGCCGGACGTGCTTGCTTTGTTCGCGGGCCTCGAGGCTGCGGAGGAGCCGTGGTTCCGCGAGGACGGTGCGGCCCTGTTCGGCTTCGA
>JAEEKE010000098.1 GCA_016282255.1 Bacillota bacterium
CCGTTGTCGCCGACGCCGACGGCCGCGACCTTTTTGCTGTCGGCCTCCACGAGGCGGGTCACGTTCTCGGGCATGCTGGCCGGAACGAGCTCGGAGACGGTCTGGACGATCTCTTCGGTGCTCTCATCATTGACGGTGCCGGCCTCGACCTTTCGGACGAGATCCGCTTCGGGATCGTTGGTGCTACCGCGGAAGAGCTCGGTCTCAGCGGGCTTGGAGGAGTTGAGCGCGTCGATCCCGCTCGGCCTGGGATCGCGCATATGGCCGATGATGCTGAACAGCGAGACGCCGAGCAGCAGCGAAGCCGCCGTAAACAGCGCGTAGGAGGCCGCCTTGCGCAGGCGCCCGCGCTTTGCCTTTCTTGCCTTTGCCGATTCGACTGCGCGATTTCGGATACCTTCGAAATCGACCTCAGCCGTCAATTCATCCGCGGTCATGCGGAGCAGAGCGTCGATCTCGGCCTCCGCCTCGCTCGAAAACAGCCATTCCTCCCCCGGAGGGACCGCTTCTTCCGTATCTGTTGGAACGGAAACGTCGTTCGCGCCGCCCGCATGAACGGTGTTTGCATATTCATCCGTTACAAGCTGTATTCTGCGCTGATCCTTCATATCGATTACCCCGACTTTTTAAGTCATTCTGTGGTTTCTTACGGTTATTGCAGGACACTCCGATCCGCCGCTAAACCCCCGGCGCATCGGGATCGTCCTTGAAGGGCTCGTCCTGCATGGCGGAAACGAAGCTCTCCTCGCTGATCTCATCCTCAAGCATCTCGGCAAGCAGGTTCCTTGCGCGCACGAGGCGGGATTTGATCGTGCCCGAGCTGATACCCGTCACGCTTGAGATCTCGTTGACGGTCATCTCGGAAAAATAGTGAAGGGTGATGATCTTGCGGTTCGTTTCATCGAGCTTTTCTATGGCCTTGCGAACGGCTTCCTGCCGCTTTTTGCGGATCAGCGCCTCCTCCGCGAGGGGTTCGTTGTCGACCACCTCGGCGCCGACGGGCTCGTCGCTCAGCAGCTCGTGCTTCGCGCGGCGCACCGTATCGAGCGCAAGATTCGTGGAAACGCGGTAGAGCCAGCTCTTTAGCTGCGGATCCGCAAGCTCTGAGACCTTGTCGAAATTGAGGAAGACACGCTCAAAAACCTGCTGAGTAATATCCTCTGCCGGTTCCTTCTTAGCCACGACCCTGTAGGCTGCCCAATAGACGAGCCTGGAGTATTCGTTATAGATGCTGTCGAAATCCCGTTGTGACAAGATCCACTCTCCGTTTATTATAACGACTGAGGCGGCGTTTCGGTTGCATTTTTACGGAAAACAAATGAAGAAACGTATTCCGCCCGCCGAAACCTGCCTTATCTTATATTTTAACACATAAAAACCGATTTGGCAATTATTCGCCGAATTTCGCCGTAAAAAGCGCTTTTCGGAAAAGAAAACGGCTCCCCGAAAGGAAGCCGCGGGCTTGTTGAAATCAGATGACTTTGATCGTGAACTGAGGGCAGACCCTGGCGCAGTAGCTGCAGAGCGCGCATTTATCGGGATCGACGACGGCGCGGCCGTTTTCAAGGCGCAGCGCGTGGTTGTGGCAGGCGGCCACGCAGGCGCCGCAGCCCTCGCACCAATCCTGGATAAGCAGGCGGCGCTTGGTGTGCGACAGCACCTCCGCGGTTGCGGGATCCGGCGTCTCGCCGGAGAAGCGGGCGCAGTTATAATCGACCTCGGCTATGCTCTGCATGCCGATCGCGATCGTGTCGATGCAGTCGTCGAGACCGAGGATGAAATCGAGGCATTCCTCGCGTTCGCCGATGAGGTGCCCGCCGCCAAGCGGCTTCATCGCGATGATGCCCCGGCCGCTCGCATGCGCTTCGCGGATCCTTTCAAGCATCTGCTCCGCGGTGCCGTCGGCGATGCCGACGCCCTTTTTATTGATGAGCGGGAAGAGCACGCCGAGCTCGGGATGCCGGATAGCACCCTCCATGCAGGCGATATAGTGCGTGGAGAGACCGACGGCACGGATGTAGCCCTTTTCCTTCATCTCGAGATAGTACTCGAGCGCTTCGCGGTGACCGCGGATCGTGTGGATGCTCTCCTGCTCGTGCATCAGGAACACGTCGACGTAGTCCCTGCCGATGCCATCAAGGCATTTTCTGAGGCTCACCTCTGCGCCCGCGCGGTCGTAGGCATAGCTCTTGGAGCAGACGATGAGGTCCGGCTTGAGCCTTACCGCCTCGCGCACGTGTGGATAGGTCTCGTAGATCTCGGCGGTATCGACGAAATTGACGCCGTGCTCGAAGGCGCGCTCAAACAGAGCCGCCCCCTCCTTCGGCGTCAGTCCGCGCTGAAACGGCCCCATGGTCAAAGACCCGAAGCAGAGCTTTGAGACCGTCAGACCGGTCCTTCCGAGCTCGTGATAGATCAAAGCGCTCCGTCCCCGCCGTACTGGTCGATGTAGGCGCGCACGAGCTCCTCTATCAGCTCATCGCGCTCGATGGTCCTGATGAGGTACCTTGCGTCGTTATAGCTGGTGATATAGGTCGGATCGCCCGAAAGCAGATAGCCGACGAGCTGATTTAAGGGATCGTAGCCCTTGCGGCGCAGCGCTTCGTAGACGGTCAGAAGGACCTCGTGAGGCGACTTCCTGTTGTTGGTGCGGTCAAAGGTGATGGTATTGCCGCCCTGTGTTTTTTTCCTGTCTTCCACTTTGAACCTCCTTTATGCGGCGGCCCGCAGCCGGGTCCCGCCGATTCGGCGATCGGGCACACATATGTCCCTATAATAAATTATATCACATCCGTGCGCCGCTCTCAAGATGCCGGAAGGGCTTTTTTGTGAGATTATTGTCGGCCCGATGGCGCCTCGGCAGACTTTTATGCGGCATACGTTGCTTTTCGGCCGCGGATATGGTATAACAACAGCGAATGTTTTTCGGGAAAGCGGCATGAACAGAAAGAATCCTTTAAAAAAGTTCATAGGCGACCGGACCTTCTATAAGGCAGTGCTCGCGATCGTCATTCCGATCGTTATCCAGAACGGCGTCACCCAGTTCGTCGGCGTGCTCGACAATCTGATGGTCGGCAGGATGGGCACCGAGCAGATGAGCGGCGTTGCGATCGCGAATCAGCTGGTATTCGTGTTCAATCTGACGATCTTCGGCGGGCTTTCGGGCGCCGGCATCTTCGGCGCGCAGTTCGCCGGCAAGGAGGATACGGACGGCATCCGCCACGTGCTGCGCTTCAAGCTGATCACCGGCGCTGTCGTCTGCGCGATCGCGCTCGCGGTATTCGGGTTCTTCCACCGGCCCCTGCTCTCCCTTTTCCTTCACGAGGGCAGCGAAAGCGGCGACCTCGCGCTGACGCTCGACTGCGGCAGCGAATACATACTGATAATGCTGTTCGGCATCGTGCCCTACGCCTTCGCGCAGTGCTACGCCTCGGCGCTCCGCGAGACCGGCGAGACCTTCATCCCGATGGTCGGCAGCGGCACCGCGGTGCTCGTGAACCTTGTGTTCAATTATCTGCTGATCTTCGGCAAGCTCGGCTTCCCGCAGCTCGGCGTCAAGGGCGCGGCGATCGCGACGGTCATCTCACGCTTCGTGGAGCTTGCGATCATGCTCATCTATTCGCATACGCATACGGAGCGCTTCCCGTTCTTCCGCGGCGTGTACCGTTCGCTGCACGTACCGGGCAGGCTTGCGAAGGATATCGTAATAAAGGGCTCTCCCCTGCTGCTCAACGAGATGCTGTGGTCGCTCGGCATGGCGATCATGACCCAGTGCTATTCCACGCGCGGCCTCGCAGTCGTGGCGGCGCAGAATATCTCGAGCACGGTCTCGAACCTGTTTAACATAGTGTTCATGAGCATCGGTTCGTCGATCGGCATAATCGTCGGCAATCTTCTCGGCGCAAACAAGCTCGAGGAAGCGAAGGATACGGACCGAAAGATAATAGCTCTGAGCATAACGAGCTCGGCCGTCTTCGCGATAATGCTCGCTTTCGCGGCGCCGTACCTGCCCGAGCTCTACAATACCGA
>JAEEKE010000099.1 GCA_016282255.1 Bacillota bacterium
ATGAGGAACACCTTGGCATCCCGGCCCATGGCCCGGACGATGGCCACACGCTGCCGCTGGCCGCAGGACAGGGCCCGGGGCTTACGCATGAGGTAATCGGTGATGCCCAGGATCTCCGCCGCGTTGGTGACCTTGTTGAAAATGACGTCCTCGGGCATCTTCTGAAGGCGCAGGGAGAACGCGATGTTGTCGAACACGGTCATATGCGGATACAGCGCGTAGTTCTGGAAGACCATCGCGATGTTCCTGTCCTTGGGCTGCAGGTCGTTGACGACCTCGCCGTCGATCTCGACCGTACCGCCGCTGATGTCCTCAAGGCCGGCGATCATGCGCAGGGTGGTGGATTTGCCGCAGCCGGAGGGTCCAACGAAAACGACGAATTCCTTATCCTTGATATCGAGATTGAAATCGTGTACGGCGACCACGTTGTTATCGTAGATCTTCTGTACGTTTGTCAATTTAACACTTGCCATTTTGTTTCACTCCTTTATTTTCTCGTGATCAGTCCGAGCTCGCATCAGCCCTTGACTGCGCCGCCGGTAACGCCCTCAACATAGTAGCGCTGCAGGCACATGAACAGGATAACGACGGGTATCGCAACGACAACGCCGCCGGCGCAGAACATGGTATAGTTCTGATTTATCTGGTCCAGACTCAGCCAGTTGTTAAGACCGACTGCAACGTTCATGCCCATCTGGTCATTCATTGAAATGTATCTTGCGAACACGAAATCGCCCCACGGCGCCATGAAGGCGGTCAGTATGGTGTAGATGACGATCGGCTTTGCAAGCGGCAGTATGATCTTGTAGAGCACCTGAAGACGGGTCGCGCCGTCAACGCGGGCAGCTTCGTCGAGCGACTTGGGCAGTGCGTCGAAGAAGCCCTTGGAGACGTAGTAACCCATACCGGAGGAGGCGACGTAGACGAGGATCAGGCCGGGCACTGCGTGCGCCTGGGTGAGGCCGAGATCCTTGAGGACGCGGTAAAGGATGATCATTGCGAGAATGCCGGGGAAGAAACCGAGCACGAGCATGAACTTCATCAGGGGCTTGCGCATCTTGAAGCGGAAGCGCGAGAGCGCGTAGCTCATGCAGAGCTGGATTATGGTCTGGAGCACGGCGGTGCAGACCGCCATGATCAGGGTGTTGAGGTACCACCTGGGGAAGTTCGTGGAGAGCAGCCGCTTGTAGTTGTCGATGCCCCACTGATGCGGCACGACGTAGCCGACGGGGTGGGTGCTCTCAACTCGGAAGCTCTGCAGGATGATGCACACGAACGGGATCAGCCAGATGATGCTCATCACGATGAGCAGGATGTGGATGCCGGTGTTGGAAAGGATCCTCGCGGTGCGGATGCCCATGTGGCGCTTCGCCTCGTCGTCGAACGAGCCGCTCATGACCCTGCTGTTGTAGGAGGCAGTGGTACCGACGCGCACGAGGCCGACGATCAGCAGTATGACCGCGACGAGCACGAGGATGACGGCCAGCAGTGCGAGCAGCACGCAGCCGAAGTTATCGGGGTTGATGGGGAAGGGGTGGATTATGCGGTCGCAAACCGTTTTGAAAGCAGTACCGAAGCTGTCAAGCTTGAGCAGGTGCTGTATCATAACGATGCAGCCCGCGGCGATCGCGATAAGCAGCGCTGCGATGACCAGCGTGATGATCGCCGATGAATAGCTCTTTGTCTTTCTCATTGGAAGTCCTCCTCATTCTTGACGGAGGGCAGCAGGTTATACACGATCAGCGCGATCACCGAAACGACCACGAAGACCATGATACCGACTACGGACGCCATGTAGTACTGTGCTTCCGCACCCGTCGTTATCTTGAACAGCCAGGTTATCAGAAGGTCTGTATAGCCCACCGAGCCCGCCGCGGTCGAGGCGGCGGAATTCGTAGGCGCGCCTCCCGTCAGCAGGAAGATGACGTTGAAGTTGTTCATATTGCCTATGAAGCTCGTGAGCAGATACGGGCCGGTGATGAACAGCATATAGGGAAGCGTGATCTTGCGGTACTGCTGCCAGGGGCTCGCGCCGTCGATCTTGGCGGATTCGTAGAGGTCCTGCGGGATGTTCATCAGGATACCGGTCGCGATCAGCATCAGGTAGGGGATACCGATCCAGATATTGATCAGGATGACCATGACCCTTGCCCACGTGGGATCCTCCCAGAAGGGCAGCGCCTTTGTTATCAGGCCCAGGCCCGTCGGACCCAGCAGCAGGTTGACAAGTCCGTTCTTTGCAAACATCTTTGAAACGTACAGCAGCGAGATGAACTGCGGTATTGCGATCGTCATAACGAGGATCGTACGCCAGACCTTCTTGAGGCGGATGCCCTTCTTATTGATCATCATTGCCACGAGCATGCCCAGGAAGTAGTTCGTGAAGGTCGCGAAGAACGCCCAGATCAGCGTCCAGGAGAGGATCTCGCCGAAGGTCGCCGCGTAGCTCTGGCCTCCGCCGACCGCCTTCCACGAAAGCATCGTGTTGAAGTTGTCGAGGCCGACCCAGGTGAACAGGTTGTTGTAGTAGCCGTCGTGCGTGCCGTCGTAGTTGGTGAACGCGACCAGTATCATAAACACAATCGGCAATACCGTGAAGATGATGATGCCGGTGAGGGGCAGGGCGAGCAGGGTCTTGTGGAAGTTGTCGTCCACCATGGACTTGAGGTCGTCCTTGCCGCTCTTGAGCTTCTTTCCGCTTCTCAAAATCTCTTCGGCGGTCTTGTTCTGCTTGACGTTGACGCGCCAGGTGTAGATGAAGGCGATGATGAAGAAGATGGTCAGCACGCCGTAGAGCAGGATCTTGAACGAGTTATCGTTATAGGTGGTAACGTACTGGTCGTAGATCTCGTTGTATTCCACCGTGGGGCCCTTGGTGCCCAGCGTGGGCAGCTGCGAGAGCCAGTGGACGCCGGCGACGATCATGTAGCCGATGAACACCACCTCGAACAGCAGGAACAGCACGCCGCGCAGGATCTGGCCGCGGGCGATGCAGCCGAAGCCCATCACGAGGTAGGAAAGCTTCGTTTTCCAGTCGCCGTTGATAAAGGTGGTCACGATATCGGAGATCTCCCTGCCGATGGCCTTGAAGAAGCCCGCGATGCCATTGCCGATCTTCTTGAAGAAATCGCCGACGGTCGCATGCTTCTCCTTGGTGATCCGAACGCCGCTTTGCTCGACCAGACGGTTGAACTTAAGCGCCTTGATCAGCTTGGAGATGCCCATGAAGAACAGGATCACTGCAAGGATCGCAAGCAGGACCACGAGCAGGAAGCCCTTCGCCGCGATCGGATCGTCCGCCGCCATGACCGGCAGCCCCTTTATTACCGTAAAGACGCATACCAGAGCGGCAAGCACGATCAAAACGATCGGTGTTGTTAAGCTCTTTTTTTGCATATTTTGTTTCCTCCCATTGACCAACGAGGGACGTTCACTGCTTTTCTAAAGAGCAGCTTTTCTGTATAAAAAGCGGTTGGAGCCGATGTCGGCTCCAACCTAAATCCGATTCTCTCAGATCCGATTAAAGCTCATCGCTTTAATGACTCAGATCAATGTGTTAAGTTTTAGTTGGCGGGGATGAGGGATACGGTCTCGGTGCTCAGGTCGAGCTGGACGATGTAGGTGCCGTCGGCCTCAACGACGAAGTTGTCGGCGCCGTTGCCGTAGCTGACGTCCCAGCTGTGGCCCTGACGGCACTTCAGCTCTTCACCGGCGTGAAGCTCGAGAGCTTCGCTCTGGTAGATGTTCTCCTCGGTCTTGGTCATGTCGAAATCCTTGTCCCAGTTGCTGCCGCAGATGGAACCGATAACGCTCCAGGCATTCTTCTCGTCTTCGCTCATGTTGAACAGACCGTCGATCTTAGCCTTGTAGTTGTCGAGAGCTGCCTGCAGACCGGCGTCGTCGGTAGCGGCCTTGACGTCATCGCCGATGACCTTGGCGATATCCCACCAGGAGCCGTGGATCTGGCCCTGAGGTACGGAGTAGGGAGCCTGAGCGATAAGAGCCGCAAGACCCGGGTTCGCCTGAACTTCGGGGCTGGCCTGCGCGTTCTTGTTGGAGGGACCCCAGCTGAGCTCCTTGAAGCGCTCCATCTGGCACTCCTCGGCGGTGAGGTACTGAGCGAGCTTATGCAGAGCCGCGCCCTTCTTGGCGTCGGTCTGGGGCTTGACGCCCATCAGCTTGCAGCCGTTGTAGGAACCTAGGTGGTACTCCTTGCCGTCTACGGTGAAGGAGGGAAGATCGGTGACGCCCATGTTGTCGCCGAGGATGCCCTGAACGGTCTCAAAGTCCCAGGTACCGGTGACGACGATCGCCGCGCCGGAGTCGAACTCGGAGCCCTTGGAGGAGCTTACATGATAGTCGCTGGAGATCAGCTTCTTCATGCCCTTGACGGCGATGAGGCCCTCGGGGGAATCGAAGGTGTCATTGACGGACTCATACGCGCCGGTGTTGTCGGTTACCCACTCGCTCTTGCAGCCGGTCGCGAAGAAGAAGGAAGCGAGGTACCATGCGGAGGACTGGAGCTCCATGCAGAAGTACTTTTTGTTGGTTTCGCAGTCCTCGATCAGCTTCTCGAGGCTGTCGACGTCGCTCTCGGGGATGACGCTCTTGTCATAATACATGAAGTAGCCGTTATCCGAGGTGAGAGGATAAGCGTAGAGGTCGCTGCCCGCGGTAGCCGCTGCAACAACGGCCGCGTCGTTCGCATTGCGCACGACTTCGGCCGCCGAAACGCCGAGCTTGGCAAGCGCGCCGGCCTGCACGAGGCGGGCGAACTGGTCCTGAGCGAAGCAGTAGAGGTCGCCGCCGGCCTCAACGTCGGTGATCATGTTGGTGCCCGCGTCGGCTTCGCTGACGGGCTGGATCGTGGCGTTGAACTTGATGCCGTCGGTATTGCTGGTATTGAACTTGTCGATCTGAGTCTTGGTCAGTTCGACCGCCTTGTCGGCGACCCAAACGGTGATGTCATAGGTGCCGGCAAGATCGCTGCCCTGATTGTCGGGAGCGGGGGTGTTGCCGTTGTTGCTCGGCTTGGTGCAGGCGGCGAGGCCGACAGCCATTACGAGCGCGAGTGCAATTGCCAAAAACTTTTTCATTCTTAGAACCTCCTGATGAATTTAGTTTAAGCAACTTTGGTATTTGACCGGGGTCGGAGCATAGGGCCCCTTCTCTCCGATCTTATCTGTAATATACAACTTTTCCGAATAATTGTCAATAAAAAACTTTAACCATCCTGCCGAAACCGGGCTCCCGGAGCCTGTGAAAAGGACCGAAATCGATTTCGAAAACACAAATGGAAGAGCCGCCCGAGGGCGGCTTGCCGATCATGCTCATTTTACGGGCGTGCAGAGCTTTGCGTCGTCGATCTTGCCCCAGGCGCCCGCGCCGGAGCCGGAGCATTTGACGCTGATGCCGACCGTCACTACCGCGCCTTCCGGAACCTCGAAGGAGGCGATGCGCCCGGTATGCCATTCGTTATAGACCGTTATCTCCATTTCCGCGCGGCCGACCTCGACGCCGTCCACCAGCACGTAGGCGAAGATCTCGGTATCCCCGGCGTCGCCGCCCATGATCGATATCTCGAACTTATAGTGCCCGGCGGCGAGCCGCTCGACGTTCTGCTCGAGCGAGAAATCGACGGTGTTCGCACCGGCGCTCCAGAAATGCATATGCCAGTCGCCGGTCAGTGAGTCGGTCACCTTGTTTTCAACGTACAGCTCGTCGGCGCTGCCGCGCTCGGTCAGTACCCACGGCGCGAGCTCGCCGGTCTCGAAGCCGGGGTTCTCAAGGAAATTGTATTCCACCATGTTGATAAAGCATTTCGCGGTCAGCCCATCGGCCTCGCCGGTTATCTCGTAGGTATTGACCCCGCCCGTGGACATCCGTTGAAGGTCCGCGTCCGTCACGTTCCAGGTCACGGGCACGGGCTGCTTGCTGTCGTCGTTCATGACGGCGTTCACGCTTTCCGGCAGCTCTATCGCATCGTTGAGGTTCACGAACAGCGTCACATCCTCGATCGCGTCGGCCTTCTTCTCCGCCTCGTTGCCGTAGCGCGCCAGGTTGAAGACCCTCAGCGATTCGAGCGGCCAGCCGAAGGGATCGAACATGGCCTGATTGTCGACCGCGCAGCCGCCGTAATACCGCCCCGCGTCGTTCGGATCGTATTTTGAGGCATAGCTCGTCGCCCAGCCGGAGCCGTATTGCTGCCAGAGCGCGCTGTTCGCCTCGTAGGAATCGTGCCCCACGGCGATCCAGGTGCCCTCCCAGTAGCAGACGCCGATGCCGCTCTTCATGCGGTTCGCGACCGCGTCGATGACGTCGCGAACGAGGTTCGCCTGCCCCTGCACGGTGAAGGGATAGTCCTTGGTGTAGGCGCCGCCCTCGCCGATCGTGTTGCCGGAGAAATCGCTGTCCTCGGCGGTGTAGGCATAGCTGGTCTCCATGACCATGACCTTCTTGCCGTAGGTATCGGTGACGGCGTTGAGCACCGAAACGAGGTTGTCGAGCGTGCCATGCCAGTAGGGGTAGTAGCTCGAGGCGAAGACGTCGTAATCCACCTGATAGTAATCGAGCTTTTTGGCGTATTCGGCATAGCTCCCGGCCTTCTCGGGGTTCGCGAAATGCAGCGCCACGAGCGCGTCGGGGAAGATCTCGCGCACGGCCTTCGAGCCCGCCTGCATCAGGTACTGGATATTGAACCAGGTCTTCTCGCCCGCGAGCGCGCCGTTGGTCTCGTTGCCGATCTGCACCATGCGCACGGGGACCTTAGCTTTTCTAAGCTTTTCAAGGCAGGACTTCACGTATTGATACGCCGCCTCGCTCTTCTCCTCTATCTCCATGCCCTCCCAAGCGCGGGGGCAGAACTGCTTGCCAGGATCCGCCCAGAAGTCGGAGAGATGGAAGTCCACCAGCAGCTGCATGCCGACGGCGGCCGCGCGTTTGCCGATCTCCACGGCCTTGTCGATATCGTTGTTGCCGCCGCCGAAGCCGCGCCCCTCCTCGTCGTAGGGGTCGTTCCACACGCGCACGCGGATCGTGTTCACGCCGTTTTCGGCGAGCGTTTTGAAGACGTCCTGCTCGTTTCCGTCGAAATCATAGTATTTGACGCCGCTCTGCTCCTCGGCGATGACGGAGGAGGCGTCCATGCCCATGATGAAATCGTAGGGCAGGTTCTCCACCTTCTTGACGTAAAGCGTGCTGCCCTCGATCTTTTCGGTCGGGATAACGCTTTTTTGCCCCGCGCATCCCGCCGAGAACAGGGTCAGGGCCGCTAGAAGCCCCGCGATCAACAGTTTTGCATTCATTTTTCTTTCCTTTCCCGGAGGCTGCTCCGGATAAATAGATTCAGGGCAGATTGATGAGCCGCCCTGCGACCGATAAAGCTGCGTTGTCCTCGGCGTTCCCGCCCATATGGATCGAGCCCGCGCCGAAGCAGAGATAATAGCTGTCCCCCTCGAAGAATACGTCGTGGGGCTCGCCGTTTTCGTCGTAGACCATCTCGATGGGCTCATAACCGATGAACCCCTTCGCGCGGCCCTCTTTGGACGCGCCGTCATAAATTAGAAAGCCGTAGACCTGTCCGCCGCTCTCGTAGACAGCGCCGTTCACGCCCTCAAGCAGGCCGGCGGGCACCGGGAGGAGCTGCTCAAGGTTCTTCTCTACCTCCCTTTCGGGCATGATGAAGATATCGGCGCCCTCGATATCGGCCGAGCCGAAGGCGGAATAGCCGAACGAATGCACCTTTATCAT
>JAEEKE010000100.1 GCA_016282255.1 Bacillota bacterium
ACGCTCTCTTCGCCTTTTATGCCGAAGGTGGAGAGGGCGAGTTCATATATGGCCCTGTCCGGTTTGAGAAGATGCACGAGTGCAGATATCACCCTGTCTTCCAGCAGGTTGAAGATGGGGTAGATGTTCTCTATGCGGCTGAAGGTGTCGTACGACCAGTTGCTGAGGCCGAAGAGACGGTAGCCGCGTGCCTTAAGCTCGGACATATATTCGTACATCCCCGGCACCTGGCCGCCGACGGTCCTGGGGAACTCATCCACGAAGATGCGGAAGGCTCCGGCATACTGCGGATAGCGCGCCGTCCAGCGCCCGAGCACTTCTTCGATAGGGGCGCCCATGTCGCACTC
Organism: Bacillota bacterium; assembly: GCA_016282255.1. GTDB lineage: Bacteria > Bacillota > Clostridia > Christensenellales > CAG-138 > PeH17. The sequence goes on from JAEEKE010000100.1 coordinate 348, forward strand.
ATTGTGGAAATCGAGGGTCATCACCTCATCGATGAAATGGGTGCTCTCGGCGACGTCACCGAAATAGGAGTCGAGCAGATAGTGCGGATTCCAGTCGACAAGGACCTTTCCGAAGTCGAATATTATGTTTTTTATCATTTCTGTCGTTTTTGCCTGAGCGAAGATATAATAAAATCATTAACTTCGCAAAACAAACAAGAGAACCATTTTTATGAAAGACCTTAAAGGCACAAAGACCGAGAAGAACCTCCAGGAGGCATTCGCCGGCGAATCCCAGGCCCGCAACAAGTACACCTACTACGCATCCAAGGCCAAGAAGGAAGGATACGAGCAAATCGCAGCCATCTTCCTCGAAACCGCAGGAAACGAAAAAGAGCATGCTGAACTCTGGTTCAAGTATCTGCACGGCGGCGCAGTTCCGGACACCCTCACCAATCTCGCCGATGCAGCTGCCGGAGAGAATTTCGAATGGACCGACATGTACGAACGCATGGCTAAGGAAGCCGATGAAGAAGGCTTCAAGGAGATTGCCGCCAAGTTCCGCATGGTAGGCGCCATCGAGAAACTCCATGAGGAGCGCTACCGCAAGCTCGCCGCCAACATCGAAGAAGGCGTGGTGTTCTCGCGTGAGGGCGACCGCATCTGGGTCTGCCGCAACTGCGGACACGTTGTGATAGGCAAGAAAGCTCCCGAACTTTGCCCCTGCTGCAACCACCCCAAGAGCTATTTTGAGCTCAAGAGCGAGAACTATTAGAGCTTTTTTTGTTTTTTATCGGAATAATCCTTATATTTGCTGCCCAATCGGGATGTGGCGCAGCTGGTAGCGCACGCGTCTGGGGGGCGCGGGGTCGCTGGTCCGAGTCCAGTCATCCCGACAAAGGCTTCCGGAATTTCCGGAAGCCTTTATCATAATAGGACATGCAAAGCATGAAAAAGTTCTGGACAATTCTGGCGATCGTGGTTGCAGCAGCCATTATCGCATGTCTCGTCTTCTGTCCCAAAAAGGGGAAGAAGGCAGCGGAAGAGCCTAAGGCCGTTTCCGCAATCGTCGTTGTGGACGAACTCTACGACTTCATCGACGGCAGCCTGGCCTGCCACAGGTCCGACACCTGCGTCGCAAACAGCGCCGCGCTTCTCGCCGAAGCCGCCAAGGATCCGTCTTATCCCATAATCTTCGTTTGCGACCATCATCCCGCAAACCATTGCTCCTTCGCCGAGCAGGGCGGTCCGTGGCCCCCTCACTGCGTTCAGGGCACCCGCGGCGGTGAGATAGCCGATGAGCTGAAGCAGTATGTAAAGGCGGAATACACCTTTAACAAGGGTGAAGATCCGGCCTTGGAGCAGTATTCCGGTTTCGAAGGCCGCAACTCCGCCGGCCAGACTCTCGACGAAATGCTCAAGAGCCTTGGTGTACAGGAAGTTACCGTTATCGGAATCGCCACTGAGTTCTGCGTGCGCAACACCGCAGAAGACCTTATGAAGGCGGGCTACAAGGTGACCATTCCCGAAGATTGCCTCGCTTGCGTGGACTATCAGGGCCACGTTGAGGCTATCGAGGCCATGAAGGCGGAGGGTATTACAATAAAGTAACGGCTCTACAGGACCGAAGCGCTTTTTACGATATTGCGGCAGTTGATCTCCACGGCGGGTTCAACTGCCGTAATGTTTACATTCTCCAGGAAGATATTCTCGACAGGCGCTTCCGGCAGACCTTCGATCCTGAGGCTCCGGCCGGCTCCGGTGCAGACGACGTTGCTTATGCGGAAGTTCCTGAAACGGGGGATCTTGGCGTTGGTGCCGTTCTTGCGGACCCCCGACGCCGTTACGTCCTCGTAGCCGGTTTCGAAAACAATGGCTTCGCCGACGATGTCCTTCATGCGTATGCCGTCGATGCGGATGTTTTCCACTACGCCGCCGCGGTCGCATGCGCTCTTGAAGCGCAGGCCGGTGTCGGTGCCGATGAAGCTGCAGCCCTGTACGGTGATATCGGCAATGCCGCCGTCGGTGTTGCTGCCGATTACGAATCCGCCGTGCCCGCGATATACCGTGCAGTCGCGGATCAGTACGTCGTGAAGGAAAGGTCCGTCGGCGCGGGAGCCGCTGCTTTTCATGCAGATGGCATCGTCACCCACGCTGACAGTGCAGCGTTCGATAAGGATGTCGCTGCCGCCGCTGATGTCGATCCCGTCACCGTTCTGGGCGTTCCATTCGTTGAA
>JAEEKE010000101.1 GCA_016282255.1 Bacillota bacterium
CTTGAGGGTAGCGCGGTATTCCTGAGCATCTGCATCGAGCAGTGCGCGGGAGATGCCGTGACGGATCGCGCCGGCCTGTCCGGTGTAACCGCCGCCGTAGACATTGACGATAACGTCATACTTGCCAAGAGTGTCGGTCAGCACGAGGGGTGCGCGGACGATCATCTTAAGGGTCTCATAACCGAAGTATTCATCGAGATCACGCTTATTGATGGTGATAACGCCGGTGCCGGGAACGAGACGAACGCGGGCAACGGAGCTCTTACGCCTGCCGGTTCCGAGAAACTGAGTGGTTGCTGCCATGGTTGAATATCTCCTTCCCTATTATTTGAGCACGAGAACTTCGGGCTTCTGAGCTTCATGCTTATGTTCCGCACCGCGGTATACGCGAAGCTTAGTAAGCATCTGCTTGCCGAGAGGTCCCTTGGGCATCATACGGCGAATCGCTTCATGAACGGCGAATTCGGGCTTCTTCTCGAGGAGCTCACGATATTTGGTCATCTTGAGTCCTCCGGGATAACCGGTATGATGATAGTAGATCTTCTGATCGAGCTTGCGGCCGGTCATGATGACCTTATCTGCGTTGATGATGATGACGTGATCACCACAGTCCACATGCGGAGTGAAGATCGGTTTATTTTTTCCACGGAGTATTGCGGCAACCTGGGATGCGAGACGGCCGAGCACCATGCCTTCCGCATCAACGACGTACCACTTGCGCTCCATGGTTTCTGCTTTTGCCATATAGCTTTTCATGCCATGTCCTCCAAGAGTATGTTGAAATTCTTATTAGTTTGCTAAGATTTCCGACAACGGACGGGGCTGGTGACCGCAATCCTCCACCATAAGCAAAGCACAAGCGTTATTTTACCAATTAGGCGCACTGTTGTCAAGAGATTTTCTTTGATTTTTTAATTATATTATTTTGTTTTTTAAGCTTTTTTTGTTATCCTTTTCGGCGCTTCTTCTCTCCGCCGCATCCCTCCCCCGGCATCCGCCCGGATTGCATTCGGCGGCTTTCTGTGGTACAATACGCGGACGGGAATAAGCCTTCAGCCGTTCCCGCGGAGCTTATATGAATATTTCGGAAAACTTTATCCGCCGTCAGCTCGAGAAGATGAAGAGCTTTGCGGCGTCCCGCTCGCTTGAGCAGACCCGCAAGGCTCAGGACCGCGTCGGCGCCGTGCTCGCGAAGACCAGGCGGAAAGAAGTGAATATCGAGAACGTCGATCTCAAATTCGCCGAAGCGGCGCTCGTACGCCCCGAGGACGAACTTAAGGACGGGATCGTGCTCTACCTTCACGGCGGCGGTTATACCTGCGGCAGCCTTGAGTACGCGCTGGGTTTTGCGAGCGTGCTGGCCGCTCAATGCGGCGTACGCGTGTTTGCCGTCGGCTACCGGCTCGCGCCCGAGCACCCCTTCCCCGCCGCGCTCGACGACGCACTTGAAGCCTACCGCTATCTTTTGACCGCCGGGTATCTGCCCGGGCAGATCATGCTCGCCGGTGAAAGCGCCGGAGGCGGGCTTTGCTGCAGTCTGACGCTGAAGCTTGCTGAGCTGCGTATGCCCCTCCCCTGCGGCATGATACTGATCTCCCCGTGGGTCGACCTGACGGACAGCGGCGATTCCTATATAAGGAACGAAAAGGCCGATCCCAGCATCGTCAAGGATACCCTGGATCACTATGCGCGCATGTTTGCGGACGAACCTTCGGATCCGCTCGTTTCGCCGCTGTTCGGCGAGCTGACGGGGTTTCCGCCCTCGCTCATCTTCGTCGGCGGGGACGAGGTGCTGCTCGACGATTCCGTGCGGCTTCATGAAAAGCTGCTTAAATCGGGCTGCAAAAGCGAGCTCGTCGTCGCCGAGCATATGTGGCATGCGTACGTGCTGTATGGCTTAAAGGAGCACGAGAGCGATTACGTTAAGATAAACGGTTTTCTGACAAAGCATCTTTCCAAGGAGCGCAAACTGCGCTGGATGCGCCTCGACAATGCGGCCAAGATCTACCCCGCCGCAAGGAAGCGCAACTGGAACAACTTTTTCCGTCTCTCCGCAACGCTTTTTGAAGACGTCGACCGCGCCGTCCTCAAGAACGCGATGGACATAACGCTGCGGCGATTCCCGTCCATTGCGGTCCGCCTCGCCCGGGGCGTGTTCTGGTACTATCTTGAGGAGCTTCGCGAAGCGCCCGAGATCGCCGATGAGAAGCCCTGGCCGCTCGCTCATACGCCCTTTGAGAGCATCAACAAATGCGCGCTCCGCGTGATAGTCTACGGCCCGCGCATCGCGGTGGAGTTCTACCACGCGCTGACCGACGGCACCGGAGGGATGATCTTTCTTAAAACGCTGCTCGCCGAATACATCGAAGAGAAATACGGCGTGCGCATCCCCAACGAAAAAGGCGTGCTCGACCGCCTTGAGGAGCCGCGGCCCGAAGAATTCGAGGACAGCTTTTCAAAGAGCGCGGGCAGCGTCAGCGTCAGCAGGCGCGCAAGCACGGTCTACCGCATGCGCTGCATACAGGAGACGGGCGGAGTAAGGCACCTGACGACCATGATGCTCGATTCGAACGCCGCGCTCGAAATGGCGAGGAGCAAGGGCGTCAGCCTGACGGTCTATATGACCTCCGTAATGCTGCTTGCGCTGCAGAGGATACAGAACGCCGAGGTGCCCGAAAAGAAAAAGCAGCTCCCGCTGCGCGTGGTCGTGCCCGTGAATCTAAGAAAGCTGTTTCCGAGCAAGACGCTGCGCAATTTCGTGCACGTCGTGATGCCGGAGATCGACCCGCGCATGGGCGACTTTGAGTTCGACGAGATACTGAAGTCGGTCACGCATCAGCTTGGGCTCCTCGCCACGAAGAAGAACATCCAGGCGATGATCACGCCCAACATCCGTTCCGAGCAGTCCCCCATTCTTCGCGTCATGCCGCTTTTCGTCAAGAACGCCGTCATGAAGGCGATCTATTACTCGGTCGGCGAGCGCACGAACTGCCTCAACCTCTCCAACCTCGGCTCCGTCGATATCCCGGACGAGATGAAGCCGTTCATCACGAGGTTCGATTTCGTTCTGGGCGTTCAGGCGACCAAGCCCAACAACTGCGGCATGCTTTCCTATAACGGAACGCTCTATATGAACTTTATCCGGAATACGGTCGACCCGACGCTCGAATACGAGTTCTTCAAGGTCCTTCGCGAGCTCGGGCTTCACGTGAAGGTCGAAAGCAATCAGGACAGCCTGCCGAAGCGCGGTTTCAAGGCGGTCCAATAGGACGCCGGACCGATACGCGCTTTATAGAATCAAGGAAGGAGTACGCTATGTACTGTGTAAAATGCGGAGTCGAGCTTGCGGACACGGAGAAGGTCTGCCCGCTCTGCGGAACGAAGGTCTATCATCCTGAGCTGACCCGCGCCGAAGCCGAGCCGACCTATCCCGCCGGAAAGAGCGAGGAGATCAAGGTCAGTTACCGCGGCGTCATGTTCGCGATAACGCTTGCTTTCGCCGCGGTCATCGCCCAGCTGCTTATATGCAGATTCAGCTTCCCCTCCACCGATTCGTGGGCGGGGCTTGCGATCGGCGGCGTCATCCTCTTTTATATAATCGTGGTGCTGCCGTTCTGGTTCAGGCATCCGAATCCGGTCATATTCGTGCCGATCGACTATGCCGCGACGGCGCTGTATCTGCTCTATATCAACATACTGCTCGGCGGGCACTGGTTCCTGAGCTTTGCGTTCCCCCTGCTCGGCGCTAGCTGCCTGATCGTGACGGCCGTCATAGCGCTGGTCCGATATCTCAGGCACGGTTATCTCTACATCTTCGGCGGAGCGCTCATCGCGCACGGCGGATTCATGGTGCTGCTCGAGTTCCTTATCGGCATCACTTTTCTCGGAAGCGGGCGCCTGCGCTGGTCGTACTTTCCTCTCGTCGCCTGCTTCATCCTCGGAATGGGGCTCATAATCATCGCTATCGTAAAGCCCCTTAAGGAATCGCTGAAGAAAAAGCTCTTCTTCTGAGCCCCTTTCCCTTTGTATTTTAACTGCCGCTTTCGTCATTTTTGCAATCGCGCGGAGCTTCCTTTCCGCCTGCGCCGACGAAGGCGGCATTTTCCATTGACAATCTCCGCTTATCGGTTTAGAATAAATTGCTACGATGTCTGTACGCAGACAAAACAGGAGGTAAAACATGAACACTAAAAAGCTTTTTGCTCTCGTGATCGCGTTTCTGATGGTCTTTGCCGCGGTCCCGGTCCTCTCGCTCGCGGGCGGGATCGGCTCCGGTATCGGCGAGGCCGCGGCTATGGCGCGTCTCGACCGCTGCTGGAACGCTGTTGAGGCGGCGGAAGCCGAAGCGATCGCCGCAGGTATGGACCGCAGGGCCGTGATCGGCGCCGTGCAGTCGGCGATCCTGAACTCGGGTCTTGCCGATTCCGACAGCTTTTCCGACTTCAGCAAGGACGGCTTCTTCTTCACCGTCGACGGCATGTACTGCGCATACAACTACCGTCTGCGCAACGAGCTGACCGCGTGCGAATACCCCGAGGACGGCACCGTCGTCATCAAGGGCAACGGCGCGCGTGACGCGGAGTCGCCCGACATCCTTCTCGTCGGCCCCTACTACGGCTACGACAGCAACTTCACCGACCAGTATCGCCTTGAGGCCGCTTCGATGGGCGAAGCCACCGGCGGCAGCGTCACCATCCTCTCCGGCCATGACGCCACCGGTCCCGCGATCGCGCAGAACTTCATGAACAAGGGCGTCGTCTTCTATGACAGCCACGGCACCCAGAGCGGTAATTCTTCCTACCTCTGCCTGACCACCAACTCCGGCATCACGCAGAACGACTATTCCAACGGCTGGGCGGTCAACGCAGGCAGCGCCGCCTATATCGACGGCCGCTACATCCAGCATCACGTGACCGGCACGCTTTCGAACACCTTTGTCTGGATGGCCATCTGCGAGGGCATGAAGCGCCAGGGCCAGGGCACCACCGGCAACGCGCTGCTCGCAGCGGGCTGCGGCGCGGTCTACGGCTACAGCCAGAGCGTCACCTTCGCCGGCGACTACCTCTATGAAGAGGTCTTCTGGAACGTTATGAAGGACGAGGGCACCGCTAAGGAGGCCTATGAAGAGATGATCAGCGTCTACGGCATCCCCGATCCCTACGGCGACGCCTACCCCATCCTCATGAGCCCCGTCGACCCCTTCCCCTCGAATCCCGACGCCGCTCAGACCGTCAACTGCGAATGGAAGCTCTACGGCTTCCTGCCCCCGGTAGCGCTTGAGAGCTTCTCGCTCGACAGGGATTCCGTTCAGGTCTACGCAAGCTATTCCGACACCATAAACTTCGCGAAGGTCCCAGAGGATGCGAGCCTCTATGAGCTGGTCTGGACCTCCTCCGACGAAAGCATCGCCACCGTCAGGGGCAACAGCCGCAAGTGCGTTATCACCGGCGTTTCGGCAGGCTCCTGCGAGGTCATCTGCACCGTACTCGTCGACGGCGAGGTCTTCGGCACCGCATCCTGCGCCGTTACCGTAATGCCCGACACCGCGCTCGACGAAGCGCTCAACGTTGAAGGTGGCACGCTCCATTTCGAGACGAGCGAGCAGTATCCTTTCCGCGCAGTGCGCGACGGCGAAAGGTTCTACGCCCAGTCCGGCAACCACAAGGTCGGCAATTCCGATTCCACGCTATACCTCGTTCTCAATATGCTCGCGGGCGACACGCTGACCTTTGAATACTGGTATGGCGCCGAGGACGGCTATGACTACTATAATTTCACCGTCAACAACCAGCAGGTGCAGCACCTTTCCGGCAGCAACAACGGCTGGCAGACCTACGTCTACACCGCCGCTGCGGACGGCGAATACACGTTTGAGTGGAACTTCAACAAGGATCCGTACGTCGAGGATTTCATCGACGGCATCAGGCTCGACAACGTCGCGTTCTCCGGCGAGGGCGGCCAGCCCGTCGGACCGGACGGCGACCTGGACGACAGCAGCACCGTCACCGTCAGCGACGCTCTCATCGCGCTGCGTATCGCGATGAACATCACTTCCGCCTCGCCCGAGCAGATCGCTCACGGCGATATGGATGAGGACGGTTCCGTATCCGTCAGCGACGCGGTCGTTATCCTCCGCCTGGCGATGGGCCTCGTCTCCTGAATCTCCGGCTGAATCCCATGCCGCACGGGTCTCCCGTGCGGTTTTCCTTTTTCCGGCAATAAGATTATACGGTTTTATACACGGAACGGCCGTCTTTTTCCATATTTTATATAATTTTTTGACCTTGATTTTTCTTGACCGGCGATATTCGGTTATGGTAAAATGGTATCAAATGGTCAAAGCTGAGCTTATAGCAGAATTACGGCCGCAAAGTTACAGCGCACCATGCCCAGCGATGGGTAAATAGTAAAATGGAGGACAAAATATGAAGATCCGTAAACTCCTCGCCATGGCCATCGCGCTTGTGATGGCTCTCTCCGTAATCCCCGTTGCCGCTCTCGCAGTCGGCGCCGAGGATCTCCTCAACGAAGCTGCAGCGATGCGCAAGCTCGACAACGTTTGGGCAGTGCTCGATGCCGCTGAGGCCGAAGCACTTGCAGCCGGTATGAGCCGCAAGGACGTCATCAAGGCTGTTCAGGCCGCGGCTCTCGAAGTCGTCGACGCAGACAGCTTCTCCGATTTCAGCAAGGACGGTTTCTACTTCACCGTTGACGGTATGTACTGTGCTTACAATTACCGTCTGCGCAATGAGCTGGACACCAACGTCGCGCCCATCCCCGAGGATGAGCTC
>JAEEKE010000102.1 GCA_016282255.1 Bacillota bacterium
GAACCAGCGGCCGTAGCTGCGGTAATTCAGCTCCATCTGCAGGGAACCGAGATTATCCTGCAGCAGCAGCGTAAACGCAAGAAAGAACACCGCAAGGCAGGTCATGACGCGCATGCGCCCGACCTCCTTTTTGCGGCGTTTCAAGCCCTTTTTGAACAATCCCCAGCCGTAGTCGCTCATTTTGTTTCCTTTCTGTCGGTCCCGGGATCCGCGGCTCACTCGCTCACCACGCCGTCCGAGATGCGGATGATCCGGTCGGCATAGTTCGCCATGCCCTGATCGTGCGTGACCATGACGATGGTGCGGCGGTACTCATCGGAGCAGTATTTGAGCAGCTCGGCGACCTTCTTGGAGTTCTCCGCGTCGAGGTTGCCGGTCGGCTCGTCCGCAAGGATGACCGCGGGCTCGGTGGCAAGGGCGCGCGCGATCGAGGTGCGCTGCTGCTCGCCGCCGCTCATCTCGTGCGGAAACTTGTCGCGGCAGTGGAGGATCCCGAGGTCGTCCATCAGCTTCTCTATCGCGGCCCCGTCCTCGGTCCGCCCGTCGAGGTGGATCGGGAACACGATGTTCTCATATGCCGTGTATTCGGGGAAGAGGTTGTAATCCTGATAGATGAAGCCGATTCGCCGCCTGCGGAACCTTGCGAGATCCGCGTCCTTAAGACCCGAGACCTTCTGCCCCTCGATGTAGAGCTCGCCGGTGTCCGATACGTCGAGCGTGGCGAGGATGCGAAGCAGGGTCGATTTGCCGCTGCCCGAGCGGCCCACTATCGCCACGAATTCGCCCTCCGTGAACGCAAGGTCGGTCTCCTTCAAGGCGTAAACCGGCACCTCGCCCTTGTAGGTGCGGCTGATGCCCTTTGCTTCCAATACGCAGTTTGCGGTTTCCATGTTATTTTCTCCTTTCGGCAGTCGTTTGTTTGATTTCCCTGTCTTTCCTGCGGTTTAACGCACCGGAGGTGATCAGCCAGCAGATCAGCAGGAGCAGCGCGAGGCACGGGAGCGTGACCTTCGGCTGCAGTACGCTCAAGAACCAGCTCGGAGTCATTCGGCTGACGAACCTTTCCTGCATCGGATCTCTGCGCAGCTTCCCGAGCAGCTCCCTGCCCCAGCCGTCCGCAAGCTGCATTATTATCGCGAACACCGGTACCGCGAGCAGCAGCGGCAAAAGCTGCGCCGCGGCGTCGGTAAGGCGCTGCCGCTTCGCTTCGGAGCGCTCGAGACCGGCTTTATTAAGGATATCGGTCTTTTCGGCGAGCGCGGTGTTCTCGTCGTTCTGCACGGACGAGATCACGAAGAAGAACAGCACGGTCAGTATCGCGCCGAACAGCCCGTAGGTCGTGACCGCGCGGATCAGCTCCTGCCTTGCTTCGAGCTGGAGCTCCACGTTATTTTGATAATCCACGTGATACTTCGCGCAGATCGCGGCCACGGCCTTAAGCGTGCTCTCGTTGACGGAGATCTCGTTAAGCTCGATCCTTGCGGAATTGAAGGCAGTGTATTTCGATTTCACGTCATAAGGTTCGTCCGGATCCTGCTTGTGAAGTTCCACTATCCTTTCGAGGAAGCCCTGCGAGCCGACGAGCTGCATCAGCTTGCTATATGCTAAGACATCCGCGCCCTTTATCAGCGCGGCGGCCTGCTCGTCCTTCGAGAGCGGCACGACGCCGCAGATCTCGAAACCGAGCGTCTTGAGCCCGATGCGATAGGTTATAGTATCACCTGGCTCGAAGGAATGCCCGAGCCCGTCCCAGGCGTTTTCGGGGATCTCCGGCAGCACCACGGTGCTGTCTTTCCAGTCCCTGCCGATATCCTTCGGGATGACCGAGGCAGTGTCGTCGACGAACACGAAGACCTGCTCGCCGCTCATGAACTTCTCCCTGTCGGCAACCTTCGGATCCGCCCATTTGTGAAGCATCGTCCACAGCTTTTCGCCGTCCTGATCGCCGTAGAGCGCGAACATATCGGCCTCTTTTACGGCCTTGAAGCGCTTGGCCTTATTGCCGTCGATATCGAAATCGCCCATGGTGCGCTGGCTCGAGTTAAGCGAGTGGAGGTAGGTGTAGTAAATGCTTTGGAAAAACGGATCCTCCGCCTTGCCCTCCCAGTCGAGATACACGTTCATCGTGTCCCTGCCGAACCATCTGATGCCCGCGACGCCCGGCAGCGCCGAAAGCTCATCCATGAATTCACGCTGAAGCACCTGCAGCATCGTTGCGCAGGTGCCGCTCTCGCTGTGAGACATCGAGTCGGGCCTGCCGCCGCTGTATTTGGATTTGTATTCCACCGTGTACTGCGTCCTGTGATAAGTGCCGAGCACCAGGGCCGTAACGTCGCTGTAAGCGGTGCGGATTCGGGAATAATTACGCGCCCGCCTTGCGACCATCAGCGCGCAGAACAGGATGACGGCGATCACGAGTATGCCGACGAGGCGCATCGCGAAGGTTTTGAAGGGATGCGTGCGGCGGTCCCGAACGAGCGTTTCGCGCAGGGAGAGATAGGGCCTTTCCCTTTTTCCCCTGCGTGCGCTGCGGCGCTTGAGCGCCCGGGCTGCATTTTTCGACAGCAGGCGCTTCTTTTCGGTGATTCCGCGGCCCGCGAGTATCAGCAGCGCGGCCCCGAGCGCGAGCGCGAGAGTCAGCAGGATGATGCCCGCGCCGAGCAGCAGCGTTTTGAGCGAGAATGCGAACGCGAAGGGCACGCCCGACGCTCTGCCGATGATGAACGATGCTGCGAAAGCGAACGCATAGGACGCGATGAACGTTGCAAACGCCGCGGGCAGCACCGAAAGCACGCATTCATAGGCCGCCATCGAGAAGACCTCGCCGGTGGAGGCGCCGACCTCGCGCATCCGCGTGAAGAACGGACGCCGCCTGCCGAGGTAGGAAGCCATCAGATAGGCGAGGATGCAGGCGCTGAGCACCGCAAGCATGGCCGTCATTCCGCGCAGCATGCCCGAGCTGCCCCAAAGCGTGTTGGTATAGGCCGAGCGGTTCACCGTGAAAAGCGAATCGGAATACGCACGGCTGTTTTCAAATACCGTGAACAGCTCCTCCGCGTTTTCCCAGACCGCGCCCTTTTGCAGTTCGGGGGCGAGCTCGTAGAAGCGGTTCTCGATCTTGTCCATCTCGAGCACGTCGAACGCGGAATCCGTTATTATCGCCGAGGGGAGCAGCGCGCCCCTGTCGTCAAGCCCTTCGGCGTCGCCCTGCACGACATTGTCCCAGCTCATGCTGTAGCGCTCGACCGTGCCGACCAGCTTGAATGTGACCTTGTAGAGCTCTTTTTCGCCAAAGACCTTCTCTATCGTGTAGCTGCCGCGCCTCGGATAAGCGTCGGGATCGGGCGTCTCCCCGGCCTCGCCCTGCGGGTCCGTATCGCCCGTATCGCCGGAGCCGCCCATATCGATCGAGCCGCCCATATCGATCGATCCGCCCATATCGATCGAATCGCCGCCGTCGTCTGCGTCATCGCCGCCGTCGTTTGCCCAAACGTCGTCGGGAACATAGCCCGGCGTATCCTCGGGCGGCTCCTGACCGGGATGCTCGGCCAGCCATTTTTCGCAGTCGGCCCGATACACCTTTTCGCAGTCGGCCTCGAGCAGCACCGTATCGTCCCGCTTCGCCAGATAGAAGCTGAGCTCCTGCCCGAGATCGTAGCTGTAACCGAGCGATTCGAGCGCGTAAAGCTCCATCACGATCTCATCGTCCGCCTCGGGCCAGCGTCCGTTATAAAGCGCAACATGCTGTTCCTTCGCGAATGAGGGGTCGATCGTGCCCACAGCGAGCCGGGCAGAATTGCGGTAGGTGTTGGAATAGCTTATCCCGAGCGCGTCGGGCGGCACGAAATCATAGGCAGTGTCGCCGTATTCCCGGTTCGTTTCGGGATCGATCTCGAGCGGGCTCGGCCAAAGCCGGTAGAGCATGCTGCCGCGCAGGATACTGCCGCAGGGCTCGAGCGAGGGCTCGCCCTCGAACGAATCGTCCTCGCAGCGCACCGCCCAGCTGCCGAAGGTCCGGTAATTCGCCTGCATGCGGTAGGCGTTGAGATTATCCTGCAAAAGCAGGATGAATACGAGAAAAAACACCGCAAGGCAGGTCATGACGCGCATGCGCCCGACCTCCTTCCTGCGGCGTTTCAAGCCTTTTTTGAACAGTCCCCAGCCGTAGTCGTTCATCTTGCGCTCCTTTCGGTCGTGCTTGGATGCCGTTTCGCCTTTTACACCCTTGATTTTAGCGGTCGAAGCTTGCAGGACCCTTACACGGGAGGGGATGTGATAATATATTATTTGTCAGATGCTGGTCTTGAGCTTGAACCGGGGGATGGTGAGCCGGATCTCGGTGCCGGCCGCCGGCCTTATGACGGTGAGCCTGCCCGAATGGCGGGCGACGACCTCCTTTGCGAGCGCAAGGCCGATGCCGTAGCCCGAGCCGTCCTCCCTGCCGACGGCGTAGCGTTCGATCAGCGCGCCGTCCTTCATGCCGGGGCCGCTGTCGATGACGGAGAGGGCGGCCTCATCCTCGGTCGCGAAGAGCCGCACCCTGACGGGCTCGCCGCTCCCCTGATGCCTTGAGGCGTTCACGATCAGGTTGCGGATGGCCTCCTTGATGCGCACGCCGTCGCAGTTGATAACGGCGCTTTCGCCCGAGATCTCGGCGGCTACGCCGTTCGCCTCCAGCTCGAGGGCGACCTGAGCGGCCAGCTCGCCGAGGTCGGCGGGCTCGAAGCTCATGCGGACCTTGCCCGCGCGCAGCCTTGCGAGGGTCAGCAGCCCCGCCACGTAGGAGTCGATACGAAGCGCGCAGCCGCGCACCGCGCCGAGCCTTTGCTCGCTGACGCCGCCGCGCTCCATCAGGTCGAGATTGAGCAGTATGCCGCTGGTGGGGGATTTGATCTCGTGCGCCGCGTTCTCAAGGTATTCGCGCAGCTCGTTTGCGGAGCTCTCGCGCAGCGCGTTCACCCTGTCGATCTGAGAAAACAGGCGGGCGAGGTCCCGTTCGTCCTCGTATTTCGCCCTGAAGACGCTCTCCCCGCGCAGCGCGGCGCCGATGCGCTCGGTCAGCTCCTCGTCGCGCCGTATCCGCCGCCTGCGTTCGGCAAGCAGGAACAGCGCCGCCGCGCCGACGACGGCCGCGGCCGCAAGCACGAGGCCCCACAGTACGCCCGAAAAGAGCTTTTCGGTGAAGCGATCCACGGCGAGCGGGGGACAGCCGCCCTCCTCAAGCACGGCCCGGCCCCTTTCGGCAGCCTCGGAGGAGGGCGCCGCGCCGATCAGCGCGCCCGCGAAGCCGGAAAGCGCCGCGGGGTCGTTTTCGCTGACGGAGAGGGCAAGGCTGTACAGCCCGGCATTCGTGCGCGCGGCGAGCAGTTTGAAGGTCCCGCCGAGCAGCAGCAGGAGTGAGAGCGCCAGGGCCGCGAAGGCGATCAGGTATCTTTTGTGATCCATAGCGTTTTCCTCATTTTTGAACGGAGCAGGGCAGCGCCCAGCGGTAGCCGACGCCGCGGACGGTCTCGATCGGGTCCCGGCCGCAGTCCTTGCCGAGCTCCCTGCGCAGCCGGGAAACGAGCACGGTCAGCGTGTTCTCGTCCACGGAATCCGCGTCGTTCGCCCAGATCGTTTCAAAGATGTATTCACGCGTCAGCAGGCGGCCGCCGCTCCTCAAAAACAGCTCGAGCAGCTGCATCTCGCCGCGGCGCAGCGTCCGTTCCTCGCCCGAAACGAAGAGCTTGCCGTCGTTAAGGCGGTATTCTATATGCCCGCTCACGACCGTGCCCTTCGTCAGGCTCCGGCGCAGGTTAGCCTCGATCCTCGCCAGCAGCTCGCCCGCGCGGAAGGGCTTGGTGACGTAGTCGTCCGCGCCGGCGGAGAGCCCCTCTATCACGGTGTCCTCGCCGTCGAGCGCGGTCAGGATTATGACCGGCGTGCTGCCCGCGGCCCGGATCCTGCGCACGAGCTCCAGCCCGGAGCCGTCCCCGAGCATCAGATCCACGAGGCAGAGGGCGATATCCTCCTCCCGTGAAAGCGCCTCGCGGGCTTTAGTGTATGAAGGCGCGCTCAGCGCCTCGTACCCGGCGCCCGAAAGGAGCTCGGTCAGCCCCGTCCTCAGCACGCCGTCGTCTTCGATTATAAGTATTTTGGGATCCGTTTTTATCGCCTCGCTTCGGGCTTTAGTACGCTGCAAGCATAACCGAAAGGGAAGGGTTTTGTCAAGGAATCGGCAAGGGACGGCTTCGGGCGCGTTTTCACTCTTGTCTCCGCCGCCTTTTAGCTGTATAATAGAAAAGATGGGAGTTCCCGTCAAATACGCTTTATTCGGAGTAGTTATGCCAATAATCAACGCAGCATGGGAGTTCATTCAGGCGAACTGGATGAACGCCATTATGTGGGCCATCGGCGGGATACTGATCTATCTCGCGATCAAAAAGGATATGGAGCCCACGCTCCTTCTGCCGATCGGCTTCGGCGCGATCCTCGTCAACCTGCCCGGCTCCACCATCGCCGACCCCGGCGGCATCATCGATTTGCTCTACAACTGCGGCATCGCAAACGAGTTCTTCCCGCTGGTGCTGTTCATCGGCATCGGCGCGATGATCGATTTCGGCCCGGTGCTGACCGATCCCAAGCTGATGCTCTTCGGAGCGGCGGCGCAGTTCGGCATATTCTTCACGCTCTCGATGGCGACGCTCTGCGGCTTCTCGCCCACCGAGGCGGCGTCGATCGCGATCATCGGCGCGGCGGACGGCCCCACCAGCATCGTCGTTGCGAACCACCTGGGCATAAGCGGGTCGAACCCCGGCCTCTTCGGCGCGATCGTCGTGGCGGCGTATTCCTATATGGCGCTCGTGCCGATCATCCAGCGCCCGGTCGTCAAGCTGATCACGACCAAGAAGGAGCGCCTCATCCGCATGGAGTACCATCAGAGGGACGTCTCCAAGACCACGCGCATCCTGTTCCCGATCGTCATCACCGCGGTCGTCGGCTTCGTCGCCCCGGGCGGCCTTCCGCTTATCGGCTGCCTGATGTTCGGCAACCTGATCCGCGAATGCGGCGTGCTCAACTCCCTCTCCGAGACCGCGCAGAAGGTGCTCGCCAACCTGATCACGATCTTCCTCGGCATCTCGATCGCGGCCACGATGAAGGCGGCGAACTTCCTGCAGGTCAAGACCCTGATCGTGCTCGGCCTCGGCCTTATCGCCTTCATCTTCGACACCGTCGGCGGCGTGTTCTTCGCCAAGTTCATCAACCTCTTCGCCAAGAAGAAGGTCAACCCGATGATCGGCGCCTGCGGCATCTCCGCGTTCCCGATGAGCGCGCGCGTCATCCACAAGATGGGGCAGGAGGAGGACAATCAAAACTTCCTGCTCATGCACGCGATCGGCGCGAACGTTTCGGGGCAGATCGCCTCGGTCGTGGCCGGCGGCCTGATCCTCGATATCTTCTCCAAATTCGTCTCCTGACGGGAAAGGACGGGACTTATGCTTAACACGATCCGCATCCTCTGCGGCTTCCTCACCCCGCGCATAGAGGGCTTCGATTTTCTGGATTCGCTCAAGGTCATGCTTCGCGGCATGCTTTCGATCTTTATCGTCACGGGCGTGCTGATCCTGCTCGTGGTCATCCTCAACAAGTACACCGGCAAAAAGAAGGACAAGGAGGACAAATAAATGAAAGTCATCGACGTTTACGAACAGTATTTCAAGGCCGACTGCCTCTTCAACACCGTTCAGCGGAACGGCGCGGTCGTTAAGCTGACCGCCACCAGCGACGCGGGGCAGATCACCTACGAGGCCTTCGTTTCGTTCTTCCCCCACGAGGATGAGGAGGATTTCCGCATCAGCTACGACGCCGAGGCGCACGAGACGCTGTATGAAGGCAAGGGCCGCCGCTCGAAGAAGCGCGAGCAGAACGAGCTGCTTCCCACCGTCCGCGAGCATGCCGACGCGCTCGCCGCGTCGCTCGGCGGCAGCATCGACTGGGACGCGCCCTTGATCGAGGCAAGGCTCGGCTGAACGGATAACGGGGGACTGCCTCCAAAGCTAAACAGACAGGAAAGGCTCTCAACACAATGAAGATCGGATTTGACAACGAGAAATACATCAGGATGCAGTCTCAGAAGATCCTTGAGCGCATCTCGCGCTTCGGGGACAAGCTCTATCTCGAATTCGGCGGCAAGCTGTTCGACGACTACCATGCTTCGCGCGTCATACCCGGCTTTGAGCCCGACACCAAGATAAACATGCTGCTCGAGCTGCGCGACAGCGCCGAGATCATCCTCGCGATCCATTCCGGGGATATCGAGCGCAGCAAGATAAGGAGCGATATCGACATCGCCTACGACAGGGAGGTCCTGCGCCTGATCGACGCGTTTTCAAAGCGCGGCCTGCTCGTCTCCGGCGTCGTCATCACGCGCTACCGCGAGGGCCAGCATGCGGTCGATTCCTTTGCCGACAGGCTCCGCCGCCTCGGCGTGCGCGTCTACCGCCATTATCCGATCGACGGTTACCCGAAGAACCCCAAGCTGATCGTCAGCGAGGAGGGCTTCGGCCGCAATGAGTTCGTGGAGACCACGCGCCCGCTCGTCATCGTCACGGCGCCCGGCCCCGGCAGCGGCAAGCTGGCCGTCTGCCTCTCGCAGATCTACCAGGAGTTCCGCAGGGGCGTCTGCGCGGGCTACGCCAAGTTTGAGACCTTCCCGGTCTGGAACCTGCCCCTGACCCATCCCGTCAACCTTGCGTACGAGGCGGCCACGATCGATCTGGACGACATGAACATGATCGATCCGTTCCACCTGCAGGCCTACGGCGTGACCACCGTCAACTACAACCGCGATATCGAGTCCTTCCCCGTGCTGAACACGATGTTCACGCATATCTACGGCGAATCGCCCTATAAATCCCCCACGGATATGGGCGTGAACATGATCGGCAACTGCATCACGGACGACGAGGCCGTTTGTGCGGCCGCAAAGCAGGAGATAATCCGCCGCTATTACCAGACCGCCTGCGCCTTCAAGCGCGGCCGCGTCGACAAGGAGCAGGTCTATAAGGCGGAGTTCATAATGACCCGCGCGGGGCTGACCGTGGAGGACCGCCCCGTCGTTGCCGCCGCGCTCAACAGAGCGGAGGAGACCGGCGCCCCGGCGATGGCTATCGAGCTGCCGGACGGCAGGATGATCACCGGCAAGACCGGCGAATTCGTCGGCCCCGCGGCCGGCGCGCTCGTCAACGCGCTCAAGGCGCTCGCGGGCATCAACAAGGATATCGACCTGCTTTCACCGATCGTGCTGCGGCCTATAAGGGAGCTCAAGACCAGGCATTTCGGCAGCGAGAACCCGCTGCTGCATTCGGACGAGCTTTTATACGCGCTCTCGATCTGCGCCGCGACCAACCCGACCGCCGCGCTCGCGATGGAGCAGCTGCCCAAGCTTCGCGGATGCGAGGCGCATTCATCGGTCATGCTGACCCTTGCCGACCGCTCGGTCTACCGCAAGCTCGGCGTGAACTGCACGAATGAGCCAAACCTCAGCGGCAACCGGTTCTACTTATAAGCAATGAAAAAAAGATCCGCGGGGAAATCCGCATAAGTTAGTTTGACAGAACGGTACAGCCCATCACGGGCTGCACCGTTTTTATGCCGGTCTGCCGGATAATCCCGGGATGAAGGAGCAGAGTCCGGAAAAACCGGGCTGCCGAAGAAGAAAATAGGTTGTATTTCTCCTAAATCTGTGATATAATAGTATCGTAAGAATGAAAGGAGGCCGATATCAATGAACGTGAATACCAAAAATCTTGTCTCGATAACCGAAGCGAATCAGAACTTCTCCCGCGTTGCGCGCATGGTCGATGAAAACGGCGCCGTCGTGATACTCAAAAACAACACGCCGCGCTACCTGCTGATAGAGTTCGGCAAGGCCGAGCGCGAGCTAGAAGCCGCGGATGAGGACGTTATGGCGGTATCGAAGCGGCTTATCGCCAAGAACAAAAAGGCGTATGAGGTGCTTGCGGAATGATAGTCCTTTCAAAGGAGCAGGTGATCTTTCTTCACGCGCAGCTGATCGCCGAAACGGGCGGCGTCGGCGCAGGAGGGTCGGGTTTTGAACAATTGCTCAAGTGGATAATCGGCCATCAGCAATAACGCTTTGTTTTGTTTGAAAAGGACTGCACCCAGCGGGTGCAGTCCTTTAAACAGCTGTCATTCTTAAAGCCGAAGCGCCGAACGGCAGTATCAGTTTCCTTCGTTTTTTATCTTCTCGGAATGATGACGGTCCTTATCCTTTCGTCAAAGAGCTTGATCAAAAGCGAATAGAGTATCTCATACGCGATGAACGCGGCCTCGGTCACGAGTATCATAAGCACGATCGGGTATTCGGGGATCAGGGAGAAAACGTTCTGTCCGATGATCTTCGAGCCGAAATACACGCCCGCCGCGGCGATCGCGTTCATTATGATGAGCTTGATTATAAATGCGATGATCCTGTCGCCTATCACCGTGTCAACGCCGAGCTTTATGAAGCCGTACAGCCCGAAAAAGCCCGCGTACAGGGCAAAATACAGCTTGTTCGGCACGATAAGGAACGTCACCGCCGCCGTCGCGAGGTAGCAGAGCAGCGCCGGGATGAGGCCGTTCCTTTCGCCGAGCGGGATCCAGATGACGAGCGAGGCGAGGAACAGGAAGCCGAGCCTGCCCGCCGGGAGCGCCGACGCCGCGAACATGAACAGCACTCCGAGCGCCGTAGTCATCGCGCAGGAGGTCAGCCTGGCCGTCGCGGAAAGCTTTTTCATTGATCTGCTCATTTTTCAACTCGCTTTCGTTTGTTTATAGGCTCAGCAGCAGCGGCAGATGTCGCCGCCCGTGCACTCGCAGCAGGAATCCAGGCACCAGATCGCGGAGCAGACGCGGCAGAGACCGCCGCCCGAGCAGCTGTCGCCCATCCCGCCCCGGTCGTCGCCGTAGCTGTGGTAGCCCCGGGTGCCGTAGGCGCTGAAGCTGTTCGCGGCGTTGCCGTATTCGGCGTTGCCGGGCTCCATCTGGGCGGCCAGGTCGAGATAGCGCCTGGCGCTGGCGTATTCGCCGCTCCTGAAAAGCGTTATGCCGTAAAGATAATTCCACTCCGCGCCGCGGACCGTGATCGCTTCGAGCGCGCGCCTTGCCTCCTGGATGCGCTGGTTGTTGAGCAGGCGGCGCACCTGGATCAGATCGGGGCTCGACGCGCGGTAGGACGAGCCCGAAAAGCCCGAGTCGGAGCCCGTGTTCCCGTAGGCGTAGCTCGAGGCGGTGCTGTTCTTGCGCTGCCTGGTGATGGTATCGTAGGCTTCGTTGATCTCCTTCAGCTTCTCGTCGGCGAGGTTCTTAAGGGGATTGTCCTGATACTTGTCGGGATGGTATTTTTTAACGAGCTCACGGTAGGCCGCGCGGATCTCATCGTCCGACGCGGTCTCCGAAACGCCCAGTACCTGATAGGGATTCAATGCCATTTATCCGTCCTTTCGGTCAGTTGCTTTGCGGGCTTTACGCGGCTTGTCGGGGCTGTTGATCCTGTCCCATTCCGCGAAGAGGCCCTTGTGGAAGATATTCTCGAGGACGCCGCGGTCGCAGCCGTCCTCGGGAGGAAGCTCTAAAAGATCGTAGGCGCTGATCGCCTCGTTGATCGACAGATTTATAAGGAACTCCGCGTCGCTTCGCCCGGCCCCGGTCAGCACGAAGGGGTTGTAGAGGCCCTTCTTTTCGTCCTTCTCCCTGTCGTCCCAGGCGTCGAAAAGATAGATGACGCGCCCGAGCCAGTACCCGAGCTCCGACAGCACCCTCTCGCGCGCCTCGTTCGGCTCGCCGTAGGCGAAGCCGGTCAGTACCAGCCGCATCAGCTCGCCGAAGCGGTTCGCGGCCAGGTCGAGGGAGGGCGCTTTCTCCTCCTCGACGGCGTGCAGCAGCCGGAGCTGTTCGCCGACGGCCTTATACAGCCCTGCCCGGCGTTTCTTCGCACGGCGGAAGGCGGAGAGCAGGGGGAGCTTGGCCGCGCGGCGAAGGGGCCGACCGTCGATGACGTCGTCGTCGAGCTTGTATTTGGCGAGGATGACGCAGACGTCCGCAGCGTAGACGAGCGCGGGGTTATCGCGTTCGACCATCGGCTTTCTCCGCGCGAGCGGATGCACTGGGCAGGCGCGCACGGCGGAGGGGGAGGGGCAGGCGTGGGCCGAGGAGAGCAGGAGCGCGAGGAAGGCGCAGTCGTAGCTCAGCGTCAGGCGCGAAAGCTGGCCGCAGCCCTTGCCGAGCGCGCGGCAGAGCCCGCAGTACCATGCGTCGTAGCGCTGCTTTTCCCGAACCAGCAGCTCGGGTATGTATGGCCGAACGTATCCGAACATAACCTGCACCCGCCTTTAAGGCGCTTATCCTTTCCCACTTTATTGTATAACATTTCAGCCGGGATTGCAACCGCGCTTGTGGCAGGATATGGTAAAAAGAGGAACATTTTGCGGTCGGACCGGAGCGGATATCGCATTTATATTTTCAAAAAAACGAATATTATACTTCCATTTTCCTTAAGCATCTGTTATAATATGATATTGTGAAGGACAAGCGGTCCAAAAGCTTGCCGAAACAACAATCACATGGAGGTTTTTATCATGAAAAAGCTGTTCGCACTCCTTATCGCCGTCATGATGATCCTGCCCGTTGTTGCCTGCACCAACAACAACCAGGGCAACACCGGCGACTACAAAGTCGCTATGATCACCGACTACGGCGACATCACCGACCAGAGCTTCAACCAGACCACCTACGAAGGCTGCAAAGAGTACTGCGAAGCCAACAAAATTGAGTTCAAGTACTACAAGCCCGCCGGCGACAGCACCGCTGAGCGCGTTGCGAAGGTCGAGGAAGCTATCGACGCTGGCTACAACGTGATCGTAATGCCCGGCTTCGCATTCGCCGGCACCATCTACGAGGTACAGGACAAGGCCGAGTACAAGGACGTTAAGTTCATCGCTCTCGACGTTTCCGAGTTCGACGTATTCGACTGCTTCTACAACCACGACGAAGCCGGCAATCAGACCGATCTGATCGCTGCCGACAACCAGCCCCACATCGGCAAGAACGTCTACTGCGCCGTTTACCAGGAAGAGCTCTGCGGCTACATGGCGGGTTACGCTGCCGTTAAGCTCGGCTACAAGCACCTCGGCTTCCTCGGCGGTATGGCTGTTCCCGCCGTTATCCGCTATGGCTACGGCTTCGTTCAGGGCTGCGACGCGGCTGCGAACGAGATGGGCATCGCGAACGATGTGACCGTTGAGTACGTCTACGGCAACCGCTTCTTCGGCACTCCCGAGATCACCGCTTACATGGACACCTGGTATCAGACCAAGGGCGTTGAAGTCGTCTTCGCTTGCGGCGGCGGCATCTACACCTCCGCTACCGAGGCTGCCAAGAAGGTCAACGGCAAGGTCATCGGCGTCGACGTCGACCAGGCTGCCACCATCAATGCGCTCGGCACCGAGGGCATGACCGTCACCTCCGCTATGAAGGGCCTTGCTGCGACCGTTAAGAACGTTCTTAACGAGACCATCAAGAACAACGCTTGGGACAAGTTCGGCGGCAAGATCGAGACCCTCGGCCTCGTCGGTGAGGATCCCCTCGCGAACTACGTTCAGATCCCGATGAACTCCACCCAGTGGGCGGACGGCTTCACTCAGGACAACTACAAGGAGCTCGTCAAGAAGATGTTCGACGGCACCATCAAGGTATCCAACGCGATCGACGCTCAGCCGACCGTCACCATCACCGTTGACTATCAGGACAACATCATGTAATCCTTTTACGGAAACAAAAAGCGGCTCGCGCAAGCGGGCCGTTTTTCATATGCGTAAACTGAAATGGAGCGCTTTTTCGCGCTCCCTTGCTTTTTTCATTATACCCGGTAATTGTCGATCTCCGGGCTCACCACGTCGTAATCGAAGAGCTCGAGCAGCACCTCGAGCGGGCAGACGATGCGCTCCACGGCCGGGTGGTAGTAGAAGACGCAGCTGCGGCTGTCGTGCCGGAACTCCTCGCCGTTGGCGCTCCAGAGGATGATGCGCTTGTTCGAGCGCGTGGCGATCGCCGCGCCGAGCTCGGTATGGGTGCCCTTGCCGCCGGGGAGCAGGCAGACCATCAGCTCCGCGTCGCGCACGGCGCGGAATTCGTTGAAGGCCACCTCGCTCATGCGCTGCTCGCTCGCGTAGCGCACGTCGCCGTGGGCCGTCCAGTCGTAGGTCAGCTCGTGACCGTGGGAGATAAAGGTATTCGCAAGGCGGATAGCGAGCGCCGCGTTGTCGATGCCTGTGGAAACGTAGAACCTCATAGTGTTGACCTCCTTGTTCTTAAATAGGGGGGGCGGTCAGTCCGCGCGGATCTTGCCCTCGGCCCAGTGCTTGCGGCAGAGGCCGATGTATTTGTCGTCCGCGCCGAGCACGACCTGGTCGCCGACCTTGGTGACGCCGCCCTTGCCGTCGAGACGGGCGTTCATGATGGCCTTCTTGCCGCACCAGCAGATCGTCTTGATCTCCTCGATGGTGTCCGCAAAGGCCATCAGCCAGTGGCTGCCCTCGAAGAAATTGCCCTGGAAATCGGTGCGAAGACCGTAGCAGATGACGGGCACGTTGAGATTATCCACCGCGTCGATCAGCTTCATGACCTGCGCCTTGGTGAGGAACTGCGCCTCGTCCACGATGATGCAGTCGTAGACATGCGCTTTCACCTCGTTCCAGGGGATCTCGTCGAAGAGGGTGCATTCGTCGATGAGCCCGCAGCGGGAGCGGACCGTGTGCACGCCGTCGCGCGTGTCGACCGCGGGCTTGACGAGCAGAGCCTTCTGCCCGCGCTCGCCGTAGTTGTACTTGACCATGATCGCCTGAGCGGTCTTCGAGGAGCTCATCGCTCCGTAGCGAAAATACAGCTTTGCCATAGCTGCCTCCGGGGTTTTGTTATCTCAATAATACCATACAACCGGGGAAAGAACAAGCGTTAATTTGCACTCCATAAATTAAGGACCCCGCGTGGGGGGTCCTTAAAAGCCTTGTGTATGTCGGTTTCGGGCGCTTTATCTCGTTCCCTTGTCGTACGGGATGCCCTCCGCCTTGGGCGCCTTGGAGTTCTTGGAGGTGAACGCAAGCACTATCAGCGAGATCAGGTACGGGAGCATGTTGTAGATGGGCTTGGGAATGTTGAGCGCGGTCAGGAAATCGAAGCCGGTGTAGACGTTCGACAGCGCGCGGAACGCGCCGAACAGCAGCGCCGCGAGCGCGATGCGCAGAGGTTTCCACTGGCCGAAGATCATGACGGCGAGGGCGAGGAAGCCGAAGCCCGCGACGCCGGTCTCGAAGTTCGCCTGGCTGACGCCAGCGGTGATGTAGACGAGACCGCCGATGCCGCCCAGCGCGCCGGAGATCAGCACGCCCGCGTAGCGCATCTTTGCGACGCTGATGCCGACCGAAGCCGCCGCCTGCGGATGCTCGCCGCAGCTCATGAGCCTGAGGCCGAAGCGGGTCTTGTAGAGCACGATGTACGCGGCGATCAGTATGATGACCGTCAGCACCATGAACCAGCTGAACTAGGTGCCCTCCTTGATGATGAGCGCCTGGCGGTTCTCGACGAAGCTGAGGCGGGCGCTGTTGTCCGCGCCGTTGGTCATAGCGATGTTCAGCGCCTTGACGATAACGGTCGCGAGCGCGATGCCGAGCATGTTCATGGCCGTACCGACGAGGGTCTGGTCCGCCTTGAAGTTGACGCTTGCCACGGCTAACAATAATGAGTAGATCATGCCGCAGAGCACGGCGGCGAGCGTGGCGATGATGAAGATCAGGAAGGCGGGGGTGGAGGTGGGCATGAAGCTGAGCACGAGCACGCCGCCCAGCGCGCCGATGACCATGATGCCTTCAAGACCGATGTTGATGATACCCGAACGCTCGGAGTAACAGCCGCCGAGCGCGACGAGGGTAAGTACCGATGCGAAAACGAGGGTGTATTGGATGAGCAGCAGCATTATGCCTCGCCTCCTTTCTTAACGGCTTTGACGGGCTCGGGTACGGGGTCGCCGCGCTTGTCCCTGGGCATCTTCTTGTTGATGCTCATCTTCAGCTTGAGGTAGAGCACGAAGCCGCAGAGATAGATGATGATGGCCGAGATAAGATCCGCGATCTGCACGGGGTAGAGCCTGGTGTCGAGCGAGGAGCCGCCGTCGGTTATGTGCTGGATGAAGTAGGAGGAGAAGATCGCCCCGATCGGGTGCAGGCCGCCGAGGAAGGCCGCCGCGATGCCGTTGAAGCCCATCGACGGGACGTTGGACTGGTTGATGTCCCACTCCATGAAGCCGGTCAGGAACATCAGCGCCGCTGCGAGGCCCGCGAGCGCGCCGGCGATCAGCATGGTCAGGATGATGTTCTGCTTCTCGCGCATGCCGGCGTACCTTGCGGCGTTCTTATTGAAGCCCGTCGCCTTGATCTCGTAGCCGAACTTCGTCTTGGAAAGGATGATCCAGATGATGACCGCCGCGATGATCGCGATCGGTATCGCTATCGTGACGCTGTCGTTGCCGAAAAGCTTGTTGAGCCCCAGCGTCGGCAGCAGGGCGGATTTGTTCCTTGAAACGAGGGTGAACGTGTCCTTATAGCCGACGGGGCAGAAGTCCTTCAATACGGAGTTGACCGTGTAGAGGCTTATCCAGTTGAGCATTATGCAGGATATGACCTCGTTTACGTTGCAGTAGGCCTTCAGCGCGCCAGAGATGGAGCCGAGAAGCGCGCCCGCGAGCACGGCCGCGATCAGGCAGGCGTACCACGGAAGGTTGAGGCCCAGCGCGCAGTAGAGCGCCGCGCCCGCGCCGATGACGTACTGGCCGGCGGCGCCGATGTTGAACAGGCCCGCCTTATACGCGAACAGGATCGAGAGGCTGCAGAGGATCAGCGGAGCGGTCTTGACGAGCGTATTGCCGAAGCCCTTCATGCGCAGCGCGGGGCTGTTCCTGGTAAGGAAGTTCTTGAGTATGGTCTCTATCGCCTTGCCGGCGCCGGAGGGCTTGATTATCAGCAGCACTATGAAGCCGATCAGCAGGCCGACCAGGATGCAGATGACCGCCGCGATGAAGGAGCGAAAGCCCATGCTCTTGAAGATGCTCTCTCTTTTTTCCTTATTGCTTTCCATGTCAGTTCGCCTCCTTGCCTGTATTTCGTTTCGCGCCCGCCATGTAGAGGCCGAGCTCCTGCACGGTGGTCTGCTTGGGATCGAGCTCGCCGACGATCTCGCCCTCGTACATCACGAGGATGCGGTCGGAGAGGTTCATGACCTCCTCAAGCTCGAGCGAGATCAGCAGCACCGCGTTGCCCGCGTCGCGATGGGCGATGATGCGCTTATGGATCGCTTCGATCGCGCCGACGTCGAGGCCGCGGGTGGGCTGCACCGCAACGAGCAGGCGGGGCGCCTTGTCGATCTCCCTCGCGACGATCGCCTTCTGCTGGTTGCCGCCGCTCATGCTGCGGGCTATCGTGATCGCGCCCTGGCCGGAGCGGACGTCGTATTCGTCGATCAGCCGATCGGCGTATTTGCGGATAGCGCCCTTCTTGAGGAAGCCGGCGGGGGAGGTGAACTCGGTGTTGAAATAGGTCTGAAGAATGAAATTGTATTCAAGGGAATAATCGAGCACCAGGCCGTGCTTATGCCTGTCCTCGGGGATATGGCTCATGCCGTTGACCGAGCGCTTTCTGATGCTCATGTTCGTGATATCGGTCAGCTTTTCGCCCTTGCCGGTCAGCATGCTGAGCTTGCCGCTCTCGAGGGGCTCGAGGCCGGTGATGCCGTACACGAGCTCGGTCTGGCCGTTGCCGTCGATGCCCGCTATACACACGATCTCGCCCGCGTGAACCTCGAAGCTGACGTCCTTGACGGCCAGATTATGGTGCAGCTTGGAGGCGACGGAGATGTTCTCGGCCTTGAGGACCGTCTCCTTGGGCTCGGCGTCCTTCTTGGGGACCACGAACTCGACGTCCCTGCCGACCATCATGCGGGAGAGCTCCTCCTTGGTGGTGTCCTTGACGTTGACGGTGCCTATGTATTTGCCCTTTCTCAGTACCGAGCAGCTGTCGGCCACGGCGAGGATCTCGTTGAGCTTGTGGGAGATGAAGAGGATGCTCTTGCCCTCGGCCGCGAGGTTGCGCATGATCTGCATCAGCTCGTCGATCTCCTGCGGGGTGAGCACGGCGGTCGGCTCGTCGAAGATCAGGATCTCGTTGTCGCGATACAGCATCTTGAGGATCTCGGTGCGCTGCTGCATGCCGACCGTGATATCGGAGATCTTCGCGTCGGGCTCGATCTTAAGGCCGTACTTCTCGCTGAGCTCGAGCACCTTCTTGCGCGCCTCCTTCTTGCGAAGGAAACCGGCGGTGTTCGGCTCGACGCCGAGAATGATGTTGTCGAGAACGGAAAAGATCTCGACCAGCTTGAAGTGCTGATGCACCATGCCTATGCCGAGATCGTTGGCGTCGTTCGGGTTATTGATCTTAACGACCTCGCCGTTCTTCTTGATGATGCCTTCCTCGGGCTGATAGAGCCCGAAAAGCACGCTCATCAGGGTGGATTTGCCCGCGCCGTTCTCGCCGAGGAGCGCGTGGATCTCACCTTTTTTGAGCCTGAGGGTGATATTGTCGTTGGCAACGATGCCCGGGAAGCGCTTGGTGATGCCGATCATCTCGATCGCGTATTCGCCGCCCGGCTGTTCCTTCTGTAATACCTGTTCCGTTTGCTTGTCCAAAAGTATTCCCCCTTGTCCGGCCGCTTGGATTTGATACGCCGCTTTGTAAACGGCGACTTAACGGTATATTTTATTTTAACACACGGGATGGCGTTTTTCAATATAAAAATGAAGCTTAGGGGGAAGATGTTTTAACGAGCGGGGGAGCGCCTGCATCGGAAACGGAAAGCAAAAGAAAACCCCCGCCTGAAAAGACGGGGGCTCATGGCGCGCCCAGCAGGATTTGAACCTGCGACCTACCGGTTCGTAGCCGGGCACTCTATCCGCTGAGCTATGGGCGCATCGCTTCTCTCAAAGTGCCTGATTATTTTAGCGCAATACTTTTGTTTTGTCAATACTGTTTTCTGCAATATATATTTCGGTTGAAGAAGCTGTTTCTCCGGTGTGTTGCCCGCAGGTTGCCATAAAACCCTTTATTTGGTATAATCCGATTATCAGAATGCAGCGGAGGTAAAGCCATGGAGATAACCGCATCGGGAAGGAACGATCTTGGCGCCGTAACGGCGCTGACGAGGGCGAATATGTTCGGGCGGGCGGAGCCGAAAAGGATGCTCATATTCCTGCTCGCCGTGATCGGCGCGGCGGCGCTTATCGAGACCGCGGTGATCGTCGTTTTCAAGCAGGGCAGCGACCGCTTCGAGGGCCTGCTGACCCTCGCCTGCTGCGCGGTGACCGCGGGGCTGCTGCTTTGGATGTTCACCGCCCTGCCGAAGAAGAAATACGAGCAGCTCGGCGCCAAGCGCGACATGCTCAACCGCTATCGCTTCACGGAGGAAGGCTTTTCAGTCGCCGTGGATCAGGACGGCTTTTCCGCCGGCGGCGCGCATTCCTACGCCTCGGTCCTCAAGGTCGCGGAGACGGGCGAGTTCTTCTTTATGTACCTTTCGGGCGGCGTGCTGATCGTTAACAGGGCGTCGGTCGAGGGCGGAACGCCCGAGGAGCTGCGCGAGCTGCTGAAAAGCCGCATCGCGGGCAAATACGTTGTCTGCAAATACTGAAAGGAAGGAAAAATGGAGATCAAAGCAAGCTGCCGCATCGACGAAAGACTTACAAAAATGTTGGTAAAGCGCAGGCCGCTGAGGAGCATGATCCTGCCGATCGTATTCAGCGCCGTGTATCTCGGCCTGCTCGGTTACAGCGCGTACCTTCTGAGCCTGAAGGTAACGAAATGGACCGTGCTCACCGCCGTACTGGCGGTCGGGTTCACGGCCTACGGCGCGGTGCGCCAGCTTACGGTCCGCCGCCGACTTAAGAAGCATTTCGGAAAGCATTGGGGCGCTGAAAACAAATATGTTTTCGGACCCGAGGGCTTCGAGGCCGTCGAGACCGCTCAGGGCATTAATTCTGTCGAGCGTGTCGAGTATCAAAAGCTCGAGCGCCTCGTCGAGACGAAGGAATACTTCCTCGCATATACCTCGAAGATACTCTATTACCCGATCCTGAAGGAAACGATCGAGGGTGGCACCGAGGACGAGCTGAGGGCGCTTTTGACGAGCTGCCCGGAGACGGAATACAGGCTTGAAAACAAATAGAGCGAAAGGAAACCAATATGGAGATACACGCATCTGGGATCAACGATTTCAAAACGGTAAAGGCCCTCAATAAGGCCGCGGTCGGCGCCAAAAACTTTGCGGCCCTGGGCGTATACGCCCTGGTCTTCGCCTTGTTCACCTATCAGATGCTCAGTCCGCGCTACGCGAAAAACGCCGTCAACTATATCCTCTACGCCTTCTGCGCGGCGTTATTCGTGTACTTTATCGTCCTCTGCGTCAACATACCCAAGCGCGCATACAAGCGGATGGGCAGGAACGCGGGCACCGTCGGGCGCTACACTTTCACCGACGAGGGCATGACCGTCGCCGCAAGCACGGACGGCTATGAGGGCGAGACCACGGTCTCCTATGACCATATCCTGCGGGTCATCGAAACGCCGGAGTATTTCTTCCTGTTCATCAGCGGCAGCAACGCCTGGCCCGTCGATAAGAGCACCTTCGAGGGCGGCACGCCGGAACAGCTCGCCGAAAAGCTCCGCGCGAACGTGAAGAAGTATAAGGTGAAACGATAAAGGGATAAGGTTGCCATGAAATACATTTTCGGAACGAATAAAGGCGCCGGAGCGAAAGCGCCGGACGGCGAAGTCTTCATCACCGCGAAGAGCGACGAAGAATTGACCGCGAAGATCGCAAGGACCTTCGAGCACACGACGAAGCTCGCGATAATGAACGCATCCCCGCTTCCCTTATGGCTTACGATCGTCAAATGGATCGGCGCGTTCGCGGCCGCGTTCGGTCTTTACGCGGTGATTGACTTCATACTGGGTCTGAATGAAAAAACGCAGTCGTTTGCGCAGTTCTATCACAGAATACCGTGGCTGTTCAATGCCGCTGCGGTCGGCGCGGTACTGTTCATCGTGCTGTTCATCATAGAAAAAGTTAAGAAAAAACAGCTCAGAGACAGCGGCGAGCCGGAAAAGGCGTTCGAGGAAGCTCTCGCGGTGACGGGCTTGATAGACGAAAAGTTCGGCATCCCGGAGGACTCGCCCGATATCGATGTGATCGCATTCGACTATAATGAGACAGAGGACGGGATCGAATCCAACTCCCTTTCGTCCCTTGAGGACCTGTATGCCTGGCGCGACGGGGATGACCTGAAGCTTGCGCTGATCTCGGAGGATGACGGCGCTTCGCTCTACACCCTGCCGATCGCGGACATGAAGGGGATCGCGATCGAGCGGATGGGCTTCAACGTGGCGAACTGGAGCAAGACGTGGCAGCCCGACCCCAAGAAGCACGAGGTCTATGGCGTCAAGGTCGCCGGCCAGTACGGCTTTGCGGGCCTTTCGTACTGCTGCGCGCTCGATATCGTAAAGAACGGCGAGACCTACCGCCTGCTGTTCCCGGCCTACGAGCTTGAACAGGTCGCGGCGCTGACGGGGCTTACTGCGCCCGCCCTGCCCGATAAGAAGGAGCTGCGCGCCGCGCCTGAGAACGCCGAAAAGCTGCGTCCCGTCTATTACTGGAAGGTACCGGAGGGCGAGAACGTCAAGTCGTGGTTCATGCCGGGCGCGGACCGTGAGTTCGCATCCAAGCACCCGGCGGCGTATGTCGTTCTGGCCCTGATCGCGCTCTGCGGACTTTTCGCGCCGGTGATCGTCTATATTCCCCTGTCGATCCCGCGACTGGGCAACAGCAACGGCATGATCCTCGTTGGAGCGATCGGAGCGTTCATATTCGGCTTTGGGCTTTTCAACCTGATCGCCGCATGGATACACCAGTATCTCGGGCATAGGGTGACGATCATCTCGATCGTCCTCGGCGCGGTGCTGATGGCGCTGCCGTTCGTAATATAATACCTCTAACGGAGGAGGTCGCACTGCACCAACGGGGACGGTTCTCTTTGGTGCAATATGCAGCATGGAATTGGGTTCAGCCCGTATTGCACCAAAAAGAACCGTCCCCATTGGTGCACGATACTTCTCTTTCCCGCCGCTTTACCGACGCGGGAAAAGCCGAAAACCCATATAACGGTATAAAGAAAAAGGCGGGATCACCGCCTTTTTCGTATTGCTGCCGAAGGATCACTCTATCCCGCTCAGGTCATAATCCTCGAGCCACTTGGAGGCCGTTTCGCATACGCCCCTCAAGCACGCCTCGTCGAAGGGGGAGACGAGCCCGGCGTTCTTCAAAAGCTCGGTGAAGGTGCGGCTGCCGCCCTGAACGGTGTAGGCCATGTAATGCGCCCAGGCGTCCTTCATATCCTTCTGTATCATCGCCCAGAACTCCAGCGCGACTGTCTGCGCGAGGCAGTAGTCGATGTAGTAGAACGGGCTGCAGTAGATGTGGTTCTGCCTCTGCCAGCCCTTGCCCTCGGAATAGACGGGGATCTCTCCGTCAAGCTTCATCCAGGGCATGTATATGCCGAGGAGGCGCTTCCACTCGGCGTGGCGCTCCGCGGGGGTGAGCTCGGGCTTTTCATAGACGATGTGCTGGAAATGATCGACCATCGTGCCGTAGGGGATGAACGTGATCGCTCCTGCAAGGTGGGAATAGAGGAACTTGCGCTCGTCCTTGCCGAAGAACTCCTTTGCCCAGGGCCAGCCGAAGAACTCCATGCTCATCGAATGCACCTCGCAGGCCTCCATGCTGGGCCAGGCATAGGCGAGCGGTATGCGCTTGCGGTTGAGCCAGTACTCGAAGGCGTGGCCCGCCTCATGCGTGACCACCTCGACGTCGTGCTGGGTGCCGTTGAAATTGGCAAATATGAAAGGCGTTTCATACGCGGGGAGCCCCGTGCAGTAGCCGCCGGACTGCTTGCCCTCGGTGGAGAGCACGTCCATCATCTCGTCGTCCAGCATGTGGCGGAAGAATTCGCTCGTTTCGGGCGAGAGCTCGTCATAGAATTTGCGGCCCGCGGCGAGGATGTCGTCCGGCGTGCCGGCGGGGCGGGGGTTGCCGCTGCGGAATTCCAGCGCGGCGTCCGCAAAGGAGAGGGGATAGCTTTTGCCCAGGCGCTCCGCCTGACGGCGGATCACGGATTCGGCCACGGGCACGAGGTATTTTTGCACTGCCTCGCGGAACTTTTCCACGTCCTCCTTGCCGTAGCAGTTGCGGCCCATGCGGTAATAGCCGAGCTGAGTATAGCCCTCATAGCCCATCTTTTTGCCCATGGCGTCGCGCAGATGGGTCAGCTCGTCGTAGATGGCGTCGAGCCGCTCGCCGTTTTCGGCGTACCAGCTTCCGTCAGCGATCCATGCGGCTTTGCGGCGCGCGTCGTCCGCGTCGGTCTTGAAGGGCGAGAGCTGCGAAAGCGTGTAGACGCCGCCCTCGAACGGCACCTGCGCCGAGGCGATCAGCTTCATGTATTCGGTGGTCAGCTCGTTCTCCTTCTGCATCTCGGGGATGATTTCGGGGGAGAAGGCCTTCAGCTCGATCTCGGCGTTTTTGAACATCAGGTCGCCGAACTCCTTTTCGAAGTCCCCGCGGAAGGGGCTCTTCATAAGCTCGAGCGTCCAGGCCTGGGAGTATTCCTGCAGCTCGGGGCTGAAGGAATCCCAGAATCTGCTCTCGGCGTCGTAGAATTCGTCGCGGGTGTCTATGGAGTGCCGTATCATGGCAAGCTCCGCCATGGTCGTTACGCGCTTCTCCTCCTCTTCCTTCTCGAGGAATATCGCGCGGGCCGCGGCGTAATCCTCAGCTGCGGCGAGGCGCCCGGTCAGCTCCCGAAGATACTGCTTGACTTTATCCGCATCCGGGCGGGTATAGGTCATTTCCTTGAATTTCATTCTGTGCCTCCTGATATTTGATTTGTCTTAAGCTCTGATAATACTGCCTGCTGCCGGTTCTATTTCAGCATGAACGCCGTCAGCAGGTCATAGGTGTTCCTCAGCCCGTCGATATGCGTCCTCTCGTAGCCGTGGCTGTTGGCGGTGCCGGGGCCTATCGCGGCATGGCGGATATCGTAGCCCGCGACGACCGAGGGATCGGCGTCGGTGCCGTAGTGGGGCGTGAAGATATCCATCACGAAATCACAGCCGATGCGCTGCGCCGTCTCGCGCAGCTCGTTGGTGAGCCCCCAGTGGTAGGGGAAGCGCGAATCCTTGCAGAAGATCGTGACCTTCCTCTCGTCGCTGTTCTGATCCGGCCCGGTCGGGGCGATGTCGAGCGCGAGGTAGTCCCGCGTGTCGCGCGGCATATAGGTGGTGCCGTGGCCGATCTCCTCATACATCGCGAAATACGCGTAGATCTTCCTTTCGGGCTCGATCCCGGCGTCCCTGAAGGCCTTCATGGCGGTCAGCAGCACCGCGGCAAGGGCCTTGTCGTCCACGAAGCGGGATTTGATGTAGCCGTTCGAGAGCTCGAGGCGGGGTTCGAGCGCGATCATGTCGCCGGTCTCGATGCCGAGCGCGCGGGTCTCGGCGGCGGAATGCACGTTTTCATCGAGCACGATGCAGACGTTCGTGCGGAAATCCGGGGCGACGAGGCGCAGCTCCTCCTCGGTGACGTGGACCGAGTTCGGCTCGCGGCAGATGCAGCCCGTGTAGACTTTCCCGTCGCGCGTGTGGACGCGGACGTTCTCGTGCATGCAGTAGAAGGGGTAGAGCCCGCCCACGGGGCAGACGTTCAGGGTGCCGCCCGCGTTGATGTGGCGGACCATCAGGCCGATGTCGTCAAGATGCGCCGAAACGAGCAGTGGTTCCTTTTCGCCGCCGAAGCGCGCTATGACGCCACCCTTGTGCGTGACCTCGTATTCAAAGCCGAGATCGTCGAGCATGCGGGTCAAAAGACCCTGGATCTCCTCGTACTGGCCGGTCGTGGAATCGGCGGCGAGCAGTCCGCGGAACACGGCAAGGCAGAAATCTTCGTTGAAGGGGAGCATATTGTACCTCCTTGGAGTGGTTTTACTTCTGTTTGGGCAGGAGCCCGGCCTCGGCGAGCAGGCGGTGCAGCGTCTGTTCGGTCTTCATAAGCGAAAGCGCTTCCTCGGCCTCCGCCTGCGCCTTTTCGCGCACCGGGAGCGGCAGCGCGGCCCTCTTCGCCCTTATCATAAGGTTCTTGGGCGTGTGGGCAAGGTCCACGAACTCGATCACGCGGGCGGAGTAGCCCGAGGCCGTGAGGAGCTTTTGCCTTATGGAATCGGTCAGCAGCGCGCAGGCGCGTTCGCGCAGGATGCCGCCGTCGTCGAACAGCGGCAGGCAGGCCATATCGGCGCTCTTGTTGAGCTCATGCTGGCAGCAGGGCACCGAGAGGATGTGCTTCGCGCCGAAGCGGACCGCGTTGAAGAGCGCGAGGTCCGTCGCGGTGTCGCAGGCGTGCAGGGTGATGATAAGGTCGATCGGCGCGGGGTCGCTTTTAACGAAATCCGCGATGTCCCCCGCGAGGAAGCGAAGGCCGGTATAGCCGTATTTTTCGGCGAGGTCCCTGCAATATTCTATTACGTCGGCCTTTAGATCGACGCCGGTCATGCGCACGGGGCGCCGCTTTATCTCGGTGAAATAATAGTAGACGATGAAGGTCAGGTAGCTCTTGCCGCAGCCGAAATCCACCACGCTGATCTCGCTCCCGTCGTCCTCGGGCAGCAGCTCGTCGATGAACTCGAGGAAGCGCTCGATCTGGCGGAACTTATCGTTCATATTCGCCTTGATCTTCCCGTCCGGCGTCATGACGCCCATGTCAGCGAGCGGCGGTATCGCCCGGCCCGCCTCGATCAGATACTTCTTTTTGCGCTCGGGCTCCCTCGCGGCGGGGGCGTCCGTCCTCCTGCGGCGGCCCGAAAGCAGCTTGCCCTTCTTTGTAAGGCGCGCGGTGAATTCGTATTCACTGTTCCACGCGTTTATCTGGGAGAAATCGGCGAACAGCGCCTCCATGCGCTCCGCGGCGCATTCAAGCGGCACGCGCTCGTGAAACGCCTGCTTTTCGGTCAGCTTTTCGATGAAATAGCCGTCCTCGGCGCGGTCGAAGGTGACCCTTCTCAGGCCCGGCTTTCTCGGCCCGCTCAGCACGGCGCGGTATGCGCCCTCCCTGACGACGCCGTCGATGAATGCTCTCAGTTCGTCCATGCTTTTCTCCCAGGCGGAAGCTTCCGCCGCTTCTATTATACATTTACCGGTCCGAAGCGGCAAGAGGGAAATGGGCGGCTGACTATACAAAGAAAAAACTTGCTTTTTCTCCCGTTTCCATTATAATATAAATTGATGGAATATGCAGTAAACGAAAAACCGGATATGGTCTCCCTCGCGAGCCTCGGCCCGCTTCCGGAGGCCCTTGACCCCGCGCAGCTCGCGCCGCTCTCCCTCGCCTACATGGGCGACACGGTCTACGACCTGTTCGTGCGCACCGAGCTGCTCGAGAACACCACCCTGACCGCCCACGGCCTGCACGAGCGCGCGGCGAAGCTCGTCAACGCCCGGGCCCAGGCCGCCGCCTTCCGCCGCATCGAGCCGATGCTGACCGGGGAGGAGCTGGCGATCTTCCGCCGCGGGCGCAATTCGCATATCGGCACCGTGCCCAGGAGCGCGTCGATCATGGATTACCGCATCGCCACCGGCCTTGAGGCGCTGCTCGGCTTCCTCTACCTTTCGGGCAGGGACGGCCGCATCCGCGAGCTGATGCGCGCGCTGCTGACGGAAGCCGAAGAGGGCCTGAACAACGAAAATGAATAAGCATAAAGGAGTTTTTATGGCAGACTATAACAACAAAAACGGGCGCCGCAGGGGCGGCGACGAGAGGCCGCGCGGCGATAAGCCCTACGGCAAAAAACCCTACGGCGAGAAGGCCTACGGCAAAAAGCCCTACGGCGAGAAGGCCTACGGCGAAAAGAATTACGGCGACAGGCCCTACGGCGACAGGCCCCGCGGCGGCAAGCCTTTTGAGAAGAAGCCGAACGGCGACAGGCCGTTTGGTGATAAGCAGTTCGGCGACCGCGGCTTCGGCGACAGGAAGTTTGGCGACAGGCCGTTTGAGAAGAAACCCTACGGCGAGAAGTCCTTTGAAAAGAAGCCCTACGGCGACAAGCCTTTTGACAGGAAACCCTACGGCGAAAGGTCCTTTGAGAAGAAGCCGAACGGCGATAAGCCGTTTGGCGATAAGCGGTTCGGCGACCGCGGCTTCGGCGACAGGAAGTTCGGCGACAGACCGTTTGGGAAGAAGCCCTACGGCGAAAAGCCGTTCGGCGACAGACCTTTTGACAAGAAGCCCTACGGCGACAGGCCGTTCGATAAAAAGCGCTTCGACGCGCCCGGCGCGGGCGAAAAGCCCTATCAGCGCCGCTTCGACGACCGTCCCGCCCCGAAGCCCTTCGGCGATGTGCGGGAGGAGCAAAAGCCCGAGGAGCTGCCCAACATCATCATGGGCCGCAACCCGGTCAAAGAAGCGATCAAGAGCGGGAAGAGCATCGACCGCATCCTCGTCACCAAGGAGCACGACGGCTCCCTCGGCGAGATCATCGGCCTTGCGAGGGACCGCGATATCATCATCCGCGAGACGGACAGGCGCCGGCTCGACGAGCTCTGCATGCCCTTCGGCCACGACGGCAAGCCCGGCAACCATCAGGGCATAGTGGCGGAGATCCCGGGCGTGGAGTATTCCGAGCTTTCGGACATCCTCGCCTATGCCGAGGAAAAGGGCGAGAAGCCCTTCGTGATCCTGCTCGACGGCGTGGAGGACCCCCACAACCTCGGTTCGGTCATAAGGAGCGCCGAATGCGCGGGCGCGCACGGCGTGATCATCCCCAAGCGGCGTTCGGCCCCGGTCACGGCGGCGGTGGTCAAGACCTCGGCCGGCGCGGCGGAGCATATGCGCATCGCAAGGGTCGTCAACATCGTCGCGGCGATGGAGCAGCTCAAGGAGGCCGGTCTCTGGATCGCCGGCGCGGACATGGCGGGCGAGAGCATGTATAAGACCGATATGAAGGGCGCCTTCGCGCTGGTCATCGGCGGCGAGGGCGAGGGCCTTTCCAAGCTCGTGCGCGAAAAATGCGATTTCCTCGTTTCGATCCCCCTCAGGGGCAGCATCGATTCGTTGAACGCAGCGGTCGCGGCGGCGATAATCATGTTTGAAAAGAACAGGCAGGACGGAGAAAACTGATAAGATGACGGAAAAACAGCCGCAGCCGGACAGCGTCATAACGGACGAACAGCTTGCGCTCCTCGCCCAGCAGGGCGACGGGGAGGCCGAGCGCGCCCTCGTGGAGCGCATGATGCCCGTCGTGCAGCTCCGGTGCAGGCGTTATTTCCTGATGGGGGGCGACAGCTCGGACCTCGAGCAGGAAGCCTCGATCGGGCTGATCTCGGCGATCCGCGACTACACGCCCGAAAAGAACTCCAGCTTCCGCGCGTATGCGGATACCTGCATCAAGAACACCATCTACGCGGCGATCAAGAAGGCCGCGCGCAAGAAGCATATGCCGCTCAACAGCTCCCTTTCGCTCGACAGGCAGGTGAAGGAGGGCGAGAAGGACGGCCTCACCTTCGGCGAACAGCTCGGCGCGCCCGAGAGCAGCGATCCCGAGGCGGTGGCGATAATGCGCGAGGAGGCGGGGGAGTTCGTGCGCGCGCTCAAGAGCGCCCTGACCGGCTTCGAGCACGACGTTCTGACCCTGTTCCTCGACGGCAGTAGCTATCAGCAGATCGCCGCGGAGACGGGAAGGACCCGCAAGGCCGTGGACAACGCCCTGCAAAGGGTCAAGAAAAAGGTCATCGCGCTGCTCGACAGAAACGACTGATGCGGAAAACGCCCGAAAGGGCGTTTTTTCTATCGGCTTCTTCCGCTTGCGGCATTATCCGGCAGGGGCGGCAACCTGCCGCCAGCCTTGCGGCGGGAATGTCTGCCGCGGAGGTTGTCGGACTGCACGATGCTTCTCTTTTCCCTCCCTTGACCCCCTCTCCGGGGACCTTTTCACTCTTGAAAAATAATAAAAAAAGGTATAAAATAAAGTCGGCGTGTAAGAGACATTCGGCAGGCCTTGTTTTGCCGCTGTTTCGCACCAGAAAAATAAGGTTTCGGAGGTCATTTTATGGAAATTATCAGGACCGGCGTCGCCGGGACGATGGAATCGAGCGATATCATCGTGACCATCGAGCCCAGGGAGACCGAGGGCATCGAGCTTTCGCTCGAGAGCGACGTTATGCAGCAGTTCGGCAGGCAGATCGAAAAGGTCATCCGCGAGACCCTCGCGGAGGTCGGAGTCACTTCCGCCTGCGTCACCGCGGTGGACAAGGGCGCGCTCGACTGCACCGTTGCCGCGCGCACCATGGCAGCCGCCTACCGCGCCGCAAACAGCACCGATTACGTGTTTAAAGAGGTAACGAAGAAATGAGCGGAAGACTTAGAAGAAGCATGCTTTTCGTTCCCGGCAACAACCCGGGCATGATCCGTGATGCGCATATCTACGGCTCTGACTCCATTATGTTCGACCTTGAGGACAGCGTCGCCATCGACCAGAAGGACGCCGCGCGCTTCCTCGTATACAAGGCCCTGACCACCCTGCACTACGGAAGCAAGGAGCTCGTCGTCCGCATCAACGACCTCACCACCGGCCTCGGCATCCAGGACCTTGAGGCGATCGTTCGCGCCAGGCCCGACGTCATCCGTCTGCCCAAGACCGAGACCGCGCAGGACGTCATCGACTGCGAGAGGGAGATCGAGCGCATCGAGCGCGAGGCGGGCATCCCCGTCGGCTCCACCGGCATGATGGCCGCCATCGAGAGCGCCATCGGCGTGCTCAACGCCAAGGAGATCGCGTTCTCGTCAAAGCGCCTGATCGGCATCGCTCTCGGCGCCGAGGACTATGTTACCGACCTTAAGACCACCCGCTCCCCCGAGGGCATCGAGCTGATGTTCGCCCGCGGCATGATCGTCAACGCCGCGAAGGCCGCCGGCATCATGGCGCTGGACACCGTGTATTCCGACGTCAACAACGAGGAGGGCTTCATCGCCGAGGCGACGATGATCCGCAAGATGGGCTTCGACGGCAAATCCATCATCAACCCCCGCCAGGTCGCGCCGCTCCACGCGGTGTTCACCCCCTCCGAGAAGGACCTTGCCAAGGCGAGGGCCATCATGGACGCCATCGCCGAGGCGAACGCAAGGGGCTCCGGCGTTGCGTCGCTCAAGGGCAAGATGATCGACAAGCCCGTCGTCGCAAGGGCGCAGTATCTGCTCGACCTTTACGAAAGGTCCAAAACCATGCCCGTTGAGGAGGTCTGACAATGGATATCACCAAGATCCCGCATATTAACGAAGTTTCCGCCTTCCACGGCGAATATGACCCCAAGGCCTGCCCCGTCAAGAGCACCGAGCGCTTCGACGAAAGGCAGAAGCATTCCAAAAAGGTGCTGCCCTCCCTTGAGGAGGCCATCCGCCGCTCCGGCCTTAAGGACGGCATGACGATCTCCTTCCACCACCATTTCAGGAACGGCGATTTCGTCGTGAACATGGTGGTCGACCAGATCGCGAAGATGGGCATCAAGAACCTGACCCTCGCGGCCTCCAGCCTTACCGACTGCCACTGGCCCCTGATCGAGCACATCAAGAACGGCGTCATCACCCATATCGAGACCAGCGGCCTGCGCGGCAAGCTGGCCGAGGCCGTTTCAAGAGGCCTTATGGATTTCCCGATCATCTTCCGCTCCCACGGCGGACGCGCGGCGGCCATCGAATCCGGCGAGCTGCATATCGACGTCGCCTTCCTCGGCGCGCCGAGCTGCGACCCCTACGGCAACGCCAACGGCTATAACCGCGACGACGAGAACGCCAGCTGCTGCGGCTCCCTCGGCTATGCGATGCTCGATGCGCAGATGGCGGACAAGTGCGTCATCATCACCGACCATCTCGTCAACTTCCCGAACGCCCCGTTCTCCATCCCCGAGTCGAACGTCGATTACGTCGTCGTGGTCGACAACATCGGCGACCCCAAGGGCATCATGAGCGGCGCGACCCGCTACACCAAGAACCCCAAGGAGCTGCTGATCGCGAAGACCGCCTCCGAGGTCATCGAAGCGAGCGGCTATTTCGAGGACAACTTCACCATGCAGATGGGCTCCGGCGGCGCGAGCCTCGCCACCGCAAGGTTCCTGCGCGACAAGATGATCGCCAAGAACATCAAGTGCCGCTTCGCACTCGGCGGCATCACCGGCCAGATCGTGCAGATGCACGAGGAGGGCCTGGTCAAGAAGATACTGGACGTTCAGAGCTTCGACCTTATCGCCGCCAACTCCATCAAGAACAACCGCTTCCACCAGCAGATCAACGCCTCGTACTACGCGGGCTATCTCAACGGCGGCGCGGCTGTCAACCAGCTCGACTTCGTCATCCTCTCCGCGCTCGAGATCGACGTTAACTTCAACGTCAACGTCATGACCGGTTCCGACGGCGTCATCCGCGGCGCGGTCGGCGGGCATCCCGATACGGCGGCCGGCGCGAGCCTGACCATCGTCACTGCGCCCCTGCTCCGCGGCAGGATCCCGACCGTCTGCGAGAGGGTCAACACGATCTGCACCCCCGGCAGCACGGTGGACGTGCTCGTCACCGACCAGGGCGTGGCCGTCAACCCGAACCGCCCCGAGCTCAGGGAGAGGCTGATCGCCGCGGGCCTGCCCGTAACGACGATCGAAAAGCTCAAGGAGCGCGCCGAGAGGATCGTCGGCAAGCCCGAGCCCATTCAGTACACCGACCGCATCGTGGGCGTGCTGATGTACAGGAACAATACCGTTATCGACGTCATCCGCCAGATCAAGGAGGACTGACGGCGATAAGCCCTTAGGGGACCTGAAATTGAGCTTCATTATTTCGGACGCTGCGGGCCTTCACGGCCCGCAGCTTGAAAAAACAGAGGAGTTCCTTGAGAAGATGGGGCTCCGTTACGAGGGCGGCGCGGACTACACCGTTTTTCTGACGGATGAGGACGACCGCCTGCTCGGCACGGGCTCGCTCTCGGGGAACGTGCTCAAATACATCGCCGTGGACGATTCGCTCCAGGGCGAGGGCGGCGCGGCGGCGATAGTCAGCCGCCTCGTCCAGCACGCCTATCTTTCGGGCAGGAGGAAGCTCTTCCTCTTCACCAAGCCCCGGAATGAATTCCTGTTTCGGAGCCTCGGCTTCTTCCCGGTTGCTGAGACGCAAAGCGTCCTCTTTATGGAGAACAGCCGCAGGGGGCTCCAAAACTGGCTCGATTCGCTCGAAAGGGGCGAGGGCGTGCAGGGCGCGGTCGTCGCCAACTGCAACCCCTTCACATTGGGGCACCTCTATCTGATGGAGCGGGCGGCCTCCATGGTCGACACGCTCCACGTGTTCATCGTCAGCGAGGACCGCTCGTTCTTCTCGTTTGAGGAGCGCTTCATGCTGGCAAAGCAGGGCACGGCGCATATAAAGAACCTGCTCCTGCACGAGAGCGGGGACTACATGATCTCCCACGCGACCTTCCCGACCTATTTTTTGAAGGACAGGGAGCATGCGAGGGCCGCGAACGCCGAGCTGGACCTCGTGCTCTTCTCAGAAAGGATCGCCCCTGCGCTGGGCATCACGAAGCGCTTCGTCGGCACCGAGCCCTTCTCGCCGCTGACGAGGGAATACAACGAGCTGATGAAGGCGGTCCTGCCGCGTTACGGCGTGGAGGTCGTCGAGCTCGAGCGCACGGGCGGCATCAGCGCCACACTCGTACGAAAAGCGATAATCGAAGGCGATCCCGGCGCGGCGAAGGCGCTTGTGCCAGAGACCACCTTTAACTATATTATGAAGAAATTCGGGGCGGAAGCGCCCGATGCGGAAATAACGGAAGCCGGGACCGCGCCGGAGGGGCCCGACCGGGAGGGATAAGCGATGAAGCTGTTTAAAAAACCTTTGGACAGGAACAAGAGCCTGCTCTTGGCCGGGCTGCTCGCCGCGATCGCGATCGGCCTGATGGGGCTGTACGTCGCCGTCATCTCGCCCAAGCTCGTCGTGCCGGCGGAAACCTACACCAAGGCCGTCAAACTCTACGAGACGGGCGATTTCAAGGAGGCCGCGCTCAAGCTCGAAACGATCAAGGATTATTCCGATGCCGAGACCTTCGCCAAACGCGCCTGGCGCATGGCGGGGGAGAGCGCCTTCAATGCCGGGAACATCGAGGAGGCCGTCGCCTGCTATGCAAGGAGCGACGCCAACGCCTCGGAGCTGCGCAGGGTGGACGAAGCCTTCCTCAGCCTTGCCGAGCAGAACTTCAAAAAAGGCGATATCTCCCGCGGGGAGATCTATCTAGGCTGCGTGCAGGACGCCGAAGCGCATTCGGACCGCATAAACGGCATCCGGCTCGACGCGGCGAAGCGGCTGCTCAACGGCCGCGAGGGCCTGTTCGACGATTTCATGCCCGTCAGGATCCGGATCGGGACGGCGGAGGACCTGCTCGCCTCCTGCGGGGAGGAATACCGCAGCGAAGCGGCCCGCCTGCTCTATGAAAACGGAGAGGACCTGCTCACCGTCTACGAAACCGACGGCGCCTACGCCTCCTTCGCGGCGGCGAAGCGCATGTGCCCCCGCGAAAATACCGCGACACTGATCGCCATGATCAACGACGCATGGAACAAAGCCGGCGACCGC
The DNA here is from genome assembly GCA_016282255.1 of Bacillota bacterium. Taxonomy (GTDB): domain Bacteria; phylum Bacillota; class Clostridia; order Christensenellales; family CAG-138; genus PeH17. Next base: position 33,841 of record JAEEKE010000102.1, read on the forward strand.
GCCATGAATGAAGGAAACTATTCCGCCGCGCGCCGCTGCTATGCCATGGTGGGCAGCCTGCCCAACCCCGAATACGGCGACGAAAACGACTCCGAGCGCTACAACAGGGCCGTCGCCCTCTGCGATGAAGGCGATTTCTTCGGCGCGCTCGCCGTGCTTGAAACGCTTGAAGAGGATTATGAGGATTCCGCAAGGCTTATCCAGTGGATAAGGAGCGCGATACAGCGCATGCCGGCCGCCGGAGCCCGGGGGCTGTATGCGCTGAGGTTCCCCGACGGCATGGTGGAGGCCTTCGGAAACGACGCGCCCTTTACGGAGACGATCGGCGGCGTATACACTGCGGTCGGCTTCGAGCCGTTCATCCTCATCGTCAACGCAAACGGCGAGGTGCTCAGCTTCGGCGAAAGCGGCGTCGGCCGGATCGACGTTTCGGGCTGGACGGATATCATTCAGGTCGCCTGCGGCGGTTCGCACGCGGTCGGCCTTCGTTCGAACGGCACCGTGGTCAGCACGGGCTTCAATATGTACGGCCAGTGCGAAACGAGCTACTTTCAGCATGTTATCTCCATTGCGGCCGGCGAAAATACCACCTATGTCGTGACCGACGAGGGCAAAGTCTATGCCATCGGCGATAATTCGAGCGGCCAGTGCGAGGTCTCGGACTGGAGCGATATCGTTTCCGTCAGCGCCGGGCTCGATTACGCGGTCGGCCTCAGGAGCGACGGCACCCTCGTCGCCTGCGGGAACAATTCCTCCTTCCAGTGCGAGGTCGATAACTGGAACAACATCGTGCAGGTCTCCTGCGGCGCGAACCACACCGTCGGCCTGCACGGGGACGGCACCCTCATCGCCTCCGGCAACAATTCCTTCGGCCAGTGCGAGGTCTCGGGCCTGACCGGCGTAGCGGCCGTTTCCTGCGGGGACGGCTACACGCTCGTGGTCTTCTCGGACGGCACCGTGCGCGTTATCGGAAGCTTTGACGCCGGGGCCGCTGATTGACGGACGGAACGAATGGACTTTTTCGGGGATACCGCACTTAACAATATAATAGGAAGCTTCGGCGAAGCGGACGTCGCCGCGATGGCCGCGCGGCGGGAAAAGAGGGCCGCGGAGCAGCGGGACATGCTTTTAAGGAACCCCGGCTGCTGCCTGGTCTCGATAACGCTGAACATCGCCGGCCCCGTCAAGCGCACGGGCCTGACCGACCGCCTTTTCTTCCGCGAGGCCACGGAGACCCTGAACGCGGTCGCAGAGGCGGAGTTCCCCATAAGGGACGGCCTGCTAATTGAGGCCGACACCGGCACGGAGGCGCTGTTCGCGGTCAAGGGTGATCCGGAGAAAATAAAAGCGATCTGCGTCGGGGTCGAGGAGCGCGACGCCGCGGCAAGGCTCGCGGATATCGACGTCATCGGTCCGGACGGCGCCAAGGCCGCAAGGCCGACCCCGCGAAAATGCCTGATCTGCGGGGAGGACGCCCGGGTCTGCGCCCGCAGCCGCGCCCACGGCGTGAACGAGCTCCAAAGGGCGACCGCGGAGCTGATCAGGGAGCGCATCGCCTTCGAGGCGGCGAACCTCGCGCACCGTGCGCTTATGGTGGAGGTCGCCGTCACGCCCAAGCCCGGGCTCGTGGACCGGAACAACAGCGGTGCGAACCCCGATATGGATATTGAGATGTTCCGGACGAGCGCGGACGCCCTAAGCCCGTATTTTAAGGAGATGGCGCTGGCCGTGCTCACGGCGGGGCAGGGCGAATGCCCGCTGTTCATCGACGGCTCCCGCTTCGGCGAAAAGCTTGCCGCTAAGCTCCGCACTGTCGGGCTCGAGGCCGAAAAGGCCATGCTCGCTGCGACCGGCGGCGTCAACACCCACCGCGGCGCGATCTGGTCGATAGGCCTTATGACCTGCGCCTATGCGTACCTTGCGGCCTCCAGTCCGAAGGAAGGCGGGGAAGACCCCCTTTCCGGGGATCCGGAGCTGCTCTGCACCGCTGCCGCGCGGTTCGCCCTGCTTATGGGCGACGGGACGCTCCCTTCGTCAAAAGGTTCCGCCGTGCGCGAAAGATTCGGGGTCGGCGGCCCGGTGGAGGAGGCGCTGCTCGGCTTCCCATCGGCGCGCGAAGCGCTGAAAAAGAGCAAAGAATATTTAGACTCCCGCTCTAAATCGAGCGTGATCGTGGACCCCTGGGCCTATGGCCTGCTCGCGATAATGGCGCGGCTGAGCGACAACAACGCCCTGCGCCGCGGCGGGGAGGAGGGGGCGCGTTTCGTCCGGGAGAGGGCGAAAACGCTGCTCGGCTTCGGCCTTGAAGCGCCGACCCGCGAATTCCTTGACGCGCTGCTCGCCTTCGACCGCGAGCTGACGGAGAAAAACATAAGCTGCGGCGGCGCGGCGGATATGCTGGCCGCGGCGATCTTCCTTGACGGCGCCGAAAACGGCCCCGATACCCGCCGGGAGCGCTTTATTAGGTCGCTCACAGAAGAACTGTGCGAAAAATGAACCGAAACGAGGTTTGAATGGATACTAGCCCTGTCGGGATCTTCGATTCCGGGATGGGCGGCGCGAGCCTCCTGCGGGACGCGCTCGAGCTGCTGCCGAATGAAAACTACATTTTTTACGGGGACAACGCCAACGCCCCCTACGGCGACCGCAGCGAGGAGGAGATATTGGCTCTTACCTCGGCCGCGGCGGATCTGCTGGTCGGTCACGGCGTCAAGGCGCTGGTGCTCGCCTGCAACACGGCGACCTCGGCCTCGATAAACGTGCTTCGCAAGAAGCTCGAGGTGCCGGTCGTCAGCATCGAGCCCGCGATCAAGCCCGCCTGCGAGCGTCCGGGGGAGGGCAAGGTCTTCATGCTCGCCACCGCCGCCACCACGAAGCTGGCCCGGTATAAGGCGCTGCAGGCGCGCATGCCCGACCCGGACCGCGTGATAAACGTCGGCATCAGCGGCATCGTCGCCAGGGTCGAGCGCGGCGAGATCGGCCCCGGCTGCTTCGACGACATCCTCGACGCGTATCTCGAGCCCTATTTCGGCATGACGGCGGACGCGGTCGTGCTGGGCTGCACGCACTATATCTTTCCCGCCGAGGCGATCGAGCTGTATTTCAAGGAGCATTTTGCGGGCGAATGCCGCCTCTATGACGGCAACCGCGCCACCGTGCGCCAGCTCGGGCGCGTGCTCGCTAGGAACGGCCTTCTGAATCCCGGGGGCGAGAGCCGCGTGGAGTTCTTCACGAGCGGCGACAGCGCTGTTTTCGAGCCCGTGTTCAGACAGCTTCTTAATACCCCGATCTACGTGCCGGAGCGAGTGAGCCAGGATCCGAAGCCCGAAAAATAACGGAAAACCCAACCAACCCCTTGTGCGGGCCGCCGAAAGGCGGCCTGTTTCGTTTATTCGCGGTGTGCCGCAGCCGCTCTCCGGGCATTATTCCGGCCTCGAAACTTTTTATATTCTTTTCGAAAAACAGTTGCATAATTTTCCTGTATCTGATATACTGTATGTGCCTGTACGGCCGCCTTGCGATATCCTTTTTCGGGACGGAGCAGGGGGCGGCGCAGGCCGTAATGCGAAGCTACCGTTAGGCCGCACCCGCAAAAACGGGCGGCGGACGGCGTTAGACTTATAAAATCTTTGGAAGGAGATTCACGCATGAAGAAATTCTTCGCAATGCTTATTGCGGTAGCAATGGTCCTCTCTCTGGTAACCGTGCCCGCAATGGCAGAAACCAAGCAGGCAGCGGATCCCCGCATTGTCGGCACCGTTCCCGCGGTCCGCGATGCGGCCACCGTTGACGAGGCTCTGAACGTGCCCGGCGGCACTCTCGTGTTCACCAACGACGCGACCTATCCCTGGGTCGTCGACGGCGACGCCGCAAAGAGCGGCAACGCGGGTGTTGCAAGCTCCACTTCCTCCATCTCCACCACCGCCACCGCTGTCGAGGGCGATATCGTCCAGTTCGACTTCAAGGCATGGGGCGAAGGAAGCAGCACCTATTGGGATAAGTGCCTCTTCTCCGTTGACGGCAACACCGTCTTCCAGAAGGGCGCTTACGACAATGCCGAGTTCGAATCCTTCTCCTACGGCCTCACCGCGGGCGAGCACACCCTGACCTGGTCCTACCAGAAGGACAGCTCGGTCAACCCGACCGGCGACTACTTCATGGTAGATAACGTCTACATCGGCCAGCCCGTCACCGCAGAGTCCATCACCGTTGAGGACCTCGAGGTCCCCACCGGTCTCCGTTTCCCCGTCTCCTACACCGTGCTCCCCGAGGCGGCGTTCGATAAGAGCGTCACCTTCGCGATAGCCGACACCTCCGTCGCCACCGTCGATGAGACCGGCATGGTCACCGGCGTAACCGAGGGCACCACCACCATCACCGTAACCAGCGTTGCCAATCCCGAAGCCTCCGGCACCGCGACGGTCACCGTCGTGCCCGGCCCCGAGATCGTCACCCTTTACGGCCTCGCAGCCTATGACGTAGGCGGCAACTACACCGGCCAGTGGGTCGAGTTCACCAGCGCTCAGCCCGAGGTCGTCACCGGCCACGGCGCGCTCGGCGCCACCTCCTATGCTTCGGCATTTGCGGGCGGCAACGTCTACGGCTACTACTACGACAGCAGCACCTCCAACGGCGCTTTCTACATCATGGATGCCGAGACCTATGAGGTCAGCAATCTCGAGACCACTGCCAGCATCATGGGCATGGCGTACAACTACGCTAACAACACCATGTACGGCATCACCGGCGCCAGCCCCCGTGAGATCGCGACCATCGACCTTGCGACCGGCGCTGCGACCGTGGTCGCTCCCGTCACCGGCATGAACAACGTACCTCTCACCCTCGCTATCAACGGCGACGGCGAGGCATACTGCATTGAGTTCAGCTCCGGCGACCTCTACTCGCTCGACCTCGAGACCGGTGCAGCGACCCTTATCGGCGCGACCGGCGTGGCCAACGCGTACGTCCAGTCCATGACCTTCGATATCGAGACCAACCAGCTCTACTGGGCTCAGATCGAAAGCACAACCGCTCTCAGCCTCTACCTTGTCGATCCCGAGACTGCCGATGTATTTGACCTCGGCAAGATCGGCGGCTCCGGCATGGAGATCACCGGCCTCTACACCAAGAACGACATCGACATCGGCGAAGTCGTAATGCCCGACATCACCATCACCTTCGTCGACGGCCTCACCGCTGCGGTCCTCGGCACCTACGTGATGCAGGCCGGCCAGCCCATCCCCGAGGATGCGTTCCCCGAGGCTCCCGAGCATGAAGGCTTCGTGTTCGACGGCTGGGACTACGAGGGCGGCAACGTCTTCACCGACACCACTGTCACCGCACTGTATCACGATCCCAACGCCATCATTTGGGACTTTGAGAGCGATCCCGTCGGTCAGGGCTTCCAGATGATCGACCAGGACGGCGACGGCTGGAACTGGGAGTGGCAGCTCCTCGGCACCGCTCCTTCCGCCCCCAGGTATCATGAGGGCCTTGGCTACATCAACTCCGCTTCCTACATCAACGATATCGGCGCGCTGACTCCCGATAACTGGCTGATCACCCCCGCGTTCGAAGGCGGCGGCAGCCTCAGCTTCTGGGCACGCGGCCAGGATCCCAGCTACGCTTCCGAGTATCTCGGAGTCTTCGTGACCACCGACGGCGGCGAGACCTGGTCCGATGAGATCTTCAACTGCACTCTGACCGGCACCGACACCCAGTACGTGGTCGACCTTTCCGACTACGCCACCAGGGGCGAGATCCAGGTCGCTATCCGTCACTACAACGTGACCGACATGTTCTACGCGAACCTCGACTACATCGAGGTCTCCGCTCCCGTAGTCGAGCCCACCGAGCCTCCCGTTGAGCCCACCGAGCCTCCCGTAGAGCCCACCGAACCCCCGGTAGAGCCCACCGAACCCCCGGTAGTCACCGATCTGGACGAAGCGCTCAACGTTGAGGGCGGCACCCTCCACTTCGAGACCGAGGGCACCTATCCCTGGATCGTCGTGACCGAGGGCGACAGGGTCTTCGCACAGAGCTCCAACGGCGGCAACCACGGCACCACCTCCGTGCTGACCCTGAACGTTGACCTTGAGGAGTCCCAGAGCATCTACTTCGAGTTCAAGGCCTGGGGCGAAGGCTCCAGCACCTTCTGGGATCACTGCGATTTCGCCATCGACGGCGAGGTCCAGTTCACCTACGGCGCTTATGACAACGAGTGGGAGCTCTACACCTGCATCATCCCCGCGGGCGAGCACACCCTGACCTGGTCCTACACCAAGGACAGCAGCGTCAACCCGACCGGCGACTACTTCGCGCTCGATAACGTATCCATCGGCGAAGCGCCCGACGTGACCGTCACCTTCGTCGACGGCCTCACCGGCGACACCATCGATACCCTCGTCGTCCAGGCGGGCACCGTCCTCGCGGAGGAAGACTTCCCCGAGGCTCCCGAGCATGAGGGCTACGTCTTCACCGGCTGGAACTACAACGGCGAAGCGATCACCGTCGATACCACCATCACCGCCAACTATCAGGATCCCAACTCCACCATTTGGGACTTCGAGACCGATCCCGAAGCTCAGGGCTTCCTGTTCATCGATGAGGACGGCGACGGCAACAACTGGGAGTGGCGCTACGGCGAAGAATGGGCCGACTTCAACTTCCATGAAGGCCTCGGCTACATGATGAGCGCTTCCTACATCAACTACGTCGGCGCTCTGACCCCCGATAACTGGCTGATCACCCCCGCGTTCGAGGGCGACTCCCTTACCTTCTGGGCACAGGGCCAGGATCCCTCCTACGCAGAGGAAGTCCTCGGCGTATACGTCTCCACCGATAACGGCGAGACCTGGTCCGACGAGCTGCTGCACATCGTGCTCGGTCCCGACGACACCCTGTACACCGTCGACCTGGCCGACTACTCCGGCACCCTCAAGGCCGCGATCCGTCACTACGACGTGACCGATATGTTCCAGGCGAACGTCGACTACATCGAGGTCCACGGCGGCTCCACTCCGCCCGAGC
>JAEEKE010000103.1 GCA_016282255.1 Bacillota bacterium
CGGCGTCTCCTGCCCGGTGGGCGCGGGCGTGCCGGTCGCGGGGACGAAGGCGGTCCATGCGGGCGTATCCGAGGGCAGGGCGGCCGTCGGTCCTTCGGTCTCGGGCGGCAGCGGGCCCGTCGGCAGCTCGCTCGGCGGCGCCTCGGTCAGCGGCGCAGCGCTGACCGGCACGGGGGTATTGTTCTGAACGTCCTGTATGCCGCCGGGGTCCTTATTGAACACTCCGAGGAGCGCCATTATGCCGAAGGCGGCGGCGATCGCGGCGGCGGTGATAAGCGCGCGGCGCCAGACGGCGCTCATGCGCTGCTTCTTTTCCTTTTCAAACAGCGCCTTCATGCGGCGCCGGAACTCCTTCGAGGGCGCTTTATCAAGCTCCTCGGGCCTGACGCCGGCCATCAGGGCTTCATTATCGGTATCAATGGCCTTCTCGAAGGCCCGCTGCAGCGCTTTGCTGCGGTCCGGTCCGCTCACCCGCGCTCACCTCCCCTCTCGAGCAGCTCCCTAAGCAGCCTCTTGCCGCGCTCGATGCGCTTGTACACCGTCGGCGGCTCGGTATCCATGACCCGGGCGATCTCCCCGCCGTCGAGGCCGAGGAAGAAGCTTAAATAGAGCGTGTCCCGATAGATCATCGGCAGCTCGGTGAGCCTTTCCTCCAGCTCCCGGCGCTCCAGCTTTTGGGCGAGCGCGTCGAGCGCGCCGTCGTCCAAAGGACGGCCGACCGTCAGCACCGTGTCGCCGGGGTCGGTGGGGATCTCGAAGCGGTTCCTTTTAAGGCGGTTCAGCGCGCGGTGCTTGGCGGCGATCAGCAAAAAATGCCTCCGCTCCGGCTCGCTGCGGCGTTCGAGTTCATCGAGGCGGCAGCTTGCGACGTAGAGAAAAGCATTGTGCACGGCGTCCTCGGCGAGGCCGTGGTCCGAGAGCACGGCATAGGCGACGGCCAGCATCTCGCGGCCGTAGTCAAGATACAGCCTTTCGCAGAAACGCCGCTTCTCCTCATTTTCGATAAAGGCGAAAAACGCTATCATTTGCCCGTCCGTGCCTCGGTTTTTGGGAGTATATCCCTGTTTGAGCGCAGTTTAACACAGGCCGGCGGCGTTTTCAAGGGGCCGGAAAATATAATGTTTTTTTCATAAAATCGTGTCAGGAATCGGCTTTCTGGATTGTTATTATAATAGAGGGGTATTGTTTAAAGCCCCCAAGGCCGAAAAGGAAGGGACCCGGAAGCTTTCCGGGTCCCTTTTCGTCGGATCGTCAATAATGCGGGATATTGGTCTCCAGCTCTTCGTAATCGGGCGTGGGCCTCGGCTCCGCCTCGGGCGCGAGCTCGAGCACCTCGATATTCGTTATGTACCAGCGGCCATCGATCTTTTCGAGCGTGATCTCCATGCGCGAATCGACCCATTCGGGCGCGGGCTCGGTGTTGTCGTCGGTGTAGGACACGGCCACGATGTTGACCACGCGCTCCACGAACTGCACCGTGGCCTCCTTGGACCAGGGCATCACGCGAAGCTTCTCGATATCGTAGCGGTAGTCGTAGGAATCCACGCGGTACGCGTCGTACTTTCCGGCGGAGAGCTCATAGTCGTTCATCAGCCAGCCCTTGTCGAAATGCTCCTTTAGGTCGCCCGGCGACTTGGTGCCGAGGATGCAGTCGGCGCGCAGCTCCATGCCCTCGGTGGTGATGATGTAGATATTGGAAACGTACATCGCCTCCACGAGCGCAAGGTAGCAGAGCGTGATGCAGGCGGTGATTATGAGGACTACGCGGAGGATGTACCAGACCGAGCGCCTTGCGACGCCGAGGGGATTGTTCTTTTCCCCGCCGATGCCGGTCCTCTTCTTCTTTTGTTTTTTATTGTTATTCTCCATTGAGCGTATAAAGCCTTTCGGGTCATTGGCAGGCAGACGCCATACCTATGATAAGTATATCACATACGCGCCGGTTTAGCAAGTCCGCCGTCGCGGCCGCTCACAGCCGGTTCTGGTCGCCGCCGGGATAGAGCGCGTTGAGGATGTCCAGGCACTCGCCGAAGCGCTGATAGTGCACGATCTCCCTCGCCCTGAGGAAGCGGAGGGGCGCCAGATACTCCTCGCTGTCGGTCAGGTTCATCAGCCGCTCATAGGCCGCCCGCGCGCCCTCCTCGGCGGCAAGGTCGAAGGTGATATCGGCGATCGGGTCGCCGGTGGACTGGATGTAGCTCGCCGTGAACGGCACGCCGTTCGGGTCGGCGGGATAGATCCCCTTGCCGTGCAGCGCGTAGCAGGCGTCAAGGCCGGCGTTCTCGAGCTGGGCGAGCGTCGCGCCGCGCACGGACTGCCGGATCATAACGCCCACGATCTCCCAATGCGCGATCTCCTCGGTGCCGATATCGTTCAGCGTCGCGCGGATGCGGTCGTCGGGCATGGTGAAGCGCTGGGTAAGATAGCGCATGCCCGCGGCCAGCTCGCTGTCCGGCCCGCCGTACTGCGCCAGCAGCAGCTTGGCCAGGCGAAGGTCGGGAACCGTGATATTCACGGGGAACTCAAGCTTTTTCTGATAGATCCACATGCTTCTTCCTCCTTATTCAAACGGCCAGCCGCCGATGGGCCAGCTGCCCGCCGAGGCGTCGGAATGCCCGAAGCCCAGAAGCGGACCGTACTGCTGCCCGTATTCGGCGATGAGCTGCCTCAGCATTGCGGAATAGCTGCGGTAATCGGCCAGCGCATCCGCGTCGTCGGGGTGGGTGTCGAGATACAGATTCAGCTCGATGCAGACGAACTGTATCTCACTGATCTGTTCAAGCAAAGTCTCCTGATCCATACCGGCACCTCACTTATAGAGATCGGCGAGCTCGGGGAAGAGCGTGCCGTTCTCAAGGGCGTCCTGCGGGCAGAAGCCCGACAGATAGTTTTGGGGTCTTATCAGGGTCCTGGGCAGCTTCAAAAGCTCGGTCGGCCAGCCGCAGGCGCCAAGGCCCCCCGAAACGCTGCCCGCGGGCACGGTGGGAAGGTCCCTTGCCGCGACCCGGCAGCAGCAGTCCTGACGGACCGCAGTGACTGTGTCACTCATTTCAATATTACCTCCTTGTGGGGTTTGTACATACTATGCCCCGAAACGAGGTATGGTGAAAACGGAATGCACACCGTAGGGGGGGGGCAGCCTGCCGCAGGCCGACTGCAGGCGGAACAAAGCATGAGAGAAGGAGCGGCCGCATCGCATGGCTTCCCCTATGAGGGGAAGCTGTCCGAACCGAGCGCAGAGCGAGGCGAGGACTGATGAGGTGGAAGAGCGACTGATAATTCCAGTTGGGAGAGGGTGTTTCTTCTCCACCTCATCCGACTTCGTTCGGCTTTACGCCTCACTCAGCCACCTTCCCCTCATAGGGGAAGGCATGCTGCGCGGCCCTCCGCATTGTTTTCCTCCAAGGCAACCATATCCCGCTGCAAAGCTTGCGATAGATTGCTGCCACTACGGTGTTATCTTATGCTTTGAAAAAGGCCCCGCGTTCAGCGGAGCCTTAAAGTCGCTTGGTGTATCAGTCGTAGTAGACCGGCGCGTCGATATCCGTGCCGGGGTCTTCGTCCGTCCAGCCGCCGAAGAACAGCTCGTTAAGCTCGCTGTACTCGCTTTCGGTAAGGCCGACGTAGACGACGAAGCGTCCGTTATCCGCCTTCGTCAGGATATCCGAAAGGGTGACCGTGCGCTCGGCGAAGCTTATATCGGAGAGCTCGAGCCCCAGGACGTATTCGGCGTTCTCGGGCGAGGCGCCGGAGCGGACGAGCTTTGCAAGGAGCTTGCGCACCTTAAGCACGTAGTCCCTGTATTCGCGGTCGTAATCCGCCGCATCCTCCGAACCCTGCAGGTCGAAGTGGGTCCTTTCGATACCGTCGGGGCCGATGAGCGACAGCTGACCGTACATGTAGTAGAAGTCGCCGTCCTCGATGGCCTTGACGATGCCGTCGTAGTCCGCAAGCGCGCGGGTCTTCTCGTTCATCAGCTTCATATAGAGCGCCATGGTGCGGGGCAGCGCGTCGGTCAGCCGCAGCACGATGCAGTTATCGTAGGCCGCGTCGGTCAATATGATGCAGTCGAGCGCGGCGTCGTCCGAACCGCCGAGGTCGTAGTACTCGCTGAACACGATCGCGCCGGACGAAACGGCGCTCATCAGCTCGAAGCGCTGCTCCTTGGTGAGGGACTCAAGCTCCTCGAACAGGGTCTTTTCGAACTCCCTGCCCAGCTTCTTGGGCCAGAACACCCGGCTGACGCGCGAAACGTCGGTAAAGCGCTCGACGTATTCGGGCGAGGCCTTCGCCGCTTTGTAGATCTCCGCGGCGAGGTCATCGCTAGCGGGCAGGTTGTAGACGGCGCCGTTCTTGAGCGTGGCTTCAAAGACGCCGGTGGTGTATCTTGAATAGAACAGGCTCGAAAGGATCGAGTAGATCGGGTCGGTGAAGTCGAAGGTGCCGGTATCGAGCTGATCGCTGCGGAGTATCCTTGCCGCGTGGGCGAGCAAGGCGGGATCCTTGATATCGACCCTTTCGGCGCCGCTCCTGCCGCGGGGACCGAATTCGCGCGAGCCGAAGCCGTAGTAATAGGCGCTGTCGTCATTGCCCGTGTATTCGAAGCTGCCCTCGAGCACGCTGACGTGATCGACGTTGTTCACGCTGAAATCAATGCTCTTCTCCTTGGCCTGTGCGATGCCGGCGACGGCGAAGCAGGAGGCGACGATCAGGAACGCGATCGGCAGGAAAACGAGGCGGGAAGCCGCTTTTTTAAAGCTCCTGAGCGAGATCCACATATACACGAAGTATGCGGTTAGCATCACGGCGGCGGCTATGACGCAGCCGACGGCCGACGGGGCGTTCTCGATCCAGCTGAGTTTTTCGGACACTGCGGCCGGCGCGGGATCCGAGGCGGCGACGTTCATCACGAACATGCCCAGCAGCAGCGCGAACGCGAGGCCGAGCAAAACATGGATGGCGGGGCTCCTTGCGGGGCGGGACGCGGTCTCCACGCGGGACTTAGAGAACGCGAGGATCGCAAGGAAGAGCGTCAGCGCCGCGAGCAGGATCAGGCCTATGAGCTCAAGCGTGTTCATCGCATGTCTGCCGACGGGCAGGAAGAGCTGCGTATAGCCCACGCGGCTCGAGAACAGGGCGTTGATGAACGAACCGAACAGGTTCGGGAGCAGCAGCAGCGCGGCGGCCGCGATCAGCACCGGGAAGACCCGGCCCGCGATCGAGCCGACTATGACCATGACCGCGTAGAGGATCGCGCCGACGAGCAGCCTTTCGAGCAGGCTCTTGATGAGCGTCATCAGGCCTACCGGCAGAGCCTTGGAGGCGTCGTTCGCGATGGCGCGGATGGCAAGGCCGATGCCCCAGCCGAGGATGTGGACGAGCAGCAGGCCGAGGGCCAGCGTCAGCGCCGCCGCCGTGTAGGAGGCGGCCATCGTGCTCTTCTTGAGGGGCAGGCTCAGGCGGGAATCCCAGCTCTTGCGCGAGATATGCCCGGCGATAAAGCCCACCGCCGAAGCGAAGAGGAATATCGTTATCATCGTCTGTATCCGGGTGCCGGAGAAGAAGATGCCGGTCGTGGGGCCGTAGGCCGAGATTATGCCGAACAGCAGCTCGAGCACCGCCGAGACTATCGCGGCGGACAGGAGCTCCCTGAGTGATTCCTTATAGTATGCTCCGCTGATAAGCGGTGCGCGGGAAGTTTTTTCCATTTCGGTCCCCTCCTCACATTATCTCGTCGAATTTATAGCCGAGGGTGTCCATCTCGTAGGTGAAGACCTCCTCGAGCGAGAGGGGCAGCACCTCCATGAGTATGGGCTCCATGGCGCGCAGGGAGGCTTCCGCAGCCTCGCGGTCGCCCCTCATTATCAGGTTCACGACCTTGCCCTGCTTCTGGAACGAGAGCAGGTCGAGGGAGGCGAAGTCCTCGCGCTCCTTCTCGCCCTCGAACGCGAGCTGGACCTTGAAGAGCTTGGTCTTGAGGTCCGAAACGTCGCTCTGCAGCACGATCTTGCCCTTGTAGAGCATGGCGAGCTGGTCGCAGGTGTCCTCAAGCTCCCTGAGCGAATGGCTGGTGACCACGATCGTGGTGCCGTTGTCGCAGACCTCGCGGTAGAGGAGCTTTTTGGCGACGTTCCTCGCGATCGGGTCGAGGCCGTCGAAGGTCTCGTCGAAGAGGATGATCTCGGCGTTGCAGGCAAGCGCGAGTATCGTCTGCGCCTGCTTGGTCATGCCCTTGCTCATAGTGCGGATCTTCATCTTGGGGTCGAGCGAGAAGACCTTGGCGAGCTGGGTGAACTTTTCATAGGAGAAGTTTTTATACGCGGCGGCGAAGTAATCCGCCATGCGGCGCAGCGTGGCGCCGGGCTTGACGATGCGGAACAGGTCCGGCGAGAACACGATGTGCTCCTTTGCGGCGGGGTTGTCGTAGACCTCTTCCCCGTCCACCTTGACCGAACCGCCGTCGGGATAATAGATGCCGGAGATCAGCCTTAAAAGCGTGCTCTTGCCGGCGCCGTTCGCGCCGACCATGCCGAAGATGCAGCCGTTCTCGATGGTGCAGCTCAGGTTATCGAGCGCCTTGACCTTGCCGAAGCCCTTTGAAAGATTAGTTATCGTTATCATTCTGACCCTCCTTTTCAGGTCCGATGCCTTCCGAATACGCGGCGCGCACCGCGTCCAATACGTCCTTTTCGTCTATGCCGGAGATGCGCAGCTCCGAAACCAGCAGCGTCACCCTCTCGATGAGCTCGCGGCGCATCGTGCGCAGCCTTGCGGCCGCGTCGGGCGAGACGAACCGCCCGTTGCCCGGCACCGTGTAGCAGAGCCCGCGGCGCTCCAGCTCGGCATACGCCTTCTGCAGCGTGTTCGGGTTGACCGAGAGCTCCATCGAGAGCGCCCTCACCGAGGGTATCTGGTCGTCCGGGCCGAATTCGCCGGTCAGGATGCCGCGCTCGACCTGGGCGATGACCTGCTCATAGAGCGGCGTGCGCGAATGCTTGTCTATCTGCATTGACCTTCCTCCTTTCACGAGTGTTCGTGCAGAACTAACTGTATTATGGATTATAGTACACTTATTAGGCGTTGTCAAGAGGGGGAGGGAAATATTTTTGAAGGAGTGAATGATATTGCGCCGGTTACAGGCGGAACAAAGCCGAAGCGCAAAACGCCCCCCCGTCGCATGGCTTCCCCGCGAGCGAAGCGAGCCGCTGCGAGTCAGCGCGCGGCGGCGCGATAGCCGCCGAAACACGATAGCTCGGTTGCGATGGAAAGGGCCGCGCCGTAGGCGCCCGATAACCCTTCACGTTTGTGCGTAATAACTCGGAGAAACCCGCCTTTGTTGCAGGCGGAACAAAGCAGGAGCGAAAAGCGAACGCCGTCGCATGGCTTCCCCTATGAGGGGAAGCTGTCACGAAGTGACTGATGAGGTGGAAGAGCGACTGATAATTGCTGCTGGGAGGATAGTGCGGTTTTTCCACCTCATCCGTCAGGCTTCGCCTGCCACCTTCCCCTCATAGGGGAAGGCATGCCGGCTTGCTCGCTGGCCGCTGGCCTGATGAGGTGGAAGAGCGGCGGAAAAGAGAAGCCTCGTGCACCAATGGGGACGGTTCTCTTTGGTGCAGGGCGGGCTCCTGACAACTCCATGCTGACGGTTGCACCAAAGAGAACCGTCCCCATTGGTGCAATAAGGCCATCTCCGCCGCAAGCATTTCCCGCGGCTCAGCTGGCGGCAGATTGCCGCCCCTACGGGTTATTGTTCGATTTTCACCTTAATCATTCATTATTCCATCAGTCTTCAGTCTTCAGTAAACGAAAAAGAGGATCCCCGTCGGGATCCCCGGATCGTTCGTTATTCGTTTTTCATTCGCATCAGAATCCCCAGTCGACGAGGTGCAGCACGTACTGATCGAGCAGCACCAGCACGCCGAGGATCGCGGTATAGACCGCGAAGCCGGTCAGCGAGCGCTTGGTGATGAGCCTTATCATGAAGCGGACCGCGAAATAGCCCGCTATCGCCGCCGCGGCGACGCCGACGATCAGGCAGGGAACGGTCACGCCCGCCATACCCTCCTTGAGCGCCTTGGGTATCTCGAGCACGGCGCCGCCGAGGATCGCGGGTATCGAAAGCATGAAGCTGAACTCCGCCGCATCCTCGCGGTTGAGGCGGCAGGCGGCGGCACCGGTGATGGTCGCGCCGGAGCGCGATACGCCGGGCAGGATCGCTATGCCCTGCATGAAGCCGATGAAGAGCGGATGGTACCACTTCATCTCGGGCACGGTCCTGTTGCAGTCAAGATGCCTGACGAGCAGACCCTGCACGGTCAGCAGCAGCGCGGTCAGAAGGAAGCACCATCCGAGCACGCGCCCGTCGCCCGCGCTGTCGATAAAATCGTCGAACACCAGGGCCATGGCCGTGGTCACGAGCGTGGCGGCGATAAGATACAGCCAGTAGCGCAGCTGCTTTATCGGGTGCGCGAGCATCTCGAAAACGCGCTTTCTGTAGACGACGAGCACCGCCGCGAGCGTGCCCAGATGGAGCACGACGGTGAAGAAATAGCCGCCGTCGGTTATGCCGAACAGCTTTTCGAGCAGCAGCAGGTGCCCGCTCGAGGATACGGGCAGGAATTCCGCGAGGCCCTGTACGAGGCCGAGGATCAATGCGATGAGTATGGTCATGGTTTCAAACCGGGCTTTCGCCCTTCTCCGTTAAAGATTTGTGGTTTACGAAATGAGCATCGCTCTTCTTAGCAGGATCAGCGCGTCGAGCACCGTCACTTCGCCGTCCGCGTCGACGTCGGCAAGCAGGGCCGCCGGCCCGCCCGCGGTGATGTTCATGGCAAGGCGGAGCGCCGTCAGCGCGTCGAGGATCGTTACCTCCCCGTCCAGGTCGCAGTCGCCTTCCTCGAGCAGCCATTCGCCGTCGAGCCATTCAACGCGGTTTTTGAGCCAGACGCGCAGCCTTCTGACGCCCGAGGCAAAGGTCCTGTCCCACAGGGCGGTATCCGCCTCGACGGCCGCGGAAATGTACGCGGCCTGCTCGTTGATCATATCGAACATGCCCGGTATGACCTCGCGGCGGTACACGGTGTAGTAGATCCTGATCGTCTCGGCGAACTCCGGGCAGTCCCGATAGAGCTTATTGAACCAGGGCGAGGAGCTGTTGAGCGTGAACAGGCCGCTTGCGGTGTAGGCGGACGGGCAGTCCGTTTCGTCGTTATGCCCGGGGGCGGCGTTCGACCACGTTACCTGGCCGTAGGAGAAATCGAAATCCCAAGGCGCGGTCATATAGAGATGGTCGTCGTCCTCGAGCTTATAGAGATAGCAGCTCGTTTTGAAATTGCCGTCGGGGTTCTTGACGAGCTCCTGCAGCACGGTCATATCCGCCCAGGTGGGGATGTCGACGTAGTCGCGCCAGTCGCCCTCGCCGTTCATTATGGCGCCGTGCACGCGCTGCATGAAGGCTTCAAGATACTCCGTCATCGCCTCTTGGAGCGCCTGATCCCCGCCCGGGTCCGGCGCCTTGATCGTGAAATAATCCTCGGCCGGGTTCGCCCAGTAGGGGCAGTTGAACCAGACGTCCTCCTCGGGATCGAACTTGCCCCAGACGTCCTTTTCGATGAGGTAGCCGCCGGTGATATGCTCGGCGTCGGCCTCGGTGATATCGATCTTGCTCTTTTCAATATCTACGCGCTCGACGAGCAGATATATGCCGTTGTATTCGCCGTTGAGATAGACTTCGGTGAACTCGCATTTGGGCGTGTAGCCGACCGCGAGCATGTTTTCAAAGCTCTTGTAGGTCAGGTAATTGCGCAGATAGGAGTTATCGTGATAGCTCGGTATTATCGCGTATTTCTTGGTCTTGGGGATGTCGAGCAGGCTCTTCTTGCTCTCAAGCTTTATAGAATAGGGCTTTTTCGGGTAGGTCCACGAGGAATTGCCCCTGCCCTTGACCGAGCCCGCGCCTTCGAATTCGCCGCTTTCGAAATGCTTTGAGCCGAGCTCGAGGCGGAACGAAGCGTTCACCCACTCGGTCTTGCCGATCTCGTCGAACGGGAGCTCCGCGTCGATATAGAGCTTGGGCAGGCTCTCGGCGGCGGCGTTGAGGCGCACGGCGTTCACTTCGGAAAGCAGGACGCTCTCGCCCGCGGCGGCTTCGAAGCTGAAGGAGAAGCTGCCGTCCCCGTTGTCCGTTATGCAGGCACGGGGGTCGTCCGGGAAGAACACGGAATAATCCGGGCAGAAGCTCCAACCCTCATCGGGCGTGACGGTGAAGCCGAGCAGGACCGTTTCCTCAAAGACGAAGCTTTCGCCCTCCCCATGCCCCTCGGCACAGAGCGACGCGCCGGTCAGAGGCGAGAGAGAAAGGCCCTCGGACAGCACGGGAGCGAGCTCAAGCAGGCCGCGCTCCCCCTCGGTCTCGGAGAGCGCCGGGGCGCCCGGGAATGAAAAGCAGGCGGTCAGCAGGAACAGAGCCGCCAGCAGCAGCGCTGCGCGGGATCGAAACGCCTTTATCGCCGATGATCTTTTCATGCCCGGCCTCCCAATGAACCCAAGTATTATTTTCCTGTTTATATAATAACACCGCGGCGGCTGTTTTTCAAGCTTTCGCGGTGTATTGTATGTTTTGCTTCGGCGCATTATTTAATGCCGATGTTCTCTATGCCCAGCTCAAAGTTAACGCCGTCTGACCCGACGTAGAGGTCGTAGGTATTGGTCAGCTCGTCGTAGTCCTTTAAGTACATGACGGCGTTCGGGTAGACCTCGAAGAACGCTACGTCGGTCGCGATCGCGTTGGAGCGGCCGTCCTTCATCCAGAGCAGCGTGCCGTTCGATTCGGTGGGCGCGTAGGCGATGACGGTGCCGTCCTTCATCAGCTTTGCGAGCTGCACGCCCGTGACCTGGATGCTGCCCCTGCCGTTCTTATAGTCGTAGAGATTGCCGCTCGTATCTATGAAATAGAACTCCTCGGTGCTGCCGTTCGTGCAGAACATGCTCGCGGGCGTGACGAGGCGCTCGGGCTTCTTGGCGTTGTAGGCCGAGACGCGGTAGATGCCGTTATCAACTATGCAGAGGATCTCGGTGCCGTTTTCGGCCACGGCGAACTGCGTGCAGCCGAGGGCGAGCGCGTTGGCGTTGAGGCGCGAATCGACGTAGTAGACGTTGTAGCTGCCCATGACGCCGGAGCTTTCGGACGGGAGCTCGGTGTAGAAGACGCTGTTCAGCAAAGTATCCGTATTCTTGAGCATGGTCCTGACGCCGTCGCCGCCCTGGGTCGCGTACTGCTTGCCCTTGTAGGAGAACACGGAGCCGTCGAGGATGGGCTCGGCCTTCTTGCCGTTCCTTGAGATATGGGTCTTTTCGGCGACGTCGAAGGTGATCTCGGTCAGGCTCCTGTTGACCTCGAAATAGGGCGAGGCGTTCTCCGAAACGAGGGTATCCCTGCCGTCGATGACGCAGTGCAGGCGGCCCGAGACCACGCCGTCCGGGGCCTCGAGGTAGTAGATGCGGTGCCCGCCGTCGCCGATCGCGGCGATGAGCGTATCCTCGCCGAGGAGCTCGGCCTTGCCGCCTGCCCAGGTATAGCTGTTTATGCGGTCGCCGTTCGTGACCACGGCGATGCCCGCCGCGCTGCCGTCCGGGGAGAGCACAAGGCTGGGGGTGCTGCGCATATCGGCGTTTTCAAGCTCGATCTCCTGATAATCGCGGCTCTCGTCGTCATAGAGGAACACGTGGAGCGCGGTGGAGAAGAGGATGTAGCGGCTGTCGAGCGAGAGCACGGCGTTAGTGACCGCCGCGGGGTAGATCTTTAGGATGCCCCCGGCGTTGATGCGGTAGAGCGCGGTCGCCGCGGTGATGAAGCCGGAATCGCCGTCCACGGTGGCAAGGCGGGTGATGTTGCCCGCGATGCGGTCGGGCACCTTCTCGGCGTCGTGATAGAAATAGGTGTAGGTATCGTCCGCGCAGTAGAAATAGCTGATATTATGCTCGAGCTCGGGCGAGCCGTTCTTTTTGGAGCAGGCGGCTGCGGGC
This sequence comes from Bacillota bacterium, assembly GCA_016282255.1. Classification (GTDB taxonomy): domain Bacteria; phylum Bacillota; class Clostridia; order Christensenellales; family CAG-138; genus PeH17. The sequence continues at coordinate 12,028 of JAEEKE010000103.1, forward strand.
AGGAGCAGGAGCGCGGCGAGCAGCAGGAGGGCCGCTCTCTTAACGTTTTTAAGCGAAAGGTTCATGGTCAGTTTCTTTATCCCGTAGTTTTGCGTGCGCCGGAGAAAGGTCCCGCGCCGCTCTTGATTATACATTAGTTCGGAGCGAATGTCAAAAGAAACGGCGTTTTAGGGAGAGGCTATATAAAGAATAAACAAACTCACTCTGACACCTTTCAATTATAGAAAGTGTCATAGTGGGTCATCCTCGTTCAGCTCGTCTTAACCCTTCCGATATAGGAAAGGTTTTTATTATTCAGCTAAATTGTTCGCTTACGCTCGCAGCTAAATTGAAAACCACAGGTTTTCAGCTAAATTACATTCGCCTTTATGCTCGCGTCAGCGAATTTAGCTATGCGGAGCATAATTTGGCTCGCCGCTCGCGGTGAATTTAGCTGCGGTGTACTTCCTTACGAAATTCCCCGCTCGGGCGAGGCTATAGAAAGAAGAAACAAACCCACTCTGACACCTTTC
>JAEEKE010000104.1 GCA_016282255.1 Bacillota bacterium
ATCCATTCGTCGGCGCTTTCGGTATCGCGCGGGTGGTCGCCGCTCGCCGCCGTTATGCCGAACTCGGTCACGAACACGGGCAGCCCGCCGTCGAGAGCGCGCTTGGCCGCGCTGCGCACCTCCTCCTTATGGGAGGCGGAGTAGAAATGCAGCGTATACATGATGTTTTCAAAGGAAAGCGGGTCGGCCGCGGCGGAAGCGAGGTCCTTCGACCAGTCGGGCGTGCCGACGAGGACGACCGAGGAGGGATCCTTTTCGCGGATGACGGGTATGACCTCCTCGGCATAGCGCTTGACGGCCGCCCAGTCCACGCCGTTCGGCTCATTGCAGATCTCGTAGAGCACGTTGTCGCAGCCGCTGTATTTCTCCGCGACCTCGCCGAAGAACCGCTTCGCCTCTTCAAGATAGATGTTCGGGTCGCCGTCGCTTAAAATATGCCAGTCGATGATACAGTACATGTCGCTCGCTTTGGCATACTCGACGCCCTTGTCGATGTCGGCAAGATGCCGCTCCTTGTCGCCGCCCGTGCAGTAGCCCACGACGCCCACGCCGTAGGTATACATCGCAAGGCGGATAACGTTCATGCCCTGAGCGGCGAGCTCCGAGAAGAGCTGCTCGTTGATAAAGGATTCGCAGGTGATAAGGCCGTTCGTGCCGATGCCGCGCAGCATCACGGGTTCGCCCTTATCCGAGCAGAGCCTGCCGCCCTCGATCTTCAGCTTTCCGCAGACGGAGGGGCGTGCGCGGCCGTCGTCAAGGCCGGGCTTTTTTACGGCGCAGCCGAGGGCGGGCAGGAGCAGCAGCGCCGCGAGCAGCACGCACAGGGGTTTGAAAACGGGGTTCTTCTTCATTCGGGGCTCCTTTCCCGCGGGGCGGGTATTGATTTTCTTCAGCCTTGATTATATACTGTATCCGCCTCGGTTTGCAAGCCCGGGCGCGGCAAAACGGACGACGGAGCTGCCGAAAACCGGTGAAACCCCGCGTTTTTTCAAAAAAGTTTTGTTTTTTTATAAAAATCCCCCTGCGTAAGGTATTGCTCGTTACGCTGCGTAACGTGCTATATTGACCGCAGAAAGGAGGCGAAAGCTATGTCACAGTACACGACCGGAGAACTCGCCAAGGCCTGCGGCGTCACCGTACGCACAGTGCAGTACTACGATACCCGCGGCATCCTCACGCCCGGCGCGCTCACCGAGGGCGGGCGCAGGCTCTATTCGGAGGACGACCTAAAAAAGATGAAGATCATCTGCTTCCTCCGCGATACGGGCCTTTCGCTGAACACCATCGGGCAGCTGCTGGCCGAGGAGGATCCGGGCAGCGTGATCTCGATACTGCTTGAAAGGCAGAAGACGGAGCTTATCGGCGAGATAGACGACCGCAGCGAAAAGCTTAAAAAGCTCGAGGACCTCGAAAAGGGCCTCAAGGTGCTTCAAAACGGTTCGGAGTTCTCCATCGAAACCATCGGTGACGCAGCTAAGCTTATGGAAAACAAGAAAAAGCGCAGCAAAATGCTGCGGACAATGCTCCTTGCGGGGCTCCCGATAACCGCTCTGCAGTGGTTCTCGATCATCCTTTGGATAAAGAAGGGCGTCTGGTGGCCCTTCCTCGTGTGGGTCGCGCTGGCGATACCCTTCGGTGTCATCGCCTCGCTGTACTACTACCGCCATACCGCCTATATCTGCCCGCAGTGCCACGAGGTGTTCAGGCCGAAGTTCCGCGAGGTCTTCTTCGCGGCGCATACGCCCAAGACCCGCAAACTGACCTGCACCAAATGCGGCCATCACGGCTACTGCGTCGAGACCTGGGGAGGCGACGGCGAATGACGGAGCTTGAGAGCATAACCGTCGGGAAAAGCAGCATACCGGCGCTGATCATCACCGCCGTGCTGATGGCCGCGATCCCCGTCGTCTGCTTCATCCTCTGGCGAAAACGGCATAGGGAGCGCACGAACATCGCGTATCTGATCGCCGGCGCCGTCGGATTCATCGTCTCCGCCCGCGTGCTGGAGCTCGGCGTGCATTATCTCTGCATCATGTCGGACAACGCCGTTTCCCGGTTCATCAACGGCAGCACCGCCGCCTACGTGCTCTACGGCACGGTCATGGCGGGCGTCTTCGAGGAGTGCGGGAGGCATATCATCCTCAGATACCTGATGAAGAAAAACCGTACCCGCGAAAACGCGGTCATGTACGGCATCGGGCACGGCGGCATAGAGCTGCTGGCCGTCATACTCCCGACCATGATCACGTATCTTTCCGTCGCGGCGCTGTTCTCCGCCGGCGACCGGGCGGCCTCGCTGAGCACGCTCAAGATCACGGAGGAGACCGCCGCCGCGGCGCTCCCGTCGGTCCGGGCGGCCGCCGCTTTCGATTACGCGGCGATGACAATGAACGTCATCGAGCGTGTGTTTGCGATGCTGGTCCATATCGGGCTCACGGTCATCGTGTTCTACGGCGTCGTCCGCTCAAAGAAGGGCTGCCTGCCGCTCGCGATACTGCTGCATATGACAGTCGACACCTTCCCGGCGCTCTGTCAGCGCGGCGCGGTGCCGCTTTGGTCGGTCGAGATCTGGGCTGCCGCGTGGACCGCGGTGATAATCTTCATCGCCGCGAAGCTCTATAAAGGACTGAAAGCGCAGCCGGAAGAGGCCGCGGAATAGTCTGAAACAAAAAAAGCACTTGCTCATGCAGGTGCTTTTTGCGTTTGTGCTTTCTGTGAATAAGAATGAAGTCGGGCTTCGCCCTAATGAAGTCAGCGCTATTGGCGCTTAATGAAGACGTGCGCTCTGCGCACCAATGAAGCGAAGACGCCTTCCGGCTCAACTAAAGCCAAGCCTTCATCAGCAGCAGGCGTCTTCATTGAAAAGCATCTGCTTTCGGCAGACCCGGGGGCTCAGATGATCCCCATCGCCATCCTCATGATGAGCAGCGCGTCGGAGATGTCGACGCTGTTGTCGCCGTTGACGTTGGCGCGGGCGAACTGCTCGGGCGTCAGGGTGATAAGGCCCATCGCGCAGCGCATGGTCAGCACGGCGTCGGAGATATCGACGGCGCCGTTGCCGTCCACGTCCCCAAGAAGGGGCGCGCCGCCGTCAAAGCTTACGGACGCCGTAAGGCCGAAGCAGGTAAAGGTAAGCGTGCGGACGCCGTTTTCGGTGACGTCGCCGGTGCACATGGCGGCGGTCAGGGGCATGTAGCAAGGGCCCTCGCCGCAGGTGAATTTGCCCGCGAGGCCGAGCGAATCGACCGGAGTGCTCATATCCGCTTCGCCCAGTATCTCAAAGGAGGAGTAGCTGCAGCCCCAGCCCGTGCAGAAAAGCTGCACCCAGTAGGCGCCGTATTCCGAGTTCTGGCTGTAGGTATAGCCCACGCCGATGTGTTTGAAACCGGCATTGAGGATATTGGCACGGTGGCCGGGGCTGTTCATCCAGCCGTCCATGACCGCGGCGGGCGTCTGATATCCGGCGGCGATGTTCTCGCCGACCGAGGACCAGTTGACGCCGACCTCGTCGAACACGGTGAAGCAGTCCGTGCCGTCCGGCCGGGTGTGGGAGAAGAGCTCGATCAGCTCCAGCGCGCGTATATCCGTTGCGGCCTGCATCGCGGCGAACATGGTGAGCGGGAGCAGGCCTTCATTCATGCGCTCGGCGTTGGCGATGCGGAGCACCTCCCATTCCTGCTGGGAGGCGGGCACCTCGGCGGGCACGCTGCGGGCGGGAAGCTCCTCGGCTGGGAGCCTTGATGCGCCTGCCGGCACGCAGAAAACGATGAGCATAAGGAACAGAGTGAACAGTGCGATCGGTCTTTTCATAACGGACTCCTTTGATCGAATTTTTACAATTAATATTATAACACCTTCGGAGGATGAGTTCAATCGGGAAGAGAGGGGGACGGGAGAGGATCGGGCTCATTAAATGAAGTCGGGCTTCGCCCTGATGATGCGATGTTTTCATAAAACACTCTCTCATCAACGATTTTAAACTTTAAAAACCCAAACTTACCTTGATTTTGTTCGTAATAACTGTGAACAGCATTAACAATTCTTTTGCACAGATTAAGAACACTTACTTTCAAAGAACTGTCCTTTACATCGAATCCTTGAGTGTATGAAACGAAGCTTAATCCCTCATCAGTATCGGAGGAGATTGTAAGGATGAATTCATTGATTTGATTCCTATAATCTTTTACGCTTGCTTTTTCCCCTTTGCTAGTATCAATCGCGCTGGGCGTGCTTTGATGAAGTAACATACATCTCAACTGATACGCTAATTCACCACTCATATATGGCATATCCGCGCTGAACTCGCTTGTAGGCTTGTACTTGTCCCCTATATGGGAATCATACCAATTTATAAACCTATCCTTATTGCCCTTTTCGGGGTATTTTGCTTTTCCGCATGTGTCAACCAACGTTAACGATAAGGATAAAGCGGCAATGAAGCATTCGTTAACTAGGCACTTTTCAATCTCATTTATGATTCTATTTATCATACTGTCCCTCATTCTCATGCACATTTGTGCTTGCTCGTTTTGTCCCATGAAATCGTTTCAATATTGTATCCTCGGTGATCGCGTCACTTAGTAACGGATATCTTAATTCATATGCATCAACATCAATACCTGCGAAGTACATTTCTTCATCGGCTGGCAAAGAGTTCTCTAATTTATGTGCTTTATAAAGAGTGAAATAGCGTCCCAATTCCTCATCGTATGCGGAACTATCAAGATAAGCATCAAGCTCCGGATACAGATCCCTAAGGACCTCACAACCACGTAGTTGTTCCGGATCCTCTCTTAACCATCTTCCAATCAATCTCAGCAAGTATATGCGATCATTTTTTGTTTTACCCGAAAGATACATCAGTCTTTCTTCATAATTCGGAATTGAATCAAGAAACTGATAAAACCTTTCGCCCTTTGGAATTTGCAACAGCTTTGTTATTTGTTGGCTTTCTTGTATCCAAGATGTTGTCCGATTCCCGCATGAGAAAATATGGTATAAGACAACTGACGGGATATCATCAATCTTGTTCGTCCTCGAAATACAATTACAAAGATATGTCCCATCCGGATGCAGTCGATACCATAGTACAACAAGCTGTTTCTGTCCAACAGAATAGTGATCCCATTTGCTCATGACATCCACGCCTTTGAAAGATGCGATATTCAAGCATACAAGGATAGCTTTATCCAATTCTTGATGTACATTCTATTCCTTCCTACACAGAATCAATCATCAAAAAACGCGTGCACCGTTTCCACCCGGTCTACGAAATCTACGAAAGAATCTGTCTGCTGGTTCCGCTGCGCATTCTTCATGCGTCGGTAGGTCCTACCGTCGACGACGACCGTGCGATCGACATAAACAACTTTCTTCCTGCCAAACAACCCGCGTTTGACCACCGGGACCTGAACTCTGACTCTATGCTTCATGGCGTCCCCTTTTTTATCATGCCTGCAGAGCTACCAGCTCACGTTGAAGGCGCTTTATTTGTTCCTGGATTCGCCCATACTCTGTGAACATGGATACGACGGTTTCGTCATCCTCGAAACGGGGGCGTGAAACGTATTTCTTATCCAAAATGAAGGACTTCTCAACTTCTGCAAAGCGTACTTTGATTTTGTTCACGTCC
>JAEEKE010000105.1 GCA_016282255.1 Bacillota bacterium
AAATTATCGGAGGTAATCATTCTTTATGGCGCGTATTAGCGGCGTAGACCTGCCCAGGGAAAAAAGAGTTGAGATCGGCCTGACCTACATCTACGGTATCGGCCGTAAAACCGCTCAGAACATCCTCGAAGCGACCGGCGTCGACCCCGACATCAGGGTCAAGGATCTTTCCGAGAACGACGTCAACAAGCTCAGAGAGTACATCGATCATAACTGCAAGGTAGAGGGCGACCTCAGGCGTGAAGTCTCCATGAACATCAAGAGGCTCATCGAAGTCGGCTGCTACCGCGGAGTTCGTCACCGCAAGGGCCTGCCCGTTCGCGGACAGAGCACCAAGCAGAACGCACGCACCCGCAAGGGCCCGAAGCGTTCCGTCGGTAAATCCAAGAAATAACGGAGGAAAAGAAACATGGCAAAGTCAACCAAGACTACTAAAAGGCTTGCTTCCCGCAAGCGCCGTGAGCGCAAGAACATCGAGCGCGGTCAGGTGCATATTCGTTCCTCCTTCAACAACACCCTCGTTACCGTTACCGATATGAACGGCAACGCGATCTCCTGGGCGTCCGCAGGCGGCCTCGGCTTCCGCGGTTCCAGGAAGAGCACTCCGTTCGCTGCACAGATGGCTGCGGAGACCGCGGCGAAGGCATCCATGGAACACGGCATGCACTACGTCGAAGTCTACGTCAAGGGCCCCGGCGCAGGCCGCGAGTCCGCGATCCGCGCGCTCCAGGCAGCGGGTCTCGAAGTCAACATGATCAAGGACGTCACCCCCATCCCGCATAATGGCTGCCGTCCCCCCAAGCGCAGAAGAGTATAAGGAGAGCAAACGACTATGGCAAGATATACAGATTCCGTTTGCAGGCAGTGCCGTCGTGAAGGCACCAAACTGTTTCTCAAGGGCGATCGCTGCTATAACGACGCCAAGTGTGCGATGATGAAGCGCCACACCCCTCCGGGACAGCACGGCCAGGCAAGGGCCCGCAAGATGTCCGAATACGGCACCCAGCTTCGTGAGAAGCAGAAATGCCGCAGGGCTTACGGTGTTTCCGAATCCCAGTTCCGCAAGTACTACGACATGGCGACCGAAATGCGCGAAGGTCTGACCGGTGACAACATGCTGGTCCTGCTCGAGCGCCGTCTCGACAACGTAGTTTACCGCCTCTGCCTCGGCGCGAGCCGTGCTCAGGCTCGCCAGTGGGTCACCCACGGCCACATCCTTGTGGACGGCAAGAAGGTCGACATTCCTTCCTACCTGGTAAAGCCGGGTCAGAAGATCAGCGTCCGTACCGGAAGCTTCGACGTCGACTACTTCAAGACCCTTCGCGAGGAGGGTGCAGACAGGCCCATTCCCAAGTGGCTTGAGCTTGATGCAGCAAACCTCAGCGGTAATGTGGCAGCGATGCCGCAGCGTGATGATATCGACCTCACCATTGAGGAGCACCTCATTGTTGAGTACTACTCAAGGTAATCATCGCGTCTGCCCTGATCTACCGGATTTATAATAATAAGAGAGGGGAAAACAGATGTTTGAATTTGAAAGACCGAAAATCGAGTGCAGGGAACTCGGCGATCGCTACGGCATGTTCGTAGTGGAGCCTCTTGACAGGGGCTTCGGCACCACCCTCGGGAACTGCCTGCGCCGCGTTCTGCTCAGCTCAATGCCCGGCGCCGCCGCTTCGTCCGTCAAGATCGAAGGCGTGCTGCACGAGTTTTCGACCATTCCCGGCGTCAAAGAGGATGTGACCGAGATCATCCTCAACCTCAAGGAACTCCGCGTAAAGCTGTATTCCGACGAAGTAGTGACCGTTTCGATCAACGCTTCCGGCGAGTGCGAAGTTACCGCAGCCGACATTAAACACGACGCTGATGTTGAGATTGTCAACCCCGATCTTCACATCGCAACGCTCTCCGAGGGCGCAGTGCTGAACATGGAGATCACCCTGGAAAAGGGCAAGGGCTATGTTTCGGCCGATAAGAACAAAAAACCGAACACTCCGATCGGCGTTATCGCCATCGACTCCATCTTCACCCCCATCACCAAGGTCAACTTCCGCGTTGAGGATACCCGCGTCGGTCAGACCACCGACTACGATAAGCTCACCCTCGAAGTCTGGACCAGCGGCACCATCCGCCCCGAAGAGGCGATCGGTATTGCCGCGCGCATCATGACCGACCATCTCTCCCTCTTCACCAACCTCACCGACGGCGTTCAGGCTGTCGACCAGGGCGGCGACGAGAGCGGCGACAATAAGGACAAGGTGCTCGATATGGTGATCGAGGAGCTGGATCTCTCCGTCCGTTCCTACAACTGCCTCAAGCGCGCCGGCATCAACACGATCGCCGAGCTCGTGGAGAGGGATGAGGACGAGATGATGAAGGTCCGCAACCTCGGCAAGAAGTCCCTGGAGGAAGTTCAGCAGAAGCTGGCAGTGCTCGGTCTTGCATTGCGTTCGAGCGATGTGTAACTCGCTAATGTGTAGTTCAAGCGACTGATTCAGCGACTATTTTAGGAGGAAAAACTAATGCCTAACCGTAAGCTTAATAAAGCCACCGATCAGCGTGACGCCATGCTTCGCAATATGGTGACCGCATTCCTTTGGAACGGCAAGCTCGTGACCACCGAAGCCCGCGCCAAGGAAGTTCGCCCCATCGCCGAGAAGCTCATCACCCTGGCAGTGTCCGAATATAAGAACACCGAGACCGTCAAGAAGACCGTCACTACCACCAACGAGAAGGATCAGACTGTTGAAACCGAAGTCGAGAAGGTGCTCGATAAGCCCTCCAAGCTTCATGCCCGCAGGCAGATCATGGCTTACCTCTACGATCTCCCCCTCACCCGTGAGCCCAAGGAGACCGCGAAGGCTTTCCATAAGCGCTGCAAGGAGACTCCCCATCCCGTTGTCGAGAAGCTCTTCCGTGAGCTCGCTCCCAAGTATGACGGCATGACCGGCGGCTACGTGAAGCTCTTTAAGCTCGGCCCCCGCCGCGGCGACGGTGCAGAGGTCTGCATGCTGGAGCTCAAGTGATCGTATCGGAATAAACGCACCCACGGCGGCGCGGCGCATAGGCGCCGCGCCGCCTTCTCTTTTTTACGCCCGCGGCAGCGCTGCGGCAAGGAGGTATCATGCTCCCGTTCCTTATCGCCCTCGGCGCTCTCGCGCTCCTCTTTTTCATACTGCTGCTCACGCTGTATTTGCTCGTGTTCTTCGTCAAGCCCTGCCGCACGACGTTCCCGCTCGTCATGCCCGATAAGGCGCTGATCAGGCGCATGGCGGATAAGAACATCGACCGGACCCTCGGCTACGTGCGCGAGATCACCGAGCTTGAGCACGAGAAGGTCTTCATCCGCTCGTTCGACGGGCTCCGCCTCGCCGCGCGCCTCTATGAATTTCAAAGCGGCGCGCCGTTCGCGATCCTCTGCCACGGCTACCGCGGCACCCCGGCGGCCGATTTCCGCGGCATCTTCCAGGCCGTGCGCAGGCTCGGCTTCAACATACTTCTGATCAGCGAGCGCGCGCACTGGGAGAGCGAGGGGTCGACGATCTGCTTCGGCATCCGCGAAAAGCTCGATATCCTCGGCTGGGCGCGGTTCGTATCCGAGCGCTACGGCGAGGAGACCCCCATCATGCTCTACGGCGTTTCGATGGGCGCGGCCTCGGTGCTCTCCGCCTCGGCGCTGGAGCTGCCGAAAAACGTGCGCTGCGTCGTGGCCGACTGCGGCTTCACCTCGCCCGCCGCCATAATCAAAAAATGCGCGAAGCAGCTCCGCCTCGGCTGGGCGTATCCGCTCGTCGCGCTTGCGGGAAGGCTCTTCGGCCGCATCGGTATCCGCGCGAAGGGCGCTCTCGACGCCGTGAAGGAGACGCGCCTGCCCATCCTCCTCATGCACGGCGAGGAGGACGATTTCGTGCCCTGCTCGATGAGCCGCGAGCTCTTCGAGGCCTGCCGGAGCGAGAAGGAGCTCTACACCTTCCCGATCTCGAGGCATCTTCACAGCTACCTGCTCCACGAAGAGGAGTATGAGGCCCTGCTCCGCGCCTTCCTCGAAAAGCACGCCGTGCTTCCGGTGGGGGAGAATGACGCCCGATAAATATATAAAAATCATTCCGTAAGCTTGAATACGCGCGGGCGTTCTGGTATAATATAGGCATCCCGATCGGCGCTATCGCCCGCGGGCAACATCATCCCGAAAGGAAGGTACCCCTCATGACCCCCATTCTTATGTACAGCTCCCTCGGCGGCTTCAGGACCGCCGGCACGCTCGGCATCATCGCGGCCGTCGTCGCGCTCATGCTAGCGATCTTCTGCTATATCTTCATCATTCCCGAGAAGGAAAAGCGCAACGAGCCCTTCAAGAGCAACAAGTTCTTCTGCGTCCTGCACGACATCTTCAACTTCAAGCAGCTCCTTCTTGAGAAGATCCTCAAGTTCATCTACATCTTCGCCACCTTTGCCTGCATCCTGGCCGGGTTCTTCACCCTGTTCACCAAGGGCGGCTTCCTGAGCGGTCTTGTCACCATGCTCATCGGGCCCATCATCTGCAGGATAGTCTTCGAGCTCATCATGCTCGCCGTCATCGCGGTCAAGAACATCGTCGATATCAACAAGAAGCTGCCCCCGAGGCACGATGCGCCCCAGCAGGAAGCTCCCGACGTTCCCGACGAGCCCGAGCTCTGATGATCGGAAAAGTTCATAAGGCATAATAAAAACGCTCCTGTACGGAGCGTTTTTGCTGTTTTTAAGGCTTATTCATGCTGCTTCATCAACGCTTCGATCTCTTCCCCGGTCAGGTATCGCCACTGCCCTGGCTTGAGCCCGCCCAGCTCGAGGGAGCCGATCCTGGTGCGCACGAGGCGCAGCGTCTCATGCCCCGTGGCCGCGAGCATGCGCCGGACCTGGCGGTTCTTGCCCTCGTGGATGGTCAGCAGAAGCTCCGTCTTCCCGTCCTGCCTTTCGTGCAGGATGCGCAGCGAGGCAGGGGAGGTCATGCCGTCCTCAAGTTCTATCCCGCCGCGCAGCCGCCGCTTGTCCTCCGGCGTCAGCCAGCCCGAGCAGAGCACGCGGTAGGTCTTCTCGGTGCCGTAGCGCGGGTGCATCAGCCTGTTCGCGGCGTCGCCGTCGTTGGTGACGAGGATCAGCCCCTCGCTGTCGTAATCGAGGCGGCCGACCGTGTAGAGGCGGTGGGGGAGGGGCGGATAGCCGAGCGTGCCATCGAAGAAATCGGTGACCTTGACGCGGTCCTCGCCCTCGGCATTCGAGCAGATGACGTTCTTCGGCTTGTTGAACATGATGATGACGCGCGCGCCGCCGGAGCGGACGGGGCGGCCGTCGAAAAGGACCTCGTCGCCCTCTTCGACCGTGCAGCCGATCGAGGCGACGCTGCCGTTGACCGTCACGCGGCCGGCCGCTATCAGCTCTTCACATTTCCTGCGGGAGGCTATTCCCGCGTCGGCAAGGTATTTCTGAAGCCGCATAAGTCTTACGGCGCAAGGCTCCGGGGCCCGTCAGCCCGTGTGGCCGAAATCGCCGAGCACCTCCTCATAATAGCTGCGGTAGCTCCTGGGATACACGCTTTCACCCGCCGTGACCGGGATGCTGCCGATGACAACGCCGCCCGCGATAAGCTCCGCGCGGCCCACCGTTTCGCCCCGAAGGATCGGCGCGGCAAGGCCCCCATCGAGCGAGATGCGGACCTCGGTCCTCAGCTCCCTGCCCTTAAGCACGGGCTGATACACGCTTTCGCCTGCGAGCAGGGGAATGCCGCCGCTCAGGCACGGGGCCGACGCGCGCGCGAGCTCATCCCCTCGCTCGACGATGTGCATCACGGAGTAGTTCTCAAAACCGTAATCGAGCATCTCGGGGGCCACGTCGAACATCGGGGCGCAGTTCAGCACGCAGCCGACCAGCATTTCGCCGTCCCTCTCGGCGGCGAAGAGCAGGCAGCGCCCCGCCTGGCTCGTGTAGCCGGTCTTGACGCCGATGCAGCCCTCGCAGTCCCAGAGCATCGTGTTCTTGTTCTTGATAGAGATCGAGCGCACGCTCGATTCGATCGTGTAGTATTTGGTGGAGATTATCTCGCGGAACACCGGGCTGCGCAGCGCCGCCGCCGCGATGAGCGACAGCTCATAGGCGGTGGTATAGTGCTCCTCGTCGTGCAGGCCGTTCGGGGTCACGAAATGGGTGTTTATAAGGCCGAGGCTCGCCGCGCGGGCGTTCATCATGTCGGCAAAGCCCTCAACGGACCCGCCGACGTGGATCGCGAGCGCCACGGCGCAGTCGTTGCCGCTCCTCAGCATCAGGCCGTAGAGCAGGTCGCGCACGCTGAGCCTCTCGCCGTAGGCGAGGTAGAGGCTGGAGCCCTCGGTGCCGACGGCCTCGTCGGGCACGGTCAGCATCTCGTCGGGCGAACAGTTCTCAAGCACCACCAGCGCGGTCATCGTCTTGGTCGTGCTCGCCATCGGCAGGCGCTCGTCGGGGTTCAGGGCAAGCAGCTGCTGCCCGCTTATGGGCTCTATCAGCACCGCGGAACGCGCGCTCTTCATGCAGTCGAGCACCTCGGGGCGAAGGTCGGCCCTCTGCTCGGGCAGGCCCGCGCTTACAAACGGCGCGTCCACGTGGTAGCCGCTCTGCTCGCCGCGGGCATGCTTCTGCTGCTGTTTCTCCGGCGGGGCGGCGTCGGGCGCGGCGGTGCTTTCGGCACGGACGACCGTGAACGACAGAATGAACAGGACCGCCGAAACCAGCGCCAATAAGCGCCTTATGACGGCCCATGCTCTGTTTTTACAGCAAGCGATCAATCCGTTTCCTCCGACGTGTCGGCCTGTGCGTGCGGGCAGCCGTTCCCGGGCCCGCCGGGGACGCTCTCACAGCTGCAGCCATGGCGGCCGCGCCCCGAATCATCCCCCTTATTTTCGCATTTTTCGGCCTGATTGTCAACCATTGCGAGGGCCGCGCGTTCGAGCGAGCGCAGCAGACCGGGGAGAAGCTCGGTCAGCCTGTCGAGCGTCGAAGCCGGGGCGGCGGAGAGCACGCGCACCGAGCCGTCCTCCACCGACAGGAACGCGGTGGGCTTGATGCACATGCCGACGGTCGTGCCGCCGGCGAACGGGTGGGCGAGCTCGTCGGGGCGTCTGCCGCCCTCGCCGTATTCGCCGCCCCCGGCGATGAAGCCGAGGCTCACCTTCGAAACGGGCAGCAGCACGGTGCCGCCGCCCGCGGCGATCGGCTCGCCGATCACGGTGCTGACGTCCGTCATGCGCTTTATCCTGTCCATCGCAGTCTCGATTATGTTTTCTATCGGATGCATATAGTTCGTCCTTTCTTATAGATACGGGATGCGTTCTTTACCGCGCCTTCCGCTCCGGCCCGCGCCGAAGCAGTCCGGCCGCGGCTTCCTTTATCAGTCTGCCCGTTTTCGCCTCGATGATACCCGAGAGCGCGATAAGGGTCGCGCCGCCGCCGAAGAGCGGGCGGACGGAGAACTCCCTTTCGGGGGTGCTTCCCGGAAAACCCGCGATAAGGGCGATATCCGAAGCGGCGCGAAGAAGCGTGTTGACAGCGCCCGCGGCACAGACCGCCGCCGCGGCGTCCTCAAGGAAGAGCCCGCCCCCGGCCCGAAGCGAGATTATGCGGCAGCAGGCGAGGATGCGGCGGATGAGGGCGAAGCCGGGCTGATGCTTTTTCGACCGTTTTTGCAGCGGCACGAAGCCCGCCTTCGTCAGCCGCAGCGGGCGGAAGGCGCCGCTCCCGGCGAAGCGGATGAGCAGCACCCTTTTTATGCGCACGAGCGAAAACATCGCCGATATCCTAAGGCGGATAAGCGCGCCGCTTTGGGATACCGAAATGGAAAAGCGCGCCCGGACGGCCAATACCGCGATCAGCACGGCCGCCGCCGCGGCGAACAGAATCAAGATAAGAACGCGCATTCTTCCTCCCGGCCGGGTCCGCATAGGGAGGCCCGAAGCCGCATTTTTCGGTTAGTTTGGCCCCGCCTATTGAGATTTATGTAAAAAGGTGGTATTATATAGTATAACGGTGATTCGGCGGGGCGGTAAAAAGCACCCCGCAAAACGAACGGAGCAAAGCGCATGATCATTCTGGGCATCGATCCCGGCTACGCGATCCTCGGCTACGGCGTGCTCGAAGCGGAGCGCGGAAACATAATGGCGATCGACTGCGGCGTCATCGAAACGACGCCGAAGATGACGTTCCCCGAGCGCCTTGAAAGGCTGCACGCGGGCACCGCCGCCCTGATCGGGCGCTTTCATCCCGACCATATCGCGTTCGAGGAGCTGTTCTTCGCCCGCAACACGACCACGGCGCTCGCCGTCGCGGCCGCAAGGGGCGTTTCGATCCTCGCCGCACAGCAGGCGGGGCTCCCGCTCTACGAGTACACGCCCATGCAGATCAAGCTCTCCGTCACGGGCGACGGACATGCCGACAAGAAGCAGATGCAGGGCATGATCACAAGGCTCCTTCGCCTGCCAAAGATCCCCAAGCCCGACGACGCGGCCGACGCGCTCGGCATCGCCCTCTGCCACGCGAACACGATCGGTCCCGCGGCAAACGATTTCCTGATAAAATAAGCCAGAATAACGGTATAGCTCAATGTATTCCCATATCAGAGGCACAGTTGAAGAGATAGGCGCCGACCGCTGCGTCATCGAGGCGGCGGGCGTGGGCTACGAGCTGATCTGCTCGAGGGCGACGCTTTCGCGCCTGACCCCCGGCAAGCCCGCCAAGCTCTTCGCGCATCTCAATATCTCGCAGGACGCGGTCGCCCTCTACGGCTTTTATTCCGATGAGGAGCGCGCGATGTTCCGCAAGCTGATCGGCGTCACGAGGATCGGCCCGAAGGTCGCCAGGGAGACGCTCTCGGTGCTTTCGCCGGAGGATATCTCCTTGGCCGTGCTGACCGACAATCCCGCCGCGTTCGACGGCGTGCCCGGCATGGGCCGCAAGACCGCCGCGAGGGTCATCCTCGAGCTCAAGGAAAAGGTCTCCGGCTCATCCGCGGGCTCGGCGGCGCAGGGGAAAGCGGAGGACGGAACCGGAATCCGCCACGAGGCCATCGAAGCCCTCATCGCTCTCGGCTACGACGGCGCGAGCGCGGGCAGGGCCGTCGCCGCCGTCGAGAACGCCGACCGCGTCGAGGATCTGATAATGCAGGCGCTGCGTCTTCTTGCAAAATAAACCGATCCGTTATACAATAAAAAAGTGACAAGCATGTTCGACGACAGACTGATCACCTCCTCGCTGATGACGGAGGATGAGACAACCGAATACAGTCTCAGGCCGCGCTTCCTTGCCGAATACATCGGCCAGACCAACGTCAAGGAGCATATGCGCGTCTATATCAACGCGGCCAAGCTGCGCGGGGAGACGCTCGACCATGCCCTGCTCTACGGCCCTCCGGGCCTGGGCAAGACCACGCTCGCGGCGATCATCGCCAACGAGATGGGCGGCACCCTGCGCATCACCAGCGGCCCCGCGATCACGCGCGCGGCCGACCTTGCGGCGCTGCTCTCCAATATCAACGAGGGCGACGTGCTGTTCATCGACGAGATCCACCGCCTCAACGCGAACGTTGAGGAGATCCTCTATCCCGCGATGGAGGATTTCGCCTACGATATCATGATCGGCAAGGGCCCCTCGGCGCATTCGATCCGCCTGACCCTGCCGCGCTTCACGCTCGTCGGCGCGACGACGCGCATGGGCCTTCTGACCGGGCCCCTCCGCGACCGCTTCGGCATCAAGGAACAGCTCGAGCTCTACACGCCCGAGGACCTTAAGGAGATCATCATCCGCAGCGCCGGCATCCTCGGCATAGACATCACCGTGGACGGCGCGCTCGAGATCGGCTCCCGCTCAAGGGGCACGCCCCGCGTCGCGAACAGGCTGCTGCGCCGCGTGCGCGATTTCGCCCAGGTACGGGCGGACGGCAGGATCGATACCGACACCGCCATGGCGGGGCTCGAGATGCTGGGCATCGACGAGCTCGGGCTCGACGCGGTGGACCGCCGCATGATCGAGGCGATGATAACCCGCTTCAGCGGCCGCCCGGTGGGCCTCGATACCCTCGCCGCAGCCACGGGAGAGGACGCCTCCACGATCGAGGACGTCTACGAGCCCTATCTGCTGCGCCTCGGCTTCATCGCCAGGACCCCGCGCGGCAGGGTACTGCTGCCCCCGGCCTATGCGCACCTCGGCTACAGGGCGCCCGACGCGCCGGGCACGGGCAGCTACAGCTGATCCCCAAATACGAAAACACGCGGCTGTGCCGCATACCATAAAGACTAAAGGCTTCACAGCTGAAAACGGAGGAAAACAAATGATGGGCAGGAGATTAAAGGCAATGCAGCAGCAGGTCGCACAGCTCACGCAGGAGCTTGAGAGCGTGCGTTCCCAGCTTACGGACAAGCAGCTGGAGCTGGATATCTGCAAGCAGGAGCTTGAGGGCAAGACCGGCGAGCTGAACAACGCGCAGGCCGAGCTCGGCAACGCCAAGCGCCGTCTGGATGATTTCAAGGCTCGCCAGGATGCGATCGTCAACGCGATGACCGAGGCCTCGAACACGAAGGACCGCATCATAAAGGATGCGAAAGCCCAGGCCGACAGGCTGGAGGCCGACGGCGCCAAGCGCCGCAGCCAGTTCCTCTCCGAGGGCCAGAGCGAGCGGGATAAGGCCCGCAACGAGGCCGAGGCGCTGCGCAGGAAGGCGAATGAGGAGGCCGAAAAGATCGTCGCCGAAGCCGACGAGTATTCCAGGAAGACCGCCGAGGAGGCCGCGAAGCAGGCCAAGGACGCGATCGACGAGGCCGAGCGCACCGCCGGTCAGATGATCGAGACCGCGCAGACGACCGCGAAGCGCATGCTCGACGAGGCCGAGGAGCAGGTCATGAAGCTCGACGCGCAGCGGAGCGAGCTTGAGCTGATACTGCGCGAAAAGGCGAGGATCGCGCTCGAGGAATCGAAGGTCTATGCCGACATCATGGGCAGCGTCGCCGACTGCACCGAGCTGACCGAGCTGCCGAAGGAATGCGATCTCGACTGCGAGCACTGCGCCGATAAGTGCGAGGACTATATCCCCGCCGACGAGCCCGAGCCCGAACCCGAACCGGAGCCCGAGCCCGAGCCCGAACCGGAACCCGAACCCGAGCCCGAACCGGAACCCGAGCCCGAACCGGAGCCCGAACCCGAGCCCGAACCCGAGCCCGAGCCCGAACCGGAGCCCGAACCCGAGCCCGAGCCGGAGCCCGAACCCGAGCCCGAACCCGAGCCGGAGCCCGAGCCGGAGCCGGAACCCGATGCCGAGCCCGATCCCGAGATCGAGCTGCCGGACGATTATCTGAACGCAGCCACGCTGATGCGCTCGATCTACACTCTCGAGGGCCGCGAGCTGCCCGAGGAGAGCATTGAGGAGGAGGGCCCCGTCTATGATATCGGCGAGGGCACCCCGCTCAGCAGCGGCGGCGAGGAGTTCGAGATGCCGGTCGATCCCGACTTTGCGGACATACTCGGCGATATCCTCGGGGATAAGAAATAAACGCTGAACGATCAAGCCCCTTCGGGGGCTTTTCTTTTGCCAAATGAAAGTATATATTTTTTGTTTGGGCATTTTTTGCTTGACAAGGCACATACTATATGGTATTCTAACACTTGCCGCTGAAAGCGGCACCCAATTTCGCCGCGGGGTGGAGCAGCTGGTAGCTCGTCGGGCTCATAATCCGAAGGTTGGGGGTTCGAGTCCCCCCCCCGCAACCATTGGCGGCTTAGCTCAGCTGGCTAGAGCATTCGGTTCATACCCGGAGTGTCATCTGTTCGAATCAGATAGCCGCTACCAAATAATGATCCCCCGGTTTTGCCGGGGGATCATTATTTGTTCACGAAGTACGTATGAGAACAGCTAAATTCGCCTGCGAATTTATAACGCTGCGCCGAACCAAACCGGAGACAATTCAAGCCGGGCGCAGCGCCTGTTCAGAATCAGATAGCCGCTACCAACAAAAAGCAGTGATTTGGTTACCAAATCACTGCTTTTTGAATGATGTTTGCCCTTGCGGGCAAATGATGCTGCCTTCGTCAATGATGCCGCTTCGCTAATGATGCGTCCTGCGGGACATGGGGGGGCAAACATCGCATCATTGCGAGCAAAGCGAGCAGCATCATTTCTGAGCGCAGCGAAGAAACATCATCAGGCGCCAAAGGCGGCGACATCATTTATGAGAGGCTCAAAAAAGAAAAAACAAGCTTTGGTTACCAAATCACTGCTTTTTGAATGATGTTTGCCCTTTTAAGCCAATGACGCGTCCTGCGCACATTCCCGTGCTTCGCCTTCCCGCGATTGAAATCCTTTGCTCATGATGTTATAATCATCCCTGTGGGAGATATAATATTATGACGGAACGGCTGTTTCGCGCCGACCCGCCCGAAAGCTTCTGAAACGACTGCGATATAAGGAGGAAGACCATGGCGACCTACGTTATTGCCGATATCCACGGCGAATACGAAATGTTTATGAAGATGCTTCAAAAGATAGGCCTCGGCGAGGAGGATACGCTCTACGTCCTCGGCGACATAGTCGACCGCGGTCCGCAGCCCGTCGAGCTGCTTATGGAGCTGATGGATATGCCGAACGCCGAGGTCATCCTCGGCAATCACGAGCTGATGGCGTTCGACTGCCTCGATTTTCTCTCGCAGGAGATCACGGAAGAGACGGTCGCGAAGCTCAGCGCCGAGACGATCGGCAAGTTCCGCAGCTGGCAGGAGAACGGCGGCGGAACCACGGTGGCGGGCTTTAGAAGGCTCGGGAGCGAGGCCCGGGGCGACGTCATCGATTTCCTCAAGGATTTCCTGCTCTACGAGGAGCTTGAGGTCGAAGGGAAGCGGTTCGTGCTCGTGCACGCCGCGCCGACGGGCGTCCTTTCCGGCAAGCCGCTGGAGGAGCACGGGCCCTCCGAGCTCGTGTGGGAGCGGCCGGATTATTCCAGATGCTATTTCCCGGATAAATACCTCGTCACCGGGCATATGCCCACGCTCGGCATCGAGGATAACCCCCGCCCGGGCTATATCTACCGCGCGAACAACCATATCGCGATCGACTGCGGCGCCTGCTTTGAGGGCGGCCGCCTCGCCTGCCTCTGCCTCGAGACCGACGAGGAGTTCTACGTCGAGCGGGATGAATAAGAGTCAAAATAAACAACGGCGCCGTCCATTTCGGGCGGCGCCGTTTTGCGCAAAAAGACTCAGTCCTTGTCCGAGAAGCGCTCCTTCGCGTTGAACACGCGGCAGATCTGCTGATAATCGCCGAACACGGTCAGCTTGTCGCCCGGGGCGAACACGGTCTGCGCGAGCGGAGGATCGACCTTGCCCGCGCGCTCGAGCAGCATGACGAGGATGTTCTTCTCCTCCTTGATGCCGGAAAGGAAGAGCGGCTTTTCGCGCAGCTCGTCGGGCACGGAGACGAGCGTCACCTGCGCGATGGAGCCCCGGCCGATGTGGTCGATCAGCATGACCGAGTTCTCGGCGCCCTCGTGCATGATGGAGCCCGCGATCCGGCGGATGATGCGCTCGGTGAACGCGCGCACGGCGGGGATGCGCGAAAGGATCATGATCGCGGCCAGCACGCCGAGCGGGATCAGCACGCCCGCGAGATAGCCGCCGATCTGCGTCAGCTTCAGGGACAGGAACACGTTGATGAATGCCGAAACGACGGTGATGTTGAACACGTAGCCGAACAGCATCGTGATGCGGGCGAGCCTGCGGCGCCGGCGCGTGGAGAGGATCATCTCGCTCTCGCGCGTGGTGAAGCCGCAGCCGGTGAGGAGGGAGGTCACCTGGAAGCGCGCCTTCTCCTCGGGCAGCCCGATGAAGCGGAAAAGCATTGTAAAGAGCTCCGAAATGACCCAGTAGATAAGGATCAGAAGCGCGAACAGCGAAGCGGAAAGGTAGATGTTCATTGCACCAAACCCCCGTCGGTTTATTCGGGCGAAGGCTGAGGCCTCGCTCATGCTTACTGTATCACAACGCGGGAAAAAACGCAACGGGGAAAAGCATGAAAGCAGGGTAGGGGCGGCATCGATCCTCCGGCGCATGCCTTTCCTGCCGTCCGAAAGCAGCAAGCGGAACATAACCCAAAAGCAAAACGTCGCCCGCCACATGGCTTCCCCCGGGGGAAGCTGCCACGAAGTGACTGATGAGGGGTGAAAGCAACGGTAAAGGGAAGCCTTGTGCACCAAAGGGGACGGTCCTCTTTGGTGCAATCGCCGGCAGGGAGCCGACCGGAGCCCGCACTGCACCAAAAAGAACCGTCCCCATCGGTGCAGCCCGCCCCTATGGGACGCCGAGCGGGAAAATCCCGAATATACTTTATAAAAAAAGCAATTTCCGCTTGCCTTGATCCCCCTCGCGGGCTATAATAAAAGAAGGACTTTGTATCCTTAAATCCTGCTCCGCGAGGCATCCCGCGGGCATAAAACAAAATATAAAAACAGGAGGATTTACTCAATGGCAAAGACCGTCACTATCGATGGCAATACCGCTGCGGCGCATGTCGCCTATGCGTTCTCCGACGTGGCAGCGATCTACCCCATCACTCCTTCCTCTCCGATGGCTGAAGTGGCCGACGAGTGGGGCGCACAGGGCAGGATCAACCTGTTCGGTCAGAAGGTTCGCATCGCCGAGATGCAGTCCGAGGGCGGCGCCGCCGGCGCTGTGCACGGCTCCCTCTCCGCCGGTGCTCTCACCACCACCTTCACCGCATCCCAGGGTCTTCTTCTGATGATCCCCAATATGTACAAGATCTCCGGTGAGCTCCTTCCCGGCGTCTTCCACGTATCCGCCCGTGCTCTTGCCGCGCATTCCCTCTCCATCTTCGGCGATCACAGCGACGTTATGGGCTGCCGTCAGACCGGCTTCGCGATGCTGTCCTCCGCTTCCGTTCAGGAAGTCATGGACCTCGCTCTCGTGACCCATCTCTC
Source organism: Bacillota bacterium (assembly GCA_016282255.1). GTDB lineage: Bacteria > Bacillota > Clostridia > Christensenellales > CAG-138 > PeH17. The sequence goes on from JAEEKE010000105.1 coordinate 14,979, forward strand.
CGCCATCAAGTCCAGCATCCCCTTCGTGCATTTCTTCGACGGCTTCCGCACCTCCCACGAGGTCCAGAAGATCGAGCAGATCGAGTATGAGGATATGGCGAAGCTCCTCGATATGGACGCAGTCAAGGCCTTCCGCGCCCGCGCCCTCAATCCCGAGCATCCGCATCAGGCCGGCACCGCGCAGAACCCGGATATCTACTTCCAGGGCCGCGAAGCCGCGAATATCCACTATGCCAAGGTCCCCGAGATCGTTGAGTACTACATGGAGAAGGTCGGCGAGCTGACCGGCCGTCACTATCACCTCTTCGATTACGTCGGTGCGCCCGACGCCGAGCGCGTGCTCGTCATCATGGGCAGCGGCGCCGACGTCGCGGAGGAAGCGATCAACCACCTCAACAAGAACGGCGAGAAGCTCGGCGTCCTCAAGGTCCGTCTGTACAGGCCCTTCGCCGCGGACAAGTTCCTCGCCGCGATCCCCGCTTCCTGCAGGAAGCTCGCGGTCCTCGACCGCACCAAGGAGCCCGGCTCCCTCGGCGAGCCCCTCTATCTCGACGTTGTGGACGCTCTCGCTGAGGCCGGCCGCGACATCAAGTGCTACGGCGGCCGTTACGGCCTCGGCAGCAAGGAGTTCACCCCGACCATGGTCAAGGCCGTGTTCGATAACCTCCTGCTCGACGAGCCCAAGAACCACTTCACCGTCGGCATCGTGGACGACGTCATGAACACCTCCCTCCCGATGGGCGAGCTCGTCAACGCCGCTCCCGAGGGCACGATCTGCTGCAAGTTCTTCGGTCTGGGCAGCGACGGTACCGTCGGCGCCAACAAGAACAGCATCAAGATCATCGGCGACCACACCAACATGTTCGCTCAGGGCTACTTCGCCTACGACTCCAAGAAGTCCGGCGGTCTGACCATCAGCCACCTCCGCTTCGGCAAGACCCCCATCCAGAGCCCCTACCTTATCGACAGCGCCGACTTCGTCGCCTGCCATAACGCGAGCTACGTCACCCGCTACGACGTGCTCGAGGGCCTCAAGGAGGGCGGCGTATTCCTGCTCAACAGCCCCTGGACCGTCGAGGAGATGGACAAGGAGCTGCCCGCCGAGATGAAGCAGACCATCGCCAGGAAGCACATCCGTTTCTACAATATCGACGCCGTCAAGCTCGCCCGCGAGGTCGGCATGGGCGGCCGCATCAACACCATCATGCAGAGCGCGTTCTTCAAGCTCGCAGAGGTCATCCCCGTTGAGGAGGCCATCGGCTACATGAAGGCAGCCGCCAAGAAGAGCTACGCCAAGAAGGGCGAGGACGTCGTCCAGAAAAACTACGCCGCCATCGATATCGGCTGCACCGGCATCGAGGAGATCAAGTATCCCGAAGCCTGGGCGACCGCGACCGAGGGCGCTACCGCGATGCACGTCAGCGACGATCCTTACTTCGTCGACTTCATCAAGCCCATCCTCGCGCAGCAGGGCGATAAGCTCCCCGTCAGCAAGCTCGCGGCGGACGGCTTCGTTCCCACCGGCACCACCAAGTACGAGAAGCGCGGCATCGCCGTTGAGGTCCCCACCTGGGTCACCGAAAACTGCATCCAGTGCAACCAGTGCTCCCTCGTCTGCCCGCACGCCTGCATCCGTCCCTTCGTGATGGAGGAGGGCACCGAGGCTCCCGAGACCTTCGTTTCCAAGAAGGCCGTCGGCGTCGGCAACGGCAAGCTCTTCCGCATCCAGGTCAGCCCCTACGACTGCACCGGCTGCGGCAACTGCGTGGACGTCTGCCCCGC
>JAEEKE010000106.1 GCA_016282255.1 Bacillota bacterium
GATGATCATGCGCTTGGCGCGGCCGCGGAAATAGATGAAGCCTTCGTCGTCCATCGTGCCGAGATCTCCCGTGTAGACCCAGGTGAGCCCGTCGGCGTGATGACGGAGCGTGCGCGCGGTCTCGTCGGGATGCTTCATATACTCCTTCATCACGGTCGGGCCGGCGAGCAGGATCTCGCCTTCCTCTCCGTACGGAAGCTCGCGGTCGGTATCGGGCTCGACGATCTTGATATAGGTGTCCGGGAAGGGCACGCCGATGCTGCCCTCCTTGAACATATGCGGCGGCGTCAGACAGCAGGCCGTGACGGTCTCGGTCGTTCCGTAGCCCTCCCGCACCTGGATGACGGCCTTGTGGTCGTAGAGGAACTTGTCAAACTTCTTCTTCAGCTCAATGGAAAGTGAATCGCCGCCCGAGAACACGCCCTTGAGACAACTGAGGTCCGCGTTTTCCATGCTCTTCATACGCAGCATGGCTTCATAGAGCGTCGGCACGCCCGCGATGAAGTTGCAGCGGTTTTTGACGACCTGTTTGGCGTAATCCTTGGGATTGACGCGCGGGATCAGGATGCAGCAGCCCCCGCACTGAAGGATAGAGTGGATGCACACGCCCAGGCCGAAGCCGTGGAACATCGGCATGGCCGAGAGCATCTTGTCGCCCGGGCGGTACATCGGGTTCGTCGCCACGATCTGCGCGCCGAGCGCGTTGAAGTTCTTGTTCGTGAGCACGATGCCCTTGGTCTTGCCGGTCGTGCCGCCGGAGTACAGGATGACCGCCGGATCGTCGCTGCGGCGTTCGACCTTGTAGTTGTAGAAGCAGGCGCGGGAGAGGCGCATGAAATCGTTCCAGCGGATGACGGGCGCTTCCTTGGGGATCTTTTTGATCCTGCGGCCCTCGGTGAGCATATAGCCGGCCTTGAGCGGCTGGGAGAGCGCGTCCTTGACGCTGGCGATGATGATATTCACGACCTTTGTGTTGCTGCGGATGCTCTCGAACTTATGGTAAAACTGATCGAGCGTGATCGCCGTAACGCTGTCGGACTCGTTGAGATAGAACTCGATCTCCTTCTCAGCGGAAAGCGGATGCACCATGTTTGCGACGGCGCCGACAAGGTTGACGGCGTAGAACATGTAAATCGCCTGCGGGCAGTTCGGAAGGGCGATCGTCACCCTGTCGTTCTCGCGCACGCCGATGGTCCTGAGCGCGCGCGCGCACTTTTCGATCTCGCGGATCATGTCGCGGTAGCTGGTCGCGCGGCCCATAAAGGTAAAAGCCGTAAAATCGGGATGCCGGTCGGCGGCCATCTTGACCGCATCGAACATCGATCCTTCGAAATACTCCAGATGCAGAGGGATATCCTCGGTATGCCCCTCCCAGGGCGTTTTCGCTGTGATCTGCTCCATGTCTGTCTATTCTTCTCCTGTATACGGATTACTTGTATTCAAAGCCGCTCGGCTCGCCGATGGGTCGGTCGAGCATTTCGGGATGCGCGAAGATATGGCGGACGAGCTTGAGACTCCTGGCGAAATAGAAGCCGTCGGCGATGCGCTCGTCGAGCGTGGCGCAGAAGTCCACCACATCGCGGATCTGCTTCGAGCCGTCGGGCATGACGATCTCTTCCTTGTGGATCGTGCCGATCGTCACCATGAAGCTGTTCGTACCGTAATTGTTCAGATGGTGATAAACAGAGGGGCACTTGATGCTGCCGAGATTGCTCAGGAACACCGAGGTGAAGTTCGGGTCGCCCTCGGTCAGCGATTTCGGAACGAGGCCCCAGAAATCAAGCCAGCGGATACAGCGGACGAAGAACATCAGAAACAGGCGCGGCAGCTTTTTGAGAAAATCCATCGTCGCGTCGAGCCCGCCGTCGGCGGTCTCGCTCTTGCGCATTTCGGTCGTGTCGCCGACGATCTTGCGGCTGACGGTGTCGAGCGTGTCCTCGGCGGTGGGCGTGAGGACCATCAGCGACTCCTCCGCACCGTCGGCGAAGCGGCGCTTGGCTACGAAGCCCAGCGAGATCTCATAGCGCTCGTAGGTGCGGCGTCCCTGGATAAAGCGGTTGAGGAAGGGCCTTTCCATGACCATCTTGCTCACCGCGACAAGGATGCAGTGGAACAGGGTCGTTTTGTAATCGGGATGCTCGGCGTTCTTTTTGTCGATGTACGGCAGCAGATCGGTCACGTCGATCTTATCCTGCAGGCAGACCTCGCAGTCGGTGCGGTTCGGCATGAGATTGCTCATGATACACTGCAGCCCGGTCACCTCGCGGACCCAGCGCCCGTCGCGTCTGTCTCCCCATCTTCTCTTTCTCTCGGCCATGTTGCGACACTCCGTTTCCTAAAAACTTAAAATTTTAATAGTTCCTGTCACACTATACACCATCGCGGGGCAGTTGAAAAGTCTGTTTTTGGCTTTTTTTATCTTTTTTCCCCGGGGAAAAACCGCATGCCCCGTCGCCGTCCTTTACTTTTCACGCCCCAACGGATATACTGTCTATGAAAAAGGGGGTGTGGAACCGCATGCGGAAACGACTGTTTTTAACCGGGCCGTCGGGCTGCGGCAAGTCGACGATGATCCGCGCCGCGCTCGGAGAAAAGCTGGCGGAGGCCGGCGGCTTCGTCACGGAGCGAAGGAGCGCGGACGACGGCCGGGTCCTCGGCTATGAATTGCTTCCCTCCGCCGCGGCGGGAGGGATCGAGGGCTTTGCCCCTTTGCGCTTCCTCGACTATACGTCCGACCCGCCCACGCGTGACAACGAGATCTTCCGTTGCGAGGCCGTGCGGCTTCTGCAGGAAGCGGAGTACTATCCCTTCGCCGTACTCGACGAGATCGGCGGCTTTGAGCTGGTGATCCCGCAGTTTCGCGCTCAGCTTGCGGCTTTTCTCTCCTCCCCCGTCCCCTGCGTCGGTGTGCTGAAAGACCGCCGGGGCGTCCGCGAGCTGCAGGAACGCTTCGGGCTGGGTGAAAAATACGCCGCCCTTGCCGCGCGTCTGCGCGAGGCGCTTGAAAACGATCCGGAAACGCACGTTATGACCATCAGCGAACAGGGCGACGAAAACGTCCGGCAGGCGCTGCGCGAGTGGGCCGCAGCCTATACGTGAGAAAGCTCTTGCGTATTTCAGGGTTTTATATTATATTAGTCCGGTAAAGCGATAAACAGAGAGGAACTGCCTTCCATGAGCGACGACGTTTATTATCACGACCACGGCGACGGCGTGGTGCACGCGCACCATCTCGACGGCGA
>JAEEKE010000107.1 GCA_016282255.1 Bacillota bacterium
GAACAGTTCTGCAAGCTGTTGGCCAATCCCCACGGGTAAAAGAAGCAGTGCAAAAGTACAAATTAAAAACATATTTTGATACGCTCGGGGACAGGCTAAACAACTATGTTCACAGCAACGGGGTAGCTTTCTATAACCAGAACGTGAATGCATATCAAGAGAACGATCTGCAAAAACGATTGCAGGCGTTGATGCTGGACATGCGTTCTATTACGATCACATTCCTGTTTCTGCTGACGCTCTGTTCTCCGCTATCTATCATGTCCACAGACTATATGGACTGCATTGATTGTAATATAACCCCGCCTGATGGATCTCAGTTCTGGGTTGCTCCTTTTGTTTCTAGGTTCTTTAAGAGCAACCTTGACCTGATTGATAAAAGCTGTATGATATATCTGCGGGATAATACGCCTATGGAGATTGAGTAAGATTGCATTGGAATCAAGTAAATTCCGTAAAAACCCATGAGTTTTTGCGGAGAGAGATAATCAAGAAAATGATTGTAACTAACAATTAACACCTGTGGTAGAGATGCACGAGCACGCAAAAGCACGGAAAAGTCATTTGGCTTTTCCGTGCTTTTGCGTGGTTTTTATAACACCATTATTCGGTTTGTTGATTGCTTTCTCATAACGTAGCCGTAAATACTGACAGCACTTACATGATTATATTGAATAATTAGTATTCACCCGTTCACGGCAGCTCGTCGGGGCGCAGGCGGACGGTCAGCCGGTCGATGCCGAGGCAGAGGAGCATCAGCAGGCCAATGAGCGGCGTCCACTTGTCGATGAGCACCATCGGCAGGCGCATATCCTCGGTGAGGATAAAGGCCACGAGAGCAAGGACCGTGGTCAGGAACTCGCCGCCGATGCCGATACGGGAGCGCGTACGGAAGCGCCGGATGGCATCTTCGAGAGTCTCGTCCGCGTCCTCGAGCTTATCGAGCAACCGCGCGCGGCCGAACTTATCCCTCAGATGCAGCAGCGGGAACAGGATATAGGCCGTGACGAGCAGGCAGATCAGATTGACGAGCGCCCAGCACCGGTCGCCGAAGCTGCTTCCCGTCGGCTTGAAGCGGTCGGGGAAGGAGGCGAGCGGCGTCTCGGGCTCGTCGATGTGCTCCACCGCGGGAGTGGGCTCGACGTTGACGGGATCGTTCCCGGGATTGTTGCCGGGGTTGTTGCCGGGGTTGTTGCCGGGGTTGTTGCCGGGGTTGTTGCCGGGGTTGTTGCCGGGGTTGTTCGCGACGATCGTGAAGTCCGCGGGATGATAGACCACGTTGTAGCTGCCGTTGAGCTGCACAGCCTCGCCGGCCGCGATGATCGTTTCCGGATAGACGCCGACCGCCTCGTCCTGCCCGGCGCGCGGGCGGGTGACAGTATAGGTCAGCGTATCGTTGCCGACCGTGCCGGTCACAGTGGCCGCAAAGGCGGGATCGGCATTGCCGACCGTCTTGCGCGCGTCGAGCGCCGTGACGACCGCCAGACGCGGGATGATGCGGATCTCGCTATACGCGCTGACGCTCTCCATGCCGGGATAGCTCGCGCGGACAAGCACCGTGACGGACTCGTTGACGTAGCGCGCGCGAGGCGCTTTCTTCGTCCAGGTGGTTCCGCCGTCGACGCTGTATTCGATCGTCGCGCCGTCGAGGTTGACCGTGACGTCCACGCTGTGGTACTGCGCGTCATAGACGCCCTCGTAGCGGGCCACACGCAGCGTCAGCACGCCGCTCTGCGTCTCGGTCATGTTGCGCGGAGTCATCACCGCGAAGACGACGAGACGGCCGTCGGTATCGGCTGCGGCGCAGGTGGAGAAGGCGATGATCTTGCTCGAGCTGTTGGCGACGCCCGTGCGGTAGATGATCGGGGACGCGCCCTCGATAAAGCCGATCACGTCCGCGGCGGTCTTGCCGCCGACATAGTAGACGTTCGCCTCGTAGGCGTTGGTGCGCAGGACGGCGAAGGTCGTCAGATCGTAGACCTCGGAGCCGGCGACGAGCACGCCCTCGCGGTGGCTGTCAAAATAGCTCTCGTCCGTGAATCTGTCCAGCGCGCCGAACATCGCGCCGTTGTCCATGTGATGGCCGTAGAGCAGGTTGTAGTTATCGGTAAAGCCGCCGCTGTTGGCGGAGGCCAGATAGATCGCGCCGGTGATGGAGCTCTTGCCGTAGATGTCGTGGCTCGCGTAATAGAGGTCGTCCTCGCCCTGCATGACGGCGTAGTCGATGTTCGTGTCGTACATCGTCAGCCACGCGCGATAGTCCGCCGTGATTGCGGCCAGCGTGCCGCCGCCAGAGAGCGGGACGGCGCCGTCCTCGATGATCTCCGGCTTGTACTGCAGCAGATCCCAGCCGCCGGTGCCGGCGGTGTTCTGGGTGTAGAAGCTGTCATAAAGGACATAACCGGAATACAGGATCAGAGCGGCGGCAAGCAGACCGGCCATCAGGGACACAGCGCCGCTTCCCAGCGTTCTGGCTATATTGAGAATGTTGACGACGCGGCTCTTTCCCGGGGCCCGGTGGGGTCTGGGACTGTTGAACTCGTCGGGGATCGCTCTTGTTACGACCGCCATGCTTTCCGCCTCCTTTCCTGTAGATTTCGGAGTTTACGCTTACATTATAGAACAGAAAGCGTCAACAAAGCCGTCAATAAAATCGGCTTTCGTGCGAAAAATGCGAAAAATTATTGATTGTTTGCTGTGACTCACAGTCCGTTTCGGCGGACGATCGTGATCACGGTGCCGAGGATCTCGCTCTTGTCCACGGCGCCGAAGTAGCGCGAATCGGCCCCGCCGGCGCGGTGATCCGCCAGGACGAAGCACTGTCCCTCGCCGAGCGTGAGCGGGTACTCGGTAAAGCCCTCGTAGCGGGCGGTGCCGTAAAAGATGTTCTGCTCGATCGCGACGTTGCCGTTGACCTTGAGCTGCTCTTCGTCCGTGACCTCCACGACGTCGCCCGAAACGGCGACGACGCGGCAGATGAAGAGCTGTTTTTTCGGCTCGTCGGGCGTCGACTTTTCGATCACGATGACGTCCCGCGCGCTCACGTCCTTGTCCAGGCGATAGAACAGCACGAGATCACCCGCGTCGATGCGCGGGCTCATGTCGCCGTTCGGCATGTGCGTGAGACCGACGATCTGGAAGAAGAGCACCCAGATCACAAGCAGCAGCGCCGCAAAGCGGATAAGCAGGCTCTGATACTCCTTGACGCCGCGCTCGGAACGGCGGAGCTGTTTCGTAACGCGGTTGTCGCCCGCGGCGGCGCTCTCACGCGTCTCCTCGGCCGTCTCGACGGGCGGCGCGGCTTTCTCTTCGCTCATGCGGCATGCTCCTTTTAAACATAGAACGGACAGTCCACGCACGCTCCCGTCCTGACGGGGGCACAGCGTCGACTGTCAAACTGTCTGTTCTTTTTGGGGCGGCTTCGCGGCGTGCGGGGCCGCCCCCGGTCAAAGCGCTTGCTTTACTCCCCTGCGGGAGCGCGGATCGTTCAGACCTCTTCTCTGGATCTGCGCTTGCGGGACAGGACAAAGAGGACGATACCGGCCGCCAGCATCAGGACGTAAGGCGCGACGCGCAGCACCACGCCGGTCGGGGAGATGAGCGCGAGGGAGTTGGTGAAGGTGACTGCATGGGAGACCGTGTCGTTCTCATTAGCAGTCGGAGCAGCAAGCTCCGTGACGGCGGAGTTCGCGTTGTACGCGATCAGCGCAGCCGCGCTGGCGTCCGCGGTATCGACCTTGGTCACCAGGCTGTAGGTGGTGCCGGCCACATCGTTCTTCTCCTGCACTTCCACCTTCGTTCCGACGGGAACACCGATGTAGCGGATCGTGCCGCAGCCGCTCGTGTTCTCACCGATCTTGAGGTCAGCGCCGAGCGTGCTGTTGATCTCCAGCGGCAGGGCGGCGGCAGCGGGCGTGCGTGCGGAAGTAACGGGAGCCTGCAGTGTGGCCTCGCCGATCTTGACGGCCTTCGTGATCGCGGCATTCGTGAACTTCACGCTGAACGGGAACTGGTGGCCGACGGCGACCATGGAGGGATCGCCCTCGATGTTCTTCGTGATGCTCACATTGTAGGTGTAGTACTTATCGCCGTACGTGACGGTGTCGGTACCGCTGGTGACGGAATAATCGACAAAACCGGTGGTCTTCGCCGTGGCGCTGGTCACGTCCCCGTCCTCGTTAAAGAGTGCGTAGCCGTAGATCTCCCACTCGGCGGCAGTCGAGCCGTTATTATAGCCGGTGGCGGCGGGCTTGACGTAGACGTCGAGATAGCGGACATTGCTTCCGTCATCCGTCACACCGGAGGCGGAATAGGTATCCGTGCCGTCGATCGCCTCGGTGAGCTTGTAGCGATACACGCCAGTCGCACCAAAGACGACGTTGGAGAAGTTGATGTCGACATACTTTTTGTTGCCCGCGCCGTCCGCATTTGCGGCGGTGACCGCGGCAGTATCGTCGGAGCCGGTCTTCAGTGTGTCGTTGGCGGCTTCCCACTTCAGTGTGGTGCTCGCAGCGGCGGTGCTGTTCGTCTGACTGGTCATGGTGAGATCGGTCACGACGCCCGCAAGCGTGGTCGTGCTCACAGCCGTGCCCGTGGCGTGGTCGGAGGTCTCGTCGGTGACGGTTTTGCCGGCGCTGCCCGCCTCGATGCTGTAGCTGTACGTAATGGTGGGCGCAGCCACATCGAGAGAATCGGCATTGTACGCGAGGATGCTCTTATAGATCCTCAGAGTCTTGCTCTGAGCGATCGGCGTGTCCTGCTCGGTGAAGGCACCGGCCGCGTCACCGGTGGGGAGCGTCGCTTCGCCGTCCGCAAACGCGGTCGCGCCGAGGCTGAGGATGAGGGTGAGCGCGAGGAGCAGGGCTCCGAGCTTCTTGAGGTTCTTCATGGGTTTCTCCTTTCTGACTATGAACAACTTTACTTACCATTTTTCAAAGGCTTTCGCCTGACTCTGGTGTCATTATAACAGGGCCCCGGTCAACAAAGCCGTCAATAAAACAGACGATTTTGCGCTTTTTTTATTCTTCACGCTTTTTTCTGCGCGCGGGCAGGATGACGAGCACGGTCAGCGCCGCGCCGCAGAGGAGCATCAGCGCGTAGGGCGCGAAGCGGAGGCTCAGGCCCATCGGCGCGACATAAGCTCCCTTGTTATGGAACACGACCGTAAGGCTGTAATTCCCGGAATGGATGTTGCTTTCGGTAGTACCGTCAGCATAGTTATTCACTTCAGGAGAAAACGTTGCTTGGGCATTCGA
>JAEEKE010000108.1 GCA_016282255.1 Bacillota bacterium
GAGCTGATCGAAAAAACCGGCTTCGGTTCCTGCGTCTTCGCCAACAAGCCCGGCGACGGCTCCGCCCGCGAGCAGGCGGCCTCCTGCCAGCGCGTCCTCGGCGGCTTCGCGAACATCTGCTACGAATACGCCACCAAGCGCTATCGCTCCAACTGCATCAACTGGGGCATCCTGCCCTTCACCATCGCGGAGGGCACTCCGTTCGATTACGAGCCCGGCGACTTCGTCTACGTTCCCGGCGTCCGCAAGGCCGTCGAGGAGGGCGTCGAGGAGATCCCCGCGAAGGTCATCGCCAAGGACGGCGTCAAGGACATCACCCTCTATATCAAGGGCCTCACCAAGGACGAGAAGGAGATCCTCCTTGAGGGCAACCTGATGAACTACTACAAGGCCCATATGGAAGACTGATAAGCTTTAACAGCCAAAGGCCGGAGCGGGACCCGCTCCGGTCTTTTCCTTTACACCGGCTCCACCGTCATGCAGCTTACCTCGTACACCGTGCGCGTTTCGACCGTGCCGTCCTCATGGAGCTTCCTGTATTCGCGGCTCTGCAGCCGGCCCCGCACGTGCAGCAGCGTGCCCGCCGGGGTGTCGGCAAGGAACCTCGCGTTCCGGCCCCAGACGATCGCCGGTATGTGGTCGCTCTTGCCGTAGTGCCGGCGCACGCCGAGCATGACGTCGGCGATCTCGCGTTCGAGCGGCGTCACGCGGCGGATCACGGGGTGGAGCACGGTGCCGGTCAGCTCCGCGTCGTTCCCGTCGGGCTCATCCTCGCCGACCGGTATGAATTCGCGCGCGAAAACGGTCACGGCAAGGCGGTTGCCCCGCTCGGTATGCCGCGTATAGGAGCGTATCTGCCCGGCCGCGGTAAAGCGCAGCCCTTCCTCCACGGGGAGGTCGCCGAGCAGCCTTTCGCTGACGGTGACGTTTATTAGATCCTCGGTGCCGCTGGTCCTCAGCACCGAGAGGGGGAGCGAATAGAATGCCTCGCCGAGCACGGTGTGGCTGTAAACTGCGCTCGCAGCGGCGGTCCCCGTAAGCAGTATGCGGTTCGTTTCGGACATGTTCCTTCCTGCGCTTCTATGGCGCAAAGCCTTTCTTTAAGATATCAACGGTAAAGTTTATTTAGATAAGCCTTGGAACATGCTTGCCGGAAAGCCGCGGGGATGCTAAAATGATAAAAAAGGAAGTGACCGATCATGAAAAGCGATTATTCCGAAACGATCGAGCTGCTGAGGCTGCACTCCGAACTCTATCCCCTTATGGAGCCCCGGGACGCGGTCAAGCTCCTCTATCAGAGCGAATTCGGCTGCGGGCATATGGTGCCCGATCCCGACCGCGCCCGCGCCTTTCTTAAGGCGGAATGGGAGAATACCGAACGCGACGCGCTGCACCGCCCTCTCGACGAGCTCGGCGGCGGCTTCGTGCGCGTGCATCTGCAGCCGATCCCGGACCTGGCCCGCCTCGACGCGCTCGCGGAGGCGTTCATCCTTTCGGCGGTCCCGTGCGGAAGTCACGAGGGCTTTATGCTCCGCCTCGAAGCCCTGCGCTCCGCGGCCGGGCAGGGTATAACGCCGTTTTCCCCGGAGGCCCTCGAAGCCTTCCTTAAGGACTACCTGCCCCACGGCTGCCCCGCGGTGCACCATTCCGAGGCTTTCCGCAGGGAATACCGCCCGAGCTACCGCGTGATAAAGAAGGCGCTGTTTCCGAAGTAAAAGCGCCGCAGCCGCCCGAAAAACGGGGTTGACTAATTACAATGTATCTGCTACAATGGAAATCGCGTAAAAGCGAAAAACGAAGAAAGCGAGGTTAAACAAATGAACGCTGTTACGATCAACACTCTAAACGAATACCGCATGACGACCTCGGCTTTTTCGTATTGATCCATAAAAGGATCCGAATAGCTATCACCAGCCGCGGCGCCGACGCCGCGGCTGTATTTTTTCGGAGCGCGGCGGAGCTTCGCGGGGGTCTTCATGCGGCAGCCTAACCCAAATAAAGAAGAAACGCGTGGGACAGGAAAAGGTCCCGGAAAGGTAAAAAACATGTCATCTGAAAATGCAAAAACCGTTAAGCCGGCCGTCACATTAAGGCCGATCACGGATGAAAACCGCGAGGCGGTGCTTGCGCTCTCCGTGCGCGAGGATCAGCCCTTCGTCGCCTCGAACGACGTTTCCCTGAGGCAGGCCGACGAGGCCAACGCCGAGAACCCCGGCACCGCCCGTCCGTTTGCGATCTACGCGGGCGAAAAGCTCGTGGGCTTCTGCATGTTCTCCTTCGATCCCGAGGATGAGGACGAGGAGGACCGCTACTGGCTCTGGCGCTTCATGATCGATAAGAACGAGCAGGGCAAGGGCTACGGCCAGGCCGCGCTCGCCGAGATCATCAAGTATTTCAGGCAGAACGGTGCCGACAGGCTCTATCTTTCGACCGAGCCCGAGAACGAGCTGGGTCTTCACGTCTACCATAAGGCCGGTTTTCATGAGACCGGCGTCATCAGCTTCGACGAGGCCGTACTGATGCGCATGCTCAAGGGCCCGAACAAAACGATCCGGGCGTTCTACGGCGTCGACGTCGACGGTCCCCTTCGCATCAGGGGAAGGAAGGGCTACGGCGTCAGCGTCGCGGCCTCCGCCGAGGACGGCGAGATCAGCACCTACTGCTCCGGCAGCGGCCGCTTCGGTGAGGATCTCCCCGTGAACCCCGATATGCTGTTCCAGGCGGGCTCGGTCTCAAAGCCCATGTTCGCGCTCACGCTGCTCCGCTATGCCGATAAGGGCCTTATCGACCTCGATGCGGATATCTCGGGCGTCGTGCCGGAATTCGTCAAAAAGGGCCCCGTGACCTTCGCCGCGCTGCTTTCGCACACGGCGGGCTACAACGTGCACGGCTTCCCGGGCTACCGCGCGGATCACGCGCCGCTCACGCTCGAGGACGTGCTCTCGGGAAAGGGCAACACGCCGAAGCTGCGCAGGATCAAGCCCTACGGCAAGCAGCATATGTATTCCGGCGGCGGCATCACCTTAGCCGAGCTCGCCTTCACCCGCATCACGGGCACCACCCTTCGCGATGCCTTCCAAAAGGAGGTCGCGGAGCCCCTGGAGCTCAAGCATACCGGCTATTTCCAGCCCCTTGATGAGGAGCTGGTCGGAAACGCCGCGTTCGGCGGCAGGCTGGGCCTTAAGGAGGACCCCGCGCACGGCTATCACTATTATCCGGAGCACGCCGCCGCGGGCCTTTGGGCGACGCCCTCGGACCTCGTCAAGGTCGGCCTCGCGCTCTCGAAGAGCTACCGCGAGGGCGGCTTCCTCAGGAAGGAGACCGCCGAGCGCATGCTGACCCCCGTCATGGATTCCTATGGCCTGTGCGTCACCAACCTCAGGGGCGATATCGGCGAGCACGGCGGCTGGAACGAAGGCTTCATCACGGAATGGATCTTCTCGCTGAGGTATGATCTGTGCGTCGCCTCCATGTTCAACCACGCCACGGACGAGCTGGACTGGAAGCAGACGGAGGTCGCGATCAAGCTGTTCCAGGACGGCGAGGAATACCTCTTCGGCGATCCGGACAGGACGGAATGGGAAGCGTACTGCGGCAGATACGAGCAGAATATCGAGGACTTCCGCCTGGATGAGATCTATATGGAGGACGACGACCTGTACGCGAGGATCCTGACCGACGACGGCGAGAAGCAATATAAGCTCTATCCCATCGGCGAGAGGACCTTCGGCAGGGAGGGCGGCTTCGCCAAGCTCGTCTTCGGAGAGAACTCGCTTGAGATCGACGGCGTCATCTGCAAAAAGCTGTGATAGTCCCCGTTAAATGAAAAACGATCCCTCGGCATTGCCGGGGGATCATTTCTTTATGTTCACTGTGCTTGATCCATGTCCGCGGGAAACAGCCCTTCCTCGGTCAGCCTCAGCACGCGCGTGCAGACTTCCGAAAGGTACTTCCTGTCGTGCGTGACGCTTATTATGCAGCCGCCGAACCGGGCGAGGATCGAGCGTATGACCGGGTTCGAGAGCGGCGAAAAATTGCGCGTCGGCTCGTCGAGCAGCAGCACATTGCAGCCCTCAAGCGCCATCCTCACGAACATCAGCTTCGCCTTCTGCCCGCCGGAGAGCCGCGCGATCGGGCTTTCGGCCTCGTCGGCCGTAAAGCGCACGCTGCCGAGGTAGGTCCTCGCGTTCGTGATATCCTCCTTCCGCCCCGAGGGCGCGAGGAATTCGACCGGCGTTTCGCTGCCGTCGAGCAGGTCGAAATAGTTCTGCGGCATATAGAAAAGCTTTATGTCCCTGCGCGGGGCGAGCTCCCGTTCGATCAGCCTCAGAAGCGTCGTCTTGCCCACGCCGTTCCTGCCGATTATGCCGATATGCTCCGCCGCGTCCGCGTTCAGCTCAAAGCCGGCCGTCAGCTTTTCACCGGCGGGGGAATATAGCCCTTCGGTCTTAAAGCGCAGTATCTCCTTGCGCCGCGGCAGCTCGACCGGGGGCAGGTCGAGGAAGATCTGCCTTTCGGTCACGGGCAGCTCGGTCATGCTTTCGCGCTCCTTTTCGAGCCTGCGCCCCTGGCTCATGACCGAGTGCATCTTCTTCTTGAGCAGCCTGCCGGTCGAGGGGTCCTGCCTTGAAAGGCTCCGCTGCGCGCTGTCCACCTTTTCGTAGATCTCGCGCCAGCGCTCCTCCTTCTTCTGCTGCTCGTCCCGCTCCTTGAGCGCCACCTGCTCCTGATGCGAAAACGCCCGCTCGCGCCGCTCGATGTATTCCCGGTAGGGCATGTTCGCCACGGTATGCCTGGCGACCTTCTTATGATGCACGTGCTCAAGGTGGATGACGGCCGAAGCGGTGTTCTCTATCAGTGTCTCGTCGTGCGAAACGAACAGCACCCCGCCGCGGAAGCGCCTGATAAAGCCCTCGAGCCATTCGAGCGTCTCGATGTCGATATCGTTGGTCGGCTCGTCGAGAAGCAGCATGTCGGGCTCGGACAGCATGACCTTGACCATGCGCAGCTTCACCCTCTCGCCGCCGGAGAGCGTCGAGACCGGCCGGGTCTCGGTAAGCAGCTCCGCGGGCAGGCCGAGCTCCTCCGCCGTGTATTCGGCGAGCCAGCCGCTGCTCTCGTCGAGCGCAAGATAATCACTTATCGGCAGCGCGGCCTCGTCGGGCGTCAGCTCCTGCGGCAGATACCCTATCCGGTGCCCGCCCTTGAAGATGCTGCCCGTGTATTCCGCATGGTCGGCGATCAACGCGGGATCGGCTATGAGCTTGAGCAGCGTGCTCTTGCCGTTGCCCTCCTCGCCGATGATGACGGTGCGGTCGGCGGGATTGAGAGTAAAGGAAAGACCGGATACGAGCGCGCGCCCGTTCACGGTCAGGTAAATGCAAATGTCGTTTAGCTGTATCATAAATACCCCTTCGGTGCGTTCAAAGAATAGAAAAAGAGCCTGATTCCTTCATCTGACCGGTCAAAAACTTCCGAACGCGCCGCAGCGGCTCGGTAAAACGCCGGATCCTGATGGGATCGGCGCGGCGGTTTTTAACGGTCGGATCAGAAGATGTACAAGCCCTTGTCACCTCACGGGTATTCGGGATCGCTCCCAAACTTCATTATAACAGCTTTTTTACGGTTTGGCAAGTCATTTCCTTTGCCTTGCCTCCTTCGCTCCGTTTATGACGCCATTGACCGTCGCCCGGGCGAGGGGGGAATAGCCGGTTCCGGTGAAAGCGCCGGTCATCTCAAGATACGCTCTCGCGAGGAAGACCGTGTCGAAGTCGGCCTCTTCGACGCCCGAAAAGACGGCCGCGAACAGCTCCGTGCCGCTCACGTCGCCCGCAAGGCGCTTAAAGGAGTATAAGCGGCGGGTCTCGCCGGTCGCGGTGTTCGTGATATCCACATAGCGGAGCCCGGGCGTCACGCCCTCCAGCGGGGTCAGCCGGAACACGAAGCGCAGGTCCTTAAGGCCGTCGTCCGACTGCCTCGGGCGAAGCTCCGCGCGCACGAATTCAAGCCTACATGACGTCATGTCCGCCACGTAGACGGCGGCGTAGTTCGCGTTGTCGAAGGGGCGCACCTCCTCCCAGTCGGGATAGGCGCAAGGGTAGTGCACCTCGGCGTTAGGGGAATTACGCAAGACCCCCCAGCCGACGCATGCGGGGTCGAGGGAGGGGCCGTTAAAGCGGACGGCCGTCAGCGCGGGGCAGCCCGAAAAGGCGCCGGAGCCGATGGAAGAGACCGTATCGGGGATGTCCATCTCCTCAAGCGCCGTGCATTCGGCAAAGGCGTGCGCGCCGATCGTGCGAAGATGCGCGGGCAGCGAAAGAGTCTCAAGGGAGCTGCACGCATAGAAGCAGTCCTCGGGAAGCTCCTCCAGCTTATAGGGAACGGTCACGCTTTCGAGCGAGGAGCAGTAGCCGAAGCAGCCGACGCCGTAGCGCTGGATGAGGGGCCCGAGCGTCACGGTCCGAAGCTGCTCGCAGCCGCGGATGCAGTAGTTCGGCAGGCCGTCGACCGAGGCGTCGATCACGGCCTCGGTAAGATCCATACAGTCCTCAAAGCAGCCCGCGCCGAGGAAGCGCACGCTTTCGGGGACGTAAAGACCCGTGATGCCGCTGCCCGCAAAGGCGTTGTAGCCGATGTAGGAAACGCTTCTAGGTATGCTGACGCCGGTCACAGACGGGCAGTATTCAAAGGCGTTGTCGGAAACGGTGCGGCAGGAATCGGGAATCGCGTGGAAGCCGCTCTTGCCGTCGGGGCAGCGGAGCACGGCGGTGAAATGCTTGTCGTAGAGCACGCCGTCCCGCTCCGCGTAATTCGGGTTTTCGGGGCTGACGGAATACGCGCTGAAGCCCGCGGCGCCCTTGAAGGCGTCGGGCGAAAGGTCGGTGACGCTCGCGGGGATGTGCACTTCTTCGATATCCGAATTGCCGAACGCGGTTATCCCTATGCGCTCCACGCCCTCGTTTAAAACTATCGAGGTCACGCCGGTGCAGCCGTAAAACGCCGACTGGCCGACGTTTTCAACGGTGCCGGGGATCTCTATCGAGGTCAGGGAGGCGCAGTTATAGAAGCACTGCTTGGGCAGGTCCCTCACGCCCGCGGGGATGGAAACGGCGGGGAGCGCCCTGCAGCCGTTGAAGGCGGCCTCGCCGATAAAGGTCAGGCCCTCGGGCAGAACGCAGTCCTCAAGCGCGGTGCAGGTCTGGAACGCGCCGTCGCCGACGGAACGAAGCGAGGCGGGCAGGCTGCAGCTCTCCGCCCTCGTCAGGTAAAAGAAGATATAGGCGCCCACGTGCGTGATGCCCTCGCCGATCTCGATCCTTTGGCAGTTATTGCGAATCTGCGCGCTGTTGTAGAAGGGGCTGCGCTCCGAGCTCGCCATCCCGTAGTCGGTCATGGGGCCCTCGCCGGTCAGCGTCAGCACCCTCGAGGCCGTGCTGTAATGATAGGTCACGTTCTCGCCGCAGGAGCCCTCCTGGTCGGCCAGGGCGGGGGCTGCGCGGCCGATGAAAAAGGTCAGGAGCAGCAGCGCCGCCAATATAGCAAGGGAAGCCCTCTTCATTTCGTTCCGTTCCTCCGTTTTTCGTCCATACTGCTAATATACCACTTTTTCGAAAAAAGTCAAAAGAAATCGGCCGTACCGAATGTCCGGCCGAATGGCTCTTACGGGAAAGCGCGCGTAAAAGGCAGCAAAGCATATAGGTATCATTTGCCCGATAGGGCAAACATCATTCTCAGATCCCTTCCTTGCCTCCCTGCTCGGGCTTGGTGCAGCTTATCTCGAGGTTGCCGTTGCGCA
>JAEEKE010000109.1 GCA_016282255.1 Bacillota bacterium
CGGCGATCGGGATCCACGGCGATATCCTCTATTTCGTAACGAAAAACGGGTTGTATTACTACAACGGCGTCACGGCGCGGCCCTGCCCCGATATGCGGCTGATAAAGCGCTGCATGTCCACCGCGGACGTAAGGCATTCGCGCCTCGTCACCGTGCGCGACCGGCTGTATTTTACCATCAATCGCGGCTTTGCTGACGAGATGGTCATCTATGACCTTATCGAGCGCAAATACATGCGGCGCACGGGCTTTTCGCTGCACGACCTTGCCGAGATCGACGGCATGGTGATGCTGATAAGCGGCACAAGGCATCTGTGCATGTTCGAAAGCGGCGAAACCTACGACGGCGTGCCGATAAGCGCCTATTGGACCACGCCGCTTACGGACCTTTCGGATATGGCGGTCATCAAATCCCCGCGCATGCTGTTCATGCGCGCTCACGGCGGCCCGATCGACGTGACTTTGACCTGCGACGGCCGAAGCGAGACCCGCCGCATAACGCTGCCCGCATCGGGGAGCGCGGTCACGGAAATGCCCTTCTTCGAAGGAGGCCGCGCCTTCTCGCTGCGCATCGCGAACGTAAACGGCGGCAGGATGGAGTTCGAGGGCGGCCTGCAGCTCGAGCTCAGCGTCCGCCGCAGGACCGAGTAAGGAGGTATGGCTATGGATATGCGCGCGCTCTACTACGTCGCCCTGCCCGTTGAACGCGGGCAGCAGGAGGACGCGAGGAACCATGAGGACGATATCAAGGCGAACGAGAACTGCCTCAACCAGAACTTCTCGCTGATAGCGGGCAAGATCTACGAATACGAAACGCGGCTGGCCCTGCTTGAAGCGGCGATAAACGCCCTTCAGAACGGCGGCTGACGATACGAGCTTTGAAAGCGGCGGGTCACCGCCGCTTTCGGCTTTCCCGGCTATCGGCAAAATAAAATAGGATTCGAGGCCTCGAAATGCGTTGATAATTTGCCGATAATGGGGTATAATATTGCCGATAAACCTTGGAGGCACTGCAATGAACTATATCACAGCCCGGGAAGCGGCGCAAAAATGGGGCGTTTCCGAAAGAAGCGTCCGGAACTATTGCTTAAAGGAGCGCGTTCCGGGAGCGTATCTCAGCGGCAAAATATGGCAAATTCCCGAGGACGCGGAAAAGCCCGGCCGAAAGCCGCGCTCGGGTCCTTCCGGCCGCGATCTTCTCAGCGTTTTGAGGGAAGAGAAGGCCGCCGGGCTGCCGGGCGGGATCTATCACAAGGTGCAGATAGATCTGACTTATAACTCCAACCATATCGAGGGGAGCCGTCTCACGCACGATCAGACGCGCTTTATCTTCGAAACGAATACGGTCGGCGCCACCGACAGCGTGAACGTCGACGACGTTGTCGAGACCGCAAATCATTTCCGCTGTATCGATATGATCATCGACGCGGCGGGGCAGAACCTCAGCGAAAGATTTATAAAGCGGCTGCATCTCGTGCTCAAGAACGGCACCACGGACAGCCGCAGGGAGTGGTTCGCCGTGGGCGATTACAAGCGCCTGCCCAACGAGGTCGGCGGAAAGGAAACGACGCCGCCGGAGAAGGTCGGAGCCGCGATGAAGAAGCTGCTGCGCGAATACAACGCCAAACCCGAAAAGACGCTCGACGACGTGCTCGATTTTCATTACCGATTCGAGCGCATCCATCCGTTCCAGGACGGCAACGGCAGGGTGGGGCGGCTGATACTCTTCAAGGAATGCCTCAAAAACGGTATTATCCCCTTCATTATAACCGACGACCTCAAGCGCTTCTACTATCAGGGGCTCAGCAATTGGGAGACGGAGCGGGGCTTTCTGCGCGATACCTGCCTGACCGCTCAGGACCGCTTCAAAAAGGTGCTGGAATACTTCCGCCTCACGGCTCGCTGACCCGCTTTTGACCCATAACAAAAGGACTGCACCGATCCCGGTAACAGTCCTCATTTTGTTTTATAAAGCTTATCTGAGCCAGTCCAGCGTGCCTCCGGCGACGGTGTCGAGCCCGGTGACGACCAGAAAATCGCTTATGCCGTACCTTTCGGCAAGCTCGGTCGGGGTGGGCATGCTCGGGCTGTAATAGAGCTGCCGGGTGTCGATCATAACGACCGTGCGGTAATGCGCGGCAAGGAAGGGCACGATCGCGTTGCCGTAGCTGTCCTTTAAGACGAGCAGCGCGCCGCTCTCGCATTCGCCGTTTTCAACGACCGTGATGCCGTGGTTCGAATAAAGATACGCGGCGTACTTGTCGGTTGAGCCCTCGTCAAGGCAGCTCATATCGAGATACCCCTCGTGCACGGTCTCCTTCGTGCCGTCCACCGTGGTGACGCGCAGCTTGCCCGAATACGGCGCATCCCAGGTCTCAAGGCTGTCCGGCGGGGTCAGGAAGAGCCCGCTCTGGCCGTAGCTCGTGCCGTAGAACTCGTAGGCCGTCTTCGTAAACTCCGCTTCGTCCAGCGGCTCAAGGCCCAACTCCCTCGCTATCGCGCAGTAGGAAACGTAGCTCCCCCGCATGGTGAGGTGGTGGTCGGTCCGGTAATAGAGCGCCGAAACGTCGCCCGCGGCGCGCAGCGTCTCCTCGGCGGAGATCGCCTTGACCGAGGGCATCCCGCCCTCGAGCTTCGCAATCAGCGCGCCGTCCTCATAGGTCAGATGGGATTTCGGGAGCTCCTCCTCCAGCATATAGCCCGAGGTGGGGATGATATAGCAGAACGCATTGAGCCCGTTCTCGGTCACGAAACGCTCGATGCGGGAGGAATTCGCGTTGACCGTAAACCCGTCGTCCGCGATCGGCGCGGTGAAGAGGCGGCTGTTCCTGCCCAGACTGATGTTCTCCACCGGGTTGCGGCCCGTGAAGCGGTTAAGGTAGGAATAGAGCCCCACGAAGAAGGTCCGGCCGGGGAAATGGTCCT
This sequence comes from Bacillota bacterium, assembly GCA_016282255.1. GTDB lineage: Bacteria > Bacillota > Clostridia > Christensenellales > CAG-138 > PeH17. The sequence goes on from JAEEKE010000109.1 coordinate 2,925, forward strand.
GCAGCCAGGTATCCACCTGCTTGGAGAAGCCGCCCGAGATGATGTTGGAGAAGCTCGCGTCCGGCCTGGAGGCAAGGATCCTTCTTTCGTTCGGCGAAAGCTCGCCCTCATGCTTGGGCAGGAACAGTATCAGCAGGAAAAAGACCGCGATAAAGCCGCAGAAAACGCCTATCAGCGCCTTCTTTGCGGCCGTGCCTCCTCCGGGGAGCGCATTATCGAGCTTTTCAGCCTGCTCAGCCATTGATCTTGAGCGCGGTATCCAGCAGATCGGTCAGCGATTTCTTCGCGGCGGCGTTGTCGTTCGAAACGATCACAAACACGTAGCGGCCGGCGGTCATGTTGACGCAGGAATCGAGCTTGGGCACCTGCTCGGGACCGTAGCTCGAATAGCCCTCGCGGTAATCCGCGATCCAGTTCTTGATGGGGCCGTTCGAAATGCTCTTCGCGGCGGCGGCGTCCCTGGCGCCGATCACGAACACGGCCTCGGGGGAAGCCGCGCTGACGGCGTAGAAGATCTCGGGCTTGCCGTCGATCATGTTGAGGTCGGCGGTCGCAAGCTTGAGCTGCTCGGCGGCGAAGGCCGGGTCGTCCATGACCTCGGGCTTAAACTCGAACCGGGCGATGTTGAGCATGTTGCGGCCGATGCCGTTGACGTCGACGCTGAGCTTGGCGTACTTGTCTCCGCCGCAGGCACATACGGCTGTGAGCGCGGCGAGGACGAGGATGATCGCAAGGATCCTGTTCAGTTTTTTCATAAGTAGCCTCCTGAGGGTTGCTTTTGTGATCGATTATTTGCCGGAACGGGGTAAATGATGCGTCAGCCGCGCAGCACGGCCATGACGCTCTGGCAGATATGGTCCGCCCAGTACCTTGAATAGGTCATGTTGAGGTGCAGACCGTCGCCGGACGCCTCGGCGGGCAGCGCGCCGTCCGCGGTCATCAGCGCTTCGGGCACCGTGATGAACCACACGTTGTCGATGCGGGCGCAGAGGTCGGCGAGCTGGGCGTTGTAGATGCCGATGTTCTCGTTCGTGACGCCGGTCGACGCGCCGTTCGCGGATTTCGCGGCCGAGATGGGCGGTATGCCGGTGATGAACAGCTTCGCGCCGGGCTGCTTCGCCCACACGTCGCGGCAGAACTGCTCGTATCTGTCGAGAAAGCTGTTGATATTGGGCCAGCCGAGCTCGTTTTCGCCGAACATCATGATGACGGCCTCGTAGTGCCCGGTGTTCAGCTCTTCGATGACCGGGATGCTGCCGTTGGTCGTGGTGGCGGTGTAGACCGAGATGATGTTGAGACCCACGCGGGTGAAGAACTTGCCGTGGGTGATGACGCCGTAGGCGTGCAGGCCCTCGAAGGTGGAGTTGCCCACGAACGCGCAGTTGTCGAACACGCTGTAATCCGGCGCGGGCAGCGGCGTGTTGACGGGCACGGGCGTGGTATCCGGCGCGGCGGTCGGCGTGGGCGCGACGGTCTCGAGCGGAGGCTCGGTGGAGGGCGTCTGCGTCGGGACCGGGACCTCGGTCACGGAGTGGATCTCGATGATGATGTTGTCGTTCGGGTCGACGGTGCTGCAGCCCGCGAACGCGCAGACCGTAAGGATCAGGGCGAGCGCGGCGGCCGTCAGTTTGATCATTTTCTTCATATCTTTCATACGCATTGTTTCCGTTTGGATTATGTGCCCGCAGTGCGGCACACTACCCTTCATTATAACAAATACAATAGTATAATTCAACACAAAAGCGCCGTGCTCCGGGCATTACGGCATTAATATATGAATAAAAGCCCGATGGGAAACAAAAAAGAGCGGTATGACCGCTCTCTTTCGCATTATTCCTTTACTCCGCTCCGAGCACGCTGCCGGGCACCGTGCCGTTAAGGGAGTAGTAGAAGGTGATGACGTCGCCGTCGTTGACGACGATATCGTCGATCGGGCCGTCCTTTACGTCGCCGTTGACGACGATCATCCAGCGGCTCTCATCGCCGCAGGAGCCGTTCGCCACGCCCTTGATGCTGGTGATGACGCGGCCCGCCTCGGCGTCCTCGGCCACGACCGGGATGCCGCAGAGCTCGAGCACGCGGAAGACGGATTCGAGCATGCCGCCCTTGGGCAGGGTGAGCTGCGCGCCGTTGAGGAGGATGCCGCCGTTCTCGAGCTGCGCCTTGACCTCGGCGGGAAGGAGCTCGCTTCCGTACGCCTCGACGGCGTTGACGCTGAACGCCGCTGTGGAGACCTTGTCCTTATCGACGGGGACGGAGGTCGGCCTCGGCGTTGCGAGGGGCTTCGGGGTGACGACGGGAACGTCGCCGCTGGGGGCCTTGGCGCAGGCTGCAAGGCAGAGGAGCATTGCGGCGGCGGCCATGACGGCAATCAGTTTATTGAAGATCGATTTCATAAAAAACACCTTTGATCGGATTGGCGCGGCGGAGCGGAAGCGTTTTCCCGCCCGCCGGACAATGTATTCTACTATATAAAGAAACGATTGTCAATGACTGCCGGTTGACCGAAAGCCGGTTTTTCGGCAAAAAACATCAGCTCAGCTCGAACGCGCCGGTGTAGAGCTTGTAGTACCTGCCCTTCTGCCTGAGCAGCTCCTTGTGGTCGCCGCGCTCGATGATCCTGCCGTGCTCGAGCACCATGATCGCGTTCGAATTGCGGACCGTGGAGAGGCGGTGGGCGATGACGAACACGGTACGGCCGTTCATCAGCTCATCCATGCCCTTTTCGATCAGCGCCTCGGTGCGCGTATCGATCGAGCTCGTCGCTTCGTCGAGGATCAGCACCGGCGGGTCGGCGATGGCCGCCCTCGCGATCGCGAGCAGCTGCCTCTGGCCCTGGGAAAGGTTCTCGCCGTCGTCCACGATCATGGTGTCGTACCTTTCGGGAAGGTGCATGATGAACGAATGCGCGTTGGCGAGCTTCGCGGCATGCTCGACCTCCTCGTCGGTCGCGTCCTTCTTGCCGTAGCGGATGTTCTCGCGCACGGTGCCGGTGAAGAGGTGCGTATCCTGAAGCACCATCGCAAGGCTCCTGCGCAGGTCGTCCTTGGCGATATCGCGGATGTTGAAGCCGTCGTAGGTGATCTCGCCCTGCTGCACGTCGTAGAAGCGGTTGATGAGGTTGGTTATCGTGGTCTTGCCCGCGCCGGTGGAGCCGACGAACGCGATCTTCTGCCCGGGCTTTGCATAGAGGCTGATATCGTCGAGCACGATCTTCTCGCCGTCGTAGCTGAAATCGACGTCGTGGAAGCGGACGTCGCCGCGCACGCGGGTGAGGCTGCCCTCGGGGGTCTTCCAGCCCCAGATATCGGTGCGCTCGGCGCATTCGACCAGCTCACCGTTCTCGTTATAGCGGGCGTTGACGAGCCTGATGCGGCCCTCGTCGATCTCGGGCTCCTCGTCGATCAGCATGAAGATGCGTTCCGCACCGGCGAGCGCCGAGAGGATGGAGTTGAACTGCTGGCTCATCATCGTGATCGGCCTCGAGAAGTTCCTCGTGTACTGCAGGAAGGTGACGAGGCTGCCGACGCTGAGCGTCATGAACGCGGGGTAGTTGCCCTTGGCGAGCGCCACGACCATCAGCGTGCCGATGAGCGCGGTGACCGCGTACTGGATGTAGCTGAGGTTGCCCATGATCGGCATCAGGATGCTCGCCCAGGTGTTGGCGCCGGCCTCTGCGCGGCGGAGCTTGTCGTTGAGCTCGGCGAAGTTATCGTTGATGCGCTCCTCGCGGCAGAAGACCTTCACGACCTTCTGACCCTCGGCCATCTCCTCGATGTAGCCGTTGGCGACGCCGAGCGCGGCCTGGCGCTTCTTGTAGAACGCGCCGCTCTTCTTGCCGAGCGTCTTGACGACCAGTATCATCAGCACGAGCATGACGACCGTTATCACCGTCAGCGTCGGGCTGAGGACCACCATCATGATGAACACGCTGACCACGCGGAAGAAGCTGTCGATCAGGTTGGGTATGCTCTGGCCCAGCATCTCGCGCATCGCGTCGGTATCGTTGGTGTAGCGGCTCATGATCTCGCCGTGGGTATGCGTGTCGAAATACCTCAGCGGCAGCTTCTGCATCTTTTTGAACATCTCCTTGCGGATGTCGAGCAGTATGCCGGTGGATACGTTGATCATCAGCCTTGCGTTAAGGAACACGCATACGGCGCCCAGGACGTAGACGAGCGCCATCTTCAGGATATGCCTACCGAACGCCGCCCAGCGCTCGCTCGTCGCGCCTTTTTCCACCATCGGGCGGATATACTCGTCCACCAGGGGCTTTAACTGCGCCGTGCCGTAGACGTTCGCCTCGGCCGCCAGGATGATGCAGACCGTTACCAGCAGCAGGATCGGGGCATAGGGCTTGAAATAGGAAAGGAGCCGCAGGAAGGTGCCTTTGGCGTTCTTGGGCTTGGCGAATTTATTGCGGTTGTTCGGTCCGGGACCGTGGGTGACTCTTTCGGATGATTTCGGTGCCGCGCTCATTCTTCCTCGCCCCCTTTCATCTGGCTTTCATAGACTTCCCTGTAGATCTCGTTGGTTTCGAGCAGGCGCGCCGGCGTGTCGAACGCCACCAGCTTGCCGTCGTCCATGACCATGACGCGGTCGGCGTCCATGACCGAGGCGATGCGCTGCGCGATTATGAATGTAGTGGTTCCGGCCAGCTCGGTGCGCAGCGCCTTTCTTATCGAGGCGTCGGTCGCCGTGTCGCAGGCGCTGGTGGAGTCGTCGAGGATGACGACCTTGGGGTCCTTGAGCAGCGCCCTCGCGATGCAGAGCCTCTGCTTCTGACCGCCCGAAACGTTGACGCCGCCCTGCCCGAGGTCGGTCTGGTAGCCGTTCGGGAAGCTCATAATGAAGTCGTGCGCGCAGGCGGCGCGGCAGGCCGCTTCGATCTGCTCCTGAGTCGCGTTCTCATTGCCCCAGCGCAGGTTCTCCTCGATCGTGCCGGAGAACAGCAGGTTCGTCTGCAGCACCATGGCGACCTTGTCGCGAAGGGCGTGCAGCTTGTATTCGCGCACGTCGTGCCCGCCCACGAGCACCTGCCCGTCGAGCACCTCGTAGAGCCTCGGTATCAGCTGCACGAGCGTGGTCTTCGCGCTGCCCGTGCCGCCGATGACGCCGATCGTCTCGCCCGAGCGGACGGAGAAGCTGATGTTCTCGATCGTCAGGTTGTCGGGATTCTTGCTGTATGAGAAGTCCACGTCGCGGAACTCCACGGAGCCGTCCTTCACCTCGAGCTCGGGATCGGCGTCGTCGTCGCTGATGTCGATCTTTTCATCCAGGATCTCGGCCACGCGCTTCTGCGAAGCCCTCGTGATGATGAAGCTGACGAAGACCATCGAGAGCATCATGACGCTGGAAAGGATCTGGCCGATATAGGCGAGGAAGCCGGAAAGATCGCCGATGCCCATCTTACCCGCCACTATCAGCTTGCCGCCGAAGAAGCAGACCGCGATGATCGCGCCGTAGAAGATGAGCTGCGAGAGCGGGTTGTTCCATATAACGATGCGCTCCGCCGCGACCTGCGCCTTCCTCAGCGCCACCGCGGAGTCCTCGAAGGAGACGTTCTCGTCGTCGCCCTTTACGAAGGCCTTGACCACGCGGATCGCGATCAGGTTCTCCTGCACGCGGGCGTTCATAAGGTCGAGCTTATTGAGCATCTTCTCGAAGAACGGGTGCGCCTTGATCATGATGAAGAGCATGATGAAGGCGAGCAGCGGTATCGCTATCGCGAACACGAGCGAGAGCCTTGCGTTGACGGCGATCGCGAAGCAGAACGCGGTTATCATTATGATGAAGTTCCTGACCGTCATTCGGATCAGGATCGTGAACAGGTTCTGAATGTTCGTCACGTCCGTCGTCAGCCTCGTCACGAGGCTCGCGGTGGAAAACTTATCGACGTTTGCAAAGGAAAAATCCTGCACCTTGCGGAACAGCATATTGCGCAGGTTGGCCGCAAAGCCGGTGCCCGCCACGGCGGCGAGCCTTGCGCAGAACGCGCCCGCGAGCAGGGCGAGTATCGCCATAAGGATCATCAGGCCGCCGTAGAGCAAGATCTTGTTTATGCTCGGCTCGGCCGCCTCGATGCCCTCGGCGATCAGCTTGGTCATAATGTAGGGGATCAGTATCTCGAGCACGCCCTCCACTATGATCATCAGCGATGCGCCGACCGTCTGCTTCTCGTAGCCGCGGACGGCGGGTAACAGTTTTTTAAACATGGTCATCTCCCAAAGCTTATTGCTGCTTAACGAGCTCGGAAAGCTCGCGGTTGGTCATGGAACCCGTATCGCCCGATTCGAGGTTTTCTATCAGGCGGGAGAGCAAAAGCGAGGTCTCGCTCCGCTCCTCATCGGAAAAGCCCGCGAACATCAGCGCCTCGAGCTCGTCGAAGACGCTGCGGCAGTTAGCCGCGGCCTCGGTCCCCAGTTCGGTTATATGCAGGCTCTTTGCCCGAAGGTTCCCCTGCATCGCGTCGCGCCGGATATAGCCGGCCGCCTCCATGCGCTTGATGCTCTGCGCCACCGAAGCGGGGGAAACGTGCATCTCCCCGGCCACGTCGGCCTGGGTGCAGCCGCCGTGCCCGCCGATGAACTCCAGCATCCGCATCTGCGCGGGCGGGATAAGGTCGGCGTCCCTCGAGCGCAGATAGTATGCGATGAGCAGGTCGAGCCTGTGCAGCTTGGCGCCCACACGGCAGTTCTTATTCATCGATCTTTTCCACCTCCCGGAATATGAATCGCTTAACTGTTAAATGCTTAATTATTAAGCACTTAACATTTTAACCGCAGCCGGGGCCGCTGTCAAGGGGGCGGGGGAGCGCTTTAGGCAATATATTGAAGGACGCCGCGCCGGGGCCGCCGGGAAGGGCAACCGGGAAAGCGGAAAAAGCGTTTTATTACCGGGCGGAGGATCTGCCCGTCCCCCGCGATTTTCATTGACATACCGCGCGTTTTATCATAAAATAAAGGCGAACGGTAAATCATAATGCCGGCGGCGGCGCACAGCCGCCGAACTCATCCCTAAACGAACATTATTTTAACGGAGGTCCGAAATGAAACAATGCACCAGCTGCGGCGCTGTGATGAGCGACAGCGATAAGTTCTGCACCAACTGCGGCTCGGCGTCGTCGGTGCCCGTCGAGCCCGAAAAGCCCGAGCTCCCGACCGAGCCCGAGGTCCCGGCCGAGCCCGTGATCGCCGAAGCGGCGGCCGCCGAGGCGCCCGCATTCCCGCCCGAGCCCGAGAAGCCCGCATACCCGACCGAACCCGAGATCAAGGAGACGGCGCAGGAGACGCCCTATGTCAACACCGCCGCCGTCGCTCAGCAGCCCGAAAAGCCCAAAAAGAAAAAGACCGGCCTTATCGTCGGCATCATCGCCGCGCTGGCCGTCATCGCGGCCGTGCTCTTCTTCATCAAGTGCTGCGGCGGCAAGAGCAAGCCGATCGACCGCTTCCGTTCCGCTCAGGAGCGCTTCATGGCCGCCGAGGTCATGGACAGCGAGACCTCCATCGAGCAGTTCCTGCGCGGTAAGGCCGAAGTGCCCGACAGGAACATCTCCACCGACGCTTCGCTCCGCCTCGATATCCCCGGCCTCGACCTTTTGGGCACCGGCGCGGACATCATCTCCGATTTCGAGATCGCGTTCGGCATCAACAGTTCGGAGGATTCCGGGCTCTACGGCGGCGCGATCAAGTACAAGGGCTCGCCCGTGCTCTCCGTGACCGTCGTGCCCGACGGGGACCGCCTCGGCATCTATATCCCCGAGCTCTCCGACGAATACTATTCGCTGGATCCCAAGCTCCTGCTCGGCATGTTCACCGCGGTCGATATCGACGGCCTTGACAGGCTCGACGGCGCAGAAGCCGATGAGCTGCTCGCCGAGTTCGATTACGAGACCGTGAGCGACCTCTCCCGCGCGTATGACGACATCAAGGCTCGCTACGAGGCGATCATAATGAAGGGGCTTGAGGAGAACGATTTCGTCGACGGCGAGGAGCTCACCGCACTTCGCGGCCTCGGCACTGAGCTTTCCGGCGCCAAGACCGTCGTATTCACCCCGAATGCCGAGAGGATCGGCGCCATGCTCAAGGAACTCGGCGCGGCCGTAAAGGAGGACGAGGCGCTTTCGAACTACGTCCTCTCTCTCGTCGAGCACTACTGGGGCAAGGCTGGCGTCCGTCTCACCGCGTCCCTGATCGCTTCCGTGACCGCGGAGGACGACGATAAGGTCTTCGGCGACGATGACGATAAGGCAGATCTCTCCCGCGGCATCATGCCCATCCTCGAAAAGCTCGGCGAAGCGCTCGAGGAGCATGGCGAGGAGGCCGCGAACCGGCTTGCCGAGAACCATTTCGCATGGAACTGCGTAGTCCGCGGCAGCACCACCGTCGCCCAGTACATTACCAGCGATAAAGGCGACGTCTGGGTCGAGACCCCCGACGAGAACAACAGCTTCATCCGCTTCGACGATAAGGCGAACGGCGAGACCACGGTCATCAAGGCCAACACTCAGGTGACCGACGGCAAGCTCGGCGGGGACGTGACCTTCGACGTTACGGGCGGTGAGACCACCGTTCACGGTTTATACACCCTTGAAGGCCTCGATAAGTCGCAGAAGTCCGCGTTCGGCGCAAGGTACGGCACGGTCCGCGGCAGCTTCGATATCGCCGAAGAAGGCGAGGAACCCGAAAGCTTCGGCTTCGAGGCCATCGTCGAGCCCGATGAGAACGGCGGCACCAGGCACAGCATCGTCATCAAGGATATCAATATCGAGGATATGGAGGACCTGCCCGAGAGGATCGGCCTCATCCTTACCACCACCGATCAGCCCAGCACCGTCAAGGCGCCGGAGATCGAGAAGACCCTTATCGAGAATGAGGAGCAGCTTTCCGAGGTCCTCGGTGAGATGGTCAACAATCTCGAGGCCGTGCTGATGCGCCTGCTGATGAGGATCCAGTTCGGATCCGCGCTCGGCGGCAATTGATAAGTTTAAAGAGGGGGGGCCGGCAGCCTTTGCCGGCTCCCCGTTTCGCTTCCCGGGAGAAACGATGATGCAGGAACCGCTGATCTCCTTTGAAAACATAGAAAAACACTACGGCTCGGCGCGCGTGCTCGGGCCGCTTTCGCTTGATGTGCGCCCCGGAGAGATCGTGGGTATGGTGGGCGACAACGGCGCCGGCAAGAGCACCCTTCTGCGCATCGCCGCGGGCGTCGAAAGCCCGGACAGGGGCGAGGTGCGCTGCTTCCGCGCCGCCCCGGGCGAGATCGGCTACGTGCCGCAGGAGCCCGCGCTCTATCAGAGCCTGACCGGCATGCAGAACGTCCGTTACTGGGCGTCGGCGATCGGCCTCCACGGCCGCAGGCTGCGCCTCAGGTCGAAATACCTGCTTGAAAAGGTCCGTTTGACCGAGAAGGCGAACAAGGCCGTTTCGGGGTATTCGGGCGGCATGAAGCGCCGGCTCAACCTCGCCTGCGCGCTCGTGGGCGACGTGCGCCTGCTGCTGCTCGACGAGCCGACAGTCGGCGCGGACAGGCCCTCGGTGGAGCTGATGCTCGCCGCGATCAAGGAGCATGCCCAAAGGGGCTGCGCCGTCATCTTCGTTTCGCACCACAGGGACGAGATCCTAAGCATAGCCGACCGCATCATAACGCTCGACAAGGGCGTGATAGCGGGGGAACGGCAGGTGGAGAAGCCCTCCGCCGCGCCAAAGACCGATGAACAGCCTTAAAGCAAGCATCTACAAGGACATATGCCTCTTCCTCTCGCTCTCGGGAGTGTTGAGCCTCATCCTGCCCGCGCTCGTCGCGGCGGCGCTGATGCTCGGCCTTAACGACGCGGCGGCACAGGAGAGGCGCGTGGAGCCCTTCCGCATCGCGGTCTACGACCGGGACGAGACGATGATGTCCCGCTCCCTCGCCAACCAGCTGCGCGACGTGGAGCTCTTTTCGGCCGTCACGAACCTCAAGCGCTCGGATATCGAAAAGAAGGACGCCTCCCTGCTCGACGCGGAGGGCGAGCTTATCCGGGACGAAAAGGTTTTTAAAAGCGAGCTGTTCGCAGGCTATGCCGCCGTGATCACGCTGCCCTACGATTTCTTCTACGACGCCTATACGGGCGATGAAAAGCCCGTAAAGGTCCTGCTCAACGGCGCGATGCCGCTTGAAAGCGCGATAACCGCCGAGCTGACCGGCTCCGTGGCCGAGATACTCAAGAGCGAGCGCGCCGCATGGTACGCCGCCTATTCCCTCAAGGCGGGGGGCGAGTTCGACACCGCCGATTTCGACGAGTTCTGCGAACGGGCCGCCGAGTCGATCCTCGACAGTGCGCTCGGGCGGAAATCGGTCCTTACTAATCCCAACCTGCGCGCCGAGCTCGCGGCTTCGGCCAAGGGCGTGCTGTTCACCTGCGCCGCCTCGATGCTGATGCTGATAGTGCCCGCGGGCGTCGTCAAGACGCTTCCGGACGAGCGGCGGCTCTCCCTGCTCGACCGCTACGCCGCGGCGGGGGGCAGCTTCCCCTCGCTGATCCTTTCAAAGCTGATCGCGGCGTTCATCCTCGTCTTCGCCGCGCTCGCGCCGGTCGTGCTGATCCTTAAGCCTGAGCTCACGCCCGCGTCCTTCGCGGCGCTCTTCGCGTGCTTCCTCGCCGGCTTCATGCTTGAGCTCGCGCTCGCATCCCTCCTAAGGAACACCGAGCAGTTCATGCTCGCCTCCGCCGCGCTGACGGCCGCCGCGCTGCTCTTTGGCGGGGCGATCTATCCTTCCAACCTGATGCCCGCCGCGGCGCAGCAGGCCGGCCGGCTGACACCGCCCTTCTATCTGCTCCGGGCCGTCAACGGCGAGCAGCCGATATTCAAAAAAGCCATACTTCCGCTGCTTATCATGGCCGCGGCGGGGCTCCTGCTCTTCATCGCGGGCGAAGTTGTGCGCCGGGGCGTCAAAAGGCGCGCCGCGGGAAAGGGGGCGGAGCATGCTTAAGCTCTTTTCCGCAGCGCTGACCAAGCTCCGCGCCATGGCCGGGGGCTGGCTCTCGGCGGCCCTGATGCTGCTGCTTGCTTTTTTGATGTTCCTGACCGTCTCGGTCACGCTCAATACCGGCTCGCCCGATTCCCTCTCGCTCGCCCTGCTCGATGAGGACGGCGGCGAGGAGGCTGCGCGGTTTGCCGAAATGCTCGCGGGCGGGGATTCGCCCGTCACGCTCACGGTCTGCGGCTCACGTGCCGAGGCCGATGAAAAGCTGCTTTCCGGCGCGGCGGAGGGCCTGATCGTCATCGAAAAGGACTTCGCCTCCGTGCTCGTCTCGGGCGGCGCCGCGCTCTCCTACTACCCGGCGGCAGGCGCTTCCTCCGCCGAGGCCGCGCGCGAGCTGATCTCCGGCAGCGCCGTGACGCTCCGCAGCCGCCTGCGCGCAAGGCTCTATGCCGCGGAGCTGCTCGGGCGGGAGCTGACGGGGGAGGAGCTCGCTTCGCTCGACGCCATCGCCGAGGAGAACGCCGCGAACGCCGTAAGGGCGGTTGAACCTTTTACCGTCGGCGCGGAAAGCGGCCGCACCGCAAGCATCTTCAGCGCGTTCTACGCCCGCAGGAGCGGCTTCTTTGCGTTCGTAACGATGCTGATGCTGCTGATGCTCGGGTCGTTCACCGGCTCGGGCGATGCAAGGGCCGTGGCCCTGCGCATGCGGACGCTCCGGCACGGCGCCCTCTTTGAAAGGGCGGCTTCGCTGCTCGCGCTCGTGCTCTTCGGCGCGGCGCTGACGGCGCTTTACGCGCTCGCTTCGGGCGGGATCAGCGTTAAGGAGATTTACGCGGCGCTCCTCTATATCCTGTTGACGGCGGCGCTCGCGCTGCTGCTCGGCTCGCTCTCGGGCGAGGCCCGGGCGGAGCTCGCTTCTCCGTTCATCGCGTTCCTCACCAGCCTCGCGGGCGGCTGCTTTGCCGATCCCGAAGCGCTGGGCGGGGCCCTTAAAACGCTTTCGCTCTTTACGCCGCAGGGCCGGTTCCTCGCCGCCTCGTCGGGAGGGACAATCCACCTCGCGGTGCTCGCGGCCGCCGCGCTCGCGCTCACGCTCCTGCTCCTGCTGCCCGCGCTGTTCGGCAAACGCAGGGTAAAGCTCCGCGAGCTGCACTGACCGATCCTCAAAACGAAAAAAGACCGGATATCCGGCCTTTTTTGTTATTCTGAAAGCTCACATACGGCATCTCATGAATCCGAGACAGCCCAGCTCCGAAAACTCGGAAAGCCCCATCGAGCGGTAGAACGCCGCGGTTCCAGGGGTGTCGTCGGTCGTGAGCTCGATCTGCCGGACGTCCTCAAACCTGTCGAGGACCGCCCCGAGCAGCGCCGAGCCGACGCCTTTCCCGCGGTGCCCGGGGAAGACGAGGATATCCTGTATGAAGACGATCGTCGCGCCGTCGCCAACGGTGCGGACGATGCCGAGCAGATCGTCCCCCTCGTATGCCGCCAGCGTCAGCAAAGAGTTCCTAAAGCCCCGCCGCAGGGCATCGGGTCGGTCGGTGTACGCGGTCCAGCCCGCCGATGCGTAGAGATGCAGTATATCGGCCTCATCGTATTCGCGGTATTCCCGTATCTCCATGGTCTCAGCTCCTTTTGAAATACCCGCGTTCATATCATTCCTCCGTCTTTCGCCGCAGCAGATATTCGGCGTCCTCGGATTCGTCGACCTCGGTGCTGCAGTGGAAATAATGGTATTCGGTCCGCCCGAAGCTCCGTCCGTCGGTCAGCAGCGCGCCGTATTTCTCGTCGCGATGGTGCGCCATGCCGTAGCTCGAGCTGTCCTCAAGCAGCATGACTATGCCGGCGAACCTTCCGCCGCGCAGCAGGAACCCGCCGCGCAGCTGCGAGGAAGCGTACGACCCGCCCAGCACGACGTCGCAAAACGGCACGACCCTTTCGCCCGAGCCTGAGCGCCTGTGCTCGTACGCAAGGTCTTCATATTCGTATTTGTATTTCTTTATGAGCTCCCATCCCTTGAGCTCCTCCTCAAGCGCCGCGACGGTGTTTTCGTCCGCCCCGGTCCGCCTGAAAAGGAGCTTATCCTCGTCGCTGCCCGCGCTCAGCACTTCGCCGAACAGCGCGTCCGGGCCCTCGGCGAGCAGGAAAAACCGCGTGTTCTTCGGGTCGAAAAAACTGTTTTCGGATGCCATGATGATGCCTCCAATAGGGTGTTCGGTGAGATAACTATAACAGAAAACCGATGAAAAAACAACCTTCACCCTACGACGCACAAACAGGGCAGGGGTGGCAGCCTGCCGCCAGCCGACGCCGCATAAACTGGGTAGGGGCGGCAACTTGCCGCCCGCCGACTGCAGGCGAAAATAATCGGGAACGGACGAAACGGAGAAACACACCCCGAACCTGGATTCCTTTTTCGCGCATCGAGTCTCGAAGGCGGCTCAAACCAACGCATATAAACTGCAGGCGGAAATAAGCTGTAAATAACGAAAAAGCCCCGTCGCATGCCTTCCCCTATGAGGGGAAGGTGGGCCCGCAGGGCTCGGATGAGGTGTCCTAATAAAATAAAGCAACGGAGTAACACACCCCGAACCTGGATTCCTTTTTCGCGCATCGAGTCTCGAAGGCGGCTCAAACCAACGCATATAAACTGCAGGCGAAATAAAGCTGGTCTGAACGAAAAAGCCCCGTCGCATGCCTTCCCCTATGAGGGGAAGGTGTCCGCGCAGAGCGTAGAGCGATGCAAGGACGGATGAGGTGTTGGCCCAAACCGAGCCGCGGAGTAACTCTCGCCGAACCTGGATTCCTTTTTCGCGCATCGAGTCTCGAAGGCGGCTCACTCCGCCGCCTTCTCGCTCTGCGACGAAAAAGCCGGCCGC
>JAEEKE010000110.1 GCA_016282255.1 Bacillota bacterium
GACCATCTGGTTGCAGAGGGTGGAGAGGTGCTTGGCGGGGGAGGAGGAGATCTTGCCGGGAACGCCGGAGAGACCCTCTTCAATGAGCTGGCGGAGCGACCAGCCCGCGCAGTAGCCGGTCAGCATCGAAAGGTCGTGCAGATGGAACTCGCAGGTGCGGTGCGCGTTGGCGATCTCGTCGTCATAGACTTCGCTGAGCCAATAGTTCGCGGTGATCGCGCCGCTGTTGGAGAGGATCAGGCCGCCGACCGAATAGGTGACGGTGGAGTTCTCCTTGACGCGCCAGTCGGTGACGTTGAGGTATTTGTTGACCGTGTCGCGATAGTCGAGGTAGGTGTTCCTCATGTTGCGCAGCTTCTCGCGCTGGCGGCGGTAGAGGATGTAGGCCTTCGCCACGTCCGCATAACCGGCCTGGATCAGCACGGATTCGACGCTGTCCTGAATGTCCTCAACGGCGATCTGCTCGTCCTTCACCTTGGGCGCAAAGTCCGCGGTGACCTTGAGCGCCAAAAGGTCGAGGATGTCGGGATGGCAGGGCTTGTCCTGCGCGTCGAACGCGAGCTGCATGGCGTTCCTGATCTTGGAAAGGTCGAAATCGACGACCTTGTTGTCTCTCTTGACTACACGATACACTTTGTTTTTCCTCCCTGATGCGATTTCGGTCGATCGTCCCCCATGGGGGAACGGAGCTGTTATAAAAGGCTTTTTTTCAGCGGTTTTCTCGGTTTTCGGGCCTCGAGGGACCGCCGTTTCCCGCTGCAAAACGGCAGATAAACCCAAATATCATATTCATTATAACACAAGATATGGCCGTTTTCAAGAGGTTTGACCACAATATTTAGTTGTTCTTTGAATATATTCACGACCGGCCCGGGCGAGCAGCGCGCTTCCCTCCAAAAAGAGAATACCCGTCTCGCATTTTGCTTATAAGAAGCGTAATAACTTGCTTTATAGCCCGAAATATGGTATAATAAAGATAGGGGGGCAGGGACCGAAAGCCCTTTTTGACGGCCCCCCGAAGCACAGTTCCATCGCATTCTTCACATCCGCGCCAAGGGATCGGCCGACAGCCCGCAGGCGCGAAAAGGGATCCCCGGATCATCCCTTAAAGTCCAAAGAAAGAACAAAAAATATGGAAACGAAACCGAAAGCGCGCGAATTCGTGCGCTGGGCGCTTTCCCACGTTAAAAGGGAGAGCATTCCCGAGGACGCGGAGCTCGTCCTCCCGCGGGAGCGCTGCGGCTTGGAGCCGTGGAACTACCTCTTCGGCAGCACGCGGGTGCGCACGAACGAGGCCAATCTCGATCTATACTACAGGAACCATTATTCTTCCCGGATGACCAGGGAGCGCTACGATGCGCTCACCGCGGATTGGGACCGCGAGGGCTTTGCGACCGACTGTCAGGGCCTGCTGGACGCATTCCTTACCTATGAAAAAGGCGAGCCGACCGATATCAACGCCGATATGAACTGGCGCCTCTGGTGCCCTCGGGGGGAGGAGCTCGCCGGAAGCGAGCGGCCCTTCGTGCCCGGCGAGGCGGTGTTCCGCAGGAGCGGCGGCCGGATGACGCACGTGGGCTGGATCTGCGGCTTCCTCGGCGGCGAGCCGCTGGTCGTGGAGGCTCGCGGCATCGCCTACGGCGTGGTCGTCACGAAGCTCGGCGAAAGGGACTTCACCCACAGGGGGCTTATGGACGCCCGCTTTGATTACACCGAAGAAAACGAGGATACCGAAATGGAAAGCATAATATTCGAAAGGACCAGCCCGATGGCGCGGGGCGAAAGCTATCTTGCGATGCAGAGGGCGCTGAACCTGGCGGGCTACCGCGACGAACAGGGCCGCCCGCTCGAGGAGGACGGCATATGGGGCGACCGCTCGCAGGAGGCCTTCCTCAAACTCATACGCGCACATTCCCCGGCGGATAACGCCGAGAATACCGAGACCGACGCCGGGGCGGGAGAGACCCCCGACGGCGCCTGCCTCCCCGCCGTGCTGATCGCCGGCGGCGTCCGCGTGACCGTGGAAAGGGCGTAGGCGCCTGCCCGCAAGCTAAAGAAACCCACAGGGGCGGATACAATCCGCCCGAAAGCGGCGGCAACGTAAACCCCGGAGTTGGTACGTACCGCGGGCGGCAGGTTGCCGCCCCTACGCGCGAAAGCGGCGGGAAAACCTGTAGGGGCGGATATCATCCGCCCGAAAGCGGCGGGAACGCAAACCCCGGAGTCGATAATATCTGATGAGGGGTAAAGCGGGGGTAAAACATAGCTTCGTGCACCAACGGGGACGGTTCTCTTTGGTGCAGTCCGACCGGCTCCGTATCAAACATTCGCAATGTAGCACGTTGTAGCGCCAAAAAACATAATTTCTCAGAAATCGCTTTTCCGAAAAGTACATAAAAAACCTGCTACAACCTGCTACATGCCTCCGGAGAGCATAATAGATCTTTCTCCGACTGAAACCGCTCAAAATCCGGCGGTTTATTCCGTGCACCCCGCCGAAACAGGAAAACCCGTAGGGGCGGATACCATCCGCCCGAAAGCGGAGGGAACGCAAAGCCCCGGAGTTGATACGTACCGCTGGCGGCAGGTTGCCGCCCCTACGCGCGAAAGCGGCGGGAAAACCTGTAGGGGCGGATATCATCCGCCCGAAAGCGGCGGGAACGCAAACCCCGGAGTCGATAATATCCCGCGGGCTGACGAATACTATCCCATAATACAGAAATGAGCAAAGGTAGCAGAAGTAGCAGGAAAAAACATAGTTTTTCAGAAAATGCTTTTCCGGAAAGTACATAAAAAACCTGCTACTTCTGCTACCTGCCTCCGTAGAGCACAACAGATCTCCCTCCGATCGAAACCGCTCAAAATCCGGCGGTTTATTCCGTGCACCCCGCCGAAACGGGAAAACCCGTAGGGGTGGATACCATCCGCCCGAAAGCGGAGGGAACGCAAAGCCCCGGAGTTGATACGTACCGCTGGCGGCAGGTTGCCGCCCCTACGACCGAAAATGCCGGGAAAACCCGCCTGTTACAGGCGGAACGATCCCGAAGGAGCAAACCGCCCCCCGTCGCATGGCTTCCCCTATGAGGGGAAGCTGGCATCGCCGAGCTGAGAAGCGAGGCGAGGACTGATGAGGTGGAAGAGCGACTGATAATTGCAGTTGGGAGGAAAGCGCAGTTTTTCCACCTCATCCGTCTTCGTTCGGCTCTGCGCCTCACTCAGCCACCGAGCGAGCATGCTCGCTGCCACTCAATAGGGGAAGGCTTTCCGGCCTGCTCGCCGCACCTTTACTCCTTCTCCTCGGTATGCTATAATATGTAAAATCATTCCGAAAGGGATTCCATGCAGGCGGTAAAGAACGGGCTAAAAAGCATACTGCGCACCCCGGGGCGGACGGTGCTGTTCACGCTCATCTCGATCGTGATCGCGGCGCTGCTCGCCGTTTCTTTCTGCGTCTTTGCGGCGGTCAGGGGGTATCTTGCCGACTGCGAGCGCTTCTACCACACGATCGTCACGGTCGAGTACACCGGCAGGGATTACCCCAACGAAACGGTCTATGACGAGGCCTTCGTTCGGGCCGTAAGCGAGCATCGGGACGAGATCGAGGCGCTCAAGGCGGCAAAGGAGGTCATCTCCTTCGAGAGCGCCGACGGCGCGCTCGCTTTGATCGAGGACTTTACCCGCCGGGACCTCGTCTGCTACGACCCCGAGGCCGCGGTGCTCAAGCTCCACGTGACCTCCAAGCTGGAGGAGAACACCTTCGTCAGCACCGTGACGGAGGAGCTCTATTCAAGGAAGGCGGTGCTCTCCAAGCTGGTGCTCTTCATCGTCGACTGGGAACAGCTCGGCATCCCCGAGCCCGAGCGCGGCGATAATTTCTACGTCTCGGGGCATTACTGCGACGGCAAGAGCAGCTATATCTGGCTCTCGGCCGAGCGGCTCGAGGATACGGAGCTCGCTCCGATAACGCTCGTCAAGGGGGCTCCCGAGGGGACCGAGGAGGCCTACCGCGCGCTTGCGGTGAGAACGGCTGTCCGCAACAACGCCGTGCGCGCCACCCGGACCGCGGACCTTTCCGACTGCCTGCCCTTCCACCAGCAGCAGCTTTCGCTTAAGGAGGGAAGGCTCTTTACCGAGGAGGAATATGCTTCAAGCGCCAAAAGCGTGCTGATCTCCGACCTGCTGGCCGACCTGCTCAACGTCGGTGAGGGCTCGACCCTGCGGCTTTCGCTCCTTGCGGGCGTGGGCGACCCCTATGCGGGCGTGGACGGGAACGTTCCCGAGGCGGAGGAGTACCGGATAGCGGGTGTCTATAACTGGAACGAATACCACCGCTACGACGTGTTCCTGCCCGACGCCTCCGCCCCCGAAAGGCCCGCGCAGCCCACGGCGGGGTACCTGCTGGGCACCTTCCGCATAGAGAACGGCGGCGCCGAGCGCTTCATCGAAAGGACGGAGCCGCTCACCGACGACAACTTCGTCTTCACGCTCTACGACCAGGGCTATTCCGTCTCGGCGGAGCCGATGAAGGAGCTGCTCTTCATCTCCACGGTCTTCCTCACGATCTGCGCGCTGCTCGCGCTCGCCGCGCTGCTGCTCGAATGCCATCTCTTCGTTTCAAAGCAAAGGGAGACCGCCGCGGCCATGCTCGCGCTCGGCAGCGGAAAGAAGCACGTCTATTTATACTTCATCGCCGCGCTGCTGTTCATCGCGATCCCCGCGGCGGCGGCCGGCTGCGTCACAGCCAGGTTCCTTGAGGGCAGGGTCATGCGGCTGCTCGCGGATTTCGCCGGCAAGCTCGCCTCGGAGGATCTGCGCTTCTCGTCCAGCCGCGTCTCGCTCATCAAGGAGCTCGCGTTCGAGCCCTCGATCGGCGCGGGGGTCTACCTCGCGGCGGCGGGCACGCTCGTTTTAGTGACGGCGATCATCACCGCGCTCTTTGCTCACGGCACGGTCAGGGCGGGGGAGAGGGCCGCTGCGCCGGTCAAAAAGCTCCGAAAGGCCGCCAAGAGCCCGAAAAGGGAGCGCGGCAGCTCCTCAAAGCTCTCGGGCAGGCTCAAGTACGCCCTGCTCTCCTCGGCAAGGTCCCCGGCGCGCACCGCCGCGATCATTGCCTTCGCGCTGGTCGCCGCGCTGTTCTTTACGATGCTGGCGAGCTCGCTCGCGGGCTATAAAGAGGAGCTTGCCGATTACAGGCGCAGCGCCGTCATCAAAGGCCGTGCGACCGACCGCATGGGCAGGCTCGTGGGCGGCATTTCGGTGCTCAAGGCCGCCGCCTCGTCTATCGCTGAGAGCGGCCTCGTCAGGGATTATAACGCAACGCTGAGGGAATACCATCTGCGCGTCGTCGGCGTTTCGGTCGGCGCGGACGGCGAACCGCGCGAGCTGCCCGAGATCAGGATCCCCGAGAGCTCCTTCGCGCAGGAGACGCTGTATGACCAGATCCAGAACGAGCCCGCCGCGATCGGCACGCTGAACATCGCGTTCAGCCCCGAGTTCTACTACACCGCGCCGATGGAGCTGACCTGGGCCGAGGGCGAGGGTGAGGAAAGCTTCATCCTCGGCGAGGGGCGCATCCCCTGCGCGATGAGCGCCGCCGAAATGGCGGAGCACGGCATTGAGCTCGGCGACACGGTCGACTTCCTCTACGCCGAGATGTGGTACGGCAGCTATTCCTTCTATACCGTGGATATGACCGTCGTCGCGAGCTACGTCTCCGCGAACGACAGCCGCACCGTCTACTTCCCGATGGGGGAAAAACTGGAGAGCAGCGACAGCGTATATGACCGCACGATGCTTTCGAGCTTTACCTTCACCGTCAGCGACAATTCGGAGCTTACCAAGCTGCGCGACGCGCTCGAGGAGGCGGAGTTCGCGCCCGTCGGCTCGGCCAAGCGCCTCAAGGGCTACGCCGTCATCGACGACGCTGCGTTCCTCTCCGTCACCCGCTCGATGGAGCGGCAGATAGAATACGTTACGGCGCTCTATTACAGCCTTTACGCGATCGCGGGCGTCATCGGCGCCGTGCTCGCATACCTCATCATCCGCCAGCGCCGGAGCGAGATCGCCCTTATGCGCGCGCTCGGCACGCAGTCGGGCAGGCTGTTCTTCGGCTTCCTGTTCGAGGCGGCGCTGCTCATGGCCCTCGGCCTCGGGCTCGGAATGGGCCTGCGCGTGCTGACGGGCAGCCCGCCCCAAAGGACAGCGCTGCTGCTGATCGCCGCGTTCTTCGCCGTATGGTGCGTCTCGGCCTCCGCGGCGCTGATCGCCTCCCTCAGAAAACAGACCATGGCGTCCCTCAGGGAGCCCGAATGATACCCCTTGAAAGGAGCAGATCATGCCCGAAAACACACCGATTCTTGAGATAAAGGACGTTTCGTACCGGTATGAGAACAAATACCGCTCCGTCAACGTGCTCGATAAGGTCAACTGCAGCTTCGAGAAGGGGCGGCTCTACGCGCTGATCGGAAAATCCGGCTCCGGCAAATCGACGCTGCTTTCGCTGATGGCGGGGCTGATGCTGCCCGTCGGCGGCGAGGTGCTCTACGAGGGCAAGCCGACCTCCTCGCTGGATCTCGTCCGCTACCGCCGCGAGAACGCCGCGGTCATCTACCAGAGCTTCCGCCTGCTGCCGCTTCTGACCGTCACCGAGAACGTGACCTACCCGATGGAGCTGCGCGGCGTGAAGGGCAGGCAGGCGCGCAAAAGGGCCGAGGAGCTGATAAAGAAGGTGGACCTGCCGGAGAACGTGCTGCACCGCTTTCCCTCGATGCTTTCGGGCGGCGAACAGCAGCGGGTGGCGATCGCCAGGGCGCTGGGCATGGAGGGGAAGCTCCTGCTCGCCGACGAGCCGACCGGCAACCTCGACAGCGACAACGGCGCAAGGATCATCGAGCTGCTGCTCTCCCTCGCGCATGAGGACGGCTACTGCGTGGTCGTAGTCACCCACGATATGGATATCGCCGCCAGAGCGGATAAAGTGTTCAGGATGCGGGATGGGAGGATAGAAGAGCAGAGCGAGCCGGTGAAAAACCCATAGGGGCGGCAATTTACCTTCGGGCGGCAAAACAGAACGGGGTAGGGGCGGCAACCTGCCGCCAGCTTACTGCAGGCGGAACAAAACCGGAGAAAAAAACGAAGCCCGTCGCATGGCTTCCCCGTTGGTGCAGTCCGACAACCTCCGCCGCAGATATTTCCCACCGCAAAGCGGGCGGCAGGTTGCCGCCCCTACGGTATGCTGCGGGCGGTCCCTTCGGCGCGGGAGCGCTTTTTTTGTTTCGCTCACGCCAAAACGGTTGTTTTCTCCGTTATATGGTGTTATAATGAAGGGTGTATAACAGCCGATAGTATTTGTTCGGGCAAGGGTCGGGAGGAAGTCAATGTTTGAGCTCGATCCCGCCGTCAGGCGGGAAACGCTTAGGATAGCGCTCGGCACGCTCATACTGAGCGCGGTCATGGAGGCGGTCTTCCTGATCCTGAAAAAATGGGATCCCACCGTCCTCTTCGGCAATCTGCTCGGCGCGTTCACGGCCGTGCTCAATTTCTTCCTGATGTCCGTGACCGTCACCAAATGCATCGGGCTGACTGAGGACAAGGCCGCCCTGCGCATCCGGACCTCCCAGATGGGCAGGCTGTTCATGCAGGGGGCGTTCGCCGCCGTCGGCGCGCTGCTGCCGTGCTTCAACACGGTGGCCGTGCTCATCCCGCTGCTCTTCCCGAGCATCGTCATAGTCTTTATCCGCCTTTTGGAAGGGAAGAAGAAGCCCCTCCCCGGCGCCGCGGACGGCGGGACGGAGCCTGAGACGGAAAAGATACAGGAAGAAACACAGTCCGAAGAAACACAGGAATAAGGGAGCCCCGAAGACCGAAGCTGAGGTTTTAGTAAATTGAAAAAAACTTTGCGATTCAAAATAGTCGATGCGGTCCTCATCATAATGATGATCCTTCCGCTTGCCGTCGGCGCTGCGCTCAGGGTCCTGACGCAGCCCGCGAGCGAGGGCATCTCCATCACCGGCGCGATGGTCTTTAAGGAGATCCCCTTCCCGCTGCAGCCCCTGCTCATCAGCGAAGCCTCGGTCAACAGCTGGCTGATACTGATCCTGCTCTTCTTCCTCTGCCTCTATATGACCCACGGCATCAAGAGCGGAGTCAAGTGCCGCCGCCATCTGATAGCCGAGTGGATCGTCGAAAAGACCGATTCGCTCGTCGCCCAGAACATGGGCCCGTTCTTCAAGGAGTTCTCTCCCTTCATCTGCGCCATCCTCGGCCTCTCCGCGTTCTCAAGCCTTTCCTCGCTCGTGGGCATGTTCCCGGCAACGAGCGATTTCTCCACCATCTTCGGGTGGGGCCTTCTCGTTTTCATCCTCATAACCCATTACAAGCTCAAGGGCGGCGCCTGGAACTACGTCAAGGGCTATTTCGAGCCCATCCCGTTCTTCGCGCCCCTCAACGTGATCGGCGAGATAGCGACGCCGATCAGCATGAGCTTCCGTCATTACGGCAACATCCTCTCCGGCTCCGTCATCTCCGCGCTCGTCGCGAGCGCGCTGGGCGGCCTCACCAAAACGGTGCTCGGCTGGATCCCCGGGCTGCTCGGAAGGATCCCGTTCCTGCAGATCGGCATACCCGCGGTGCTCTCGGTCTATTTCGACGTGTTCAGCGGCTGTCTGCAGGCCTTCATCTTCTCCATGCTGACAATGCTCAATATCTCGGGAGGCTTCCCGGAGGAGCTCTATAATAACCGTCAGGCCAAAAAAGCAAGCCGCAAAGCCGCGAAGAACGGCGGCGGCGAAGCGAACGAAGCAAACCAAGTCAAAACCGCCGCTTAAAACGGCAACAGGAGGTAACAACAATGGAACTTGCAATCGGAATCATCCTCGGCTGCTGCGCCCTCGGCGCGGGCATTGCAATGATCGCGGGCCTCGGCCCCGGCATCGGCGAAGGCCAGGCCGCCGCAAAGGCGTGTGAGGCCGTCGGCCGTCAGCCCGAAGCGAAGAGCGACGTCACTTCGACCCTGATCCTCGGCTGCGCGCTTGCAGAGACCACCGGTATCTACGCGCTCGTTATCGCGATACTGCTGATCTTCGTCGCGCCCAATATCTTCGTCAACGTTCTCAAAGCCGCCATCGGCCGCTGAGCGCCGGGGGAGCGGGGAGGGTCCCCGCGTTTTCGCCGCGTGCCTTCAGGGCTTGCGGATGGGGCGTGCGCCCCGCAGTAAATCTTTAGTTTGGAGAACAGAACGATGCAACCATTGGAAGTAATTTCCGTCAATATCTGGCAGGTCGTCATCTCCCTGTGCAATCTGCTGCTCCTGTTCCTGCTGCTCAGGAAGTTCCTCTATAAGCCCGTCCGAAAGATGATGGCTGCGAGGCAGGAGGCGGTGGACGAGGTCTACCGCAAGGCGGACGAAGCGCTTGAGACCGCCGAGCAGGAGCGCGCGGAATACGAGCAGAAGCTCGCCGGCGCCGACGCGGAGGCAAGGGAGCTTATCTCCGTCGCCCAGTCGAACGCGAGGCAGCGCAGCGATTCCATCATAAAGGAGGCCGAGGACCGCGCTTCGGGCATGCTCCGCCGTGCGGAGAACGAGATAGAGCTCGAGCGCAGCAAGGCGACCTCCGGCATGAAGAAGGAGATCGCCGGCCTTGCCGTGGAGCTTGCCGAGAAGCTGCTCGAGCGCGAGATCAATGAGGACGATCACCGCAGCATGATCGATTCCTTCATAAACAGCATCGAAGAAGACGGTGGTTCGGATGTCGGCAATTGGCAGTGAGTACGGAAACGCGATCTTCCTTCTGGCGAAGGAGGAGGGAATACTCGACGAGGCCGCGGCGGCGCTTATCGAGGTAAAGCGGCTCTTCAGCGAGAACCCGCTCTACTGCGATTTTCTCGAAACGCCGAGCATACCGATATCGGAGCGGCTCGGCGCCGTGCGCGCGTCGCTGGACGGGAACGTGCCCGACTGCGTGACGGATTTTATCTGCATCCTCACCGAGCGGGGCTATATCCGCGCGTATGACGACTGCGAGAAGGAGTTCGAGGACCGCTATAACGAGGAGTTCGGCATAGCGGTCGCCGAGGTGACCTCGGCAAAAGCCCTCTCCGTCGCGGAGCGGCAGGAGCTGCGAGACCGGCTGCAGGAGCAGACCTGCAAGCGCATCAAGCTCGTTTGCTCGGTCGATCCCACGCTCGTCGGCGGCCTGACCGTCAAGATAGAGGGCAGGCTCTTCGACGGCAGCCTGCGCGCAAGGATCAACGACCTTATCGGCGCCATGTCCTGACGGCCCGAATAAGCCTTTGAATACAGACTGAAAGGATAAAGAAAATGAACCTTCGTCCCGAAGAGATCAGTTCGATAATCAAAGAACAGATAAAAAGCTATCGGAACCGGATCGAGCTATACGAGACCGGCACCGTCATCCTGGTCGGCGACGGCATAGCGAAGGCCCACGGCCTGAGGAACTGCGTCGCGAACGAGATGCTCGAATTCGCCGACGGCAGCGTCGGCATCGCGCAGAACCTTGAGGACGAGGTCGTTTCGATCGCCGTGCTTTCGGATACCGCGGATATCCACGAGGGTACCGAGGTCCATCGCACCGGCAAGGTCGTTTCCGTGCCCGTCGGCGAATGCATGCTCGGCCGCATAGTCAACGCCCTCGGCGTCCCGATCGACGGCAAGGGCCCGGTCAACGCCGAACGCACCCGCCCGATCGAGTCCGAGGCGCCCGGCATCATCCGCAGGAAGAGCGTTTCGGTGCCCCTCCAGACCGGCATCAAGGCCATCGACAGCATGATCCCGATCGGCCGCGGCCAGCGCGAGCTGATCATCGGCGACCGCCAGACCGGCAAGACCGCGATCGCCGTGGATACGATAATCAACCAGCGCGGCAAGGACGTCATCTGCATCTACGTC
>JAEEKE010000111.1 GCA_016282255.1 Bacillota bacterium
CGGCACCTGCCGCCAGGTCCGCGTGGATAAGGAAAGCACCAACATCGTCGAAGGCGCCGGCGCCAAGGAAGAGATCGACGCGCGCGTAAAGAACATCCGCGCCCAGATCGCCGAGACCACCAGCGATTACGATAAGGAAAAGCTCCAGGAGCGCCTTGCCAAGCTCGCGGGCGGCGTTGCCGTCATCTCCGTCGGCGCGGCTACCGAGCCCGAGATGAAGGAGATCAAGATGCGCATAGAGGACGCGCTCAACGCGACCCGCGCCGCAGCGCTCGAGGGCATCGTCCCCGGCGGCGGCATCGCGCTTCTCAACACGATCGACCGCGTCAAGGCGCTTGAGAAGAAGCACGAAGGCGACTACAAGACCGGCGTCAGCATCATCGTGCGCGCGCTCGAAGAACCCCTGCGCCAGATCAGCGCGAATGCGGGCCTCGAGGGCAGCGTCATCATCGCAAGGGTACGCGCCGCCAGGAAGCCCGGCTACGGCTACGACGCGGCGAAGAACGAATACGGCATGATGGTCGAAAAGGGCATCATCGACCCGACCAAGGTCACGAGGTGCGCGCTTCAGAACGCGGCTTCCGTTGCGGCAATGGTCCTCACCACCGAGAGCATCGTCTGCGACATCCCTAAGCCCGAAGCGCCCGATCCCGCGGCCATGGGCGGCGGAGCCGGAATGTATTGATGAAACATTAAGGCTTCCGCTCACTTGGGCGGAAGCCTTTTCAGGTCCGTTTACAGGACCGTAAAAAACGGCAGAGGCAACAGTGCCCTGCAAAAACACTTTTGGGGGAAATATGAAGGTCAAGAATATCCTCGGCGAGAGGTTCAAGGAACGCGCATACGATATCGAAAGCCAGAATCTTATGACGCGCGGCGGTTATATGAAGCAGGTCGGCAACGGCATCTATTCGCTGTTCACCCCGACCAAGCGCATCCAGAACAAGATCGAAGCCATACTGCGTGAAGAGATGGACGCGATCGACGGTCAGGAGGTCCTCTTCCCCGTCGTCATGCCCGCGACCCTTTGGCAGAGCTCCGGCCGTTTCGATTCGATCGGCAAGGAGCTGCTCCGGTTCAAGGACAGGAGCGGCGCGGACATGGTGCTCGGCATGACCCATGAGGAGGCCGCCGTCCAGCTCGCGATGAACGTTGCCGGAACGTATCAGAAGTATCCTTTCATGATCTATCAGATCCAGACCAAGTTCCGCGACGAGCCCCGCGCAAGGGGCGGTCTGATCCGCGTGCGCGAGTTCACAATGAAGGACGCGTATTCCTTCCACACCTCTCAGGAGGATCTTGAAAAGTATTACGAGCGCGCCTACCGCGCATATGAGCGCATCTACGCCCGCGCCGGCGTGCCCGAGGTCATCGCCGTCAAGTCCGACAGCGGCATGATGGGCGGCAAGGTCAGCCACGAGTTCATGCTCCTGACCGAGATCGGCGAGGATTCGATCGTTATCTGCCCCGAGTGCGGTTTCCGCGCCAATATGGAGGCCTGCGAAGCAATCACCGAGAATGCGGCGGACGAAGCGCTCGAGCCTCTTTGTGAAGTCTTCACCGGCGAAGCGAAGACCATCGACGAAGTCGGCACAATGCTCAATAAGCCCGCGGAAAAGACCTGCAAGGCGGTCGTCTATCAGCGCAACGCAGACGATTCCTACGTGCTGATCTTCTGCCGCGGCGACCGCGAGATCAACGAGACCAAGCTGACCAACTATTTAAGGAGCGAGATCCACCCCGCCCTCGATATCGAGAACGCGAACCTTGCCGCCGGCAACATCGGTCCCGTCGGGCTCGAGACCAAGGCGACCGTGCTGTTCGACCGTTCGCTCGTCGGTGCGACCAACCTCGTCTGCGGCGCTAACCGCGAGGAATACCACCTTACCGGCTTCACGCCCTCCCGCGATCTGCCCGGGAACACCGAGTTCATCGATCTTACAAAGGCCGTCGCGGGCGGCGTCTGCCCCAGCTGCGGGAAGCATTCGCTCAAAGTAAGCCGCGGCATCGAGGTCGGCAATATCTTCCAGCTCGGCAAGCGCTACACCGAGGCCATGGGCATGACCTACGACAGCGAGAACGGCGAGAGGAAGAACCCGATCATGGGCTGCTACGGCATCGGCGTGGGCCGCCTGATCGCGTCCGTCTGCGAAGCGCATCACGACGACTACGGCCCGATCTGGCCGATCACCATCGCTCCCTGGCAGGTCGAGATCTGTGCGTTGCGCATCGACGACGCGAGCGTCCGCGAGGCGGCCGACAGGCTCTATTCCGAGCTCGAGAAGGCCGGCGTGGAGGTGCTGTACGACGACCGCGCGGTATCCGCCGGCTTCATGTTCTCCGATGCAGATCTGTTCGGCGCACCGGTCCGCGTCGTCATCAGCCCCAAGACGCTCTCCCGCGGCTGCTTCGAGCTCTCCGCGCGCGACAAATCCTTCCGCTGCGATATCCCCGTTGAAGGCGCCGCCGAGGCGGTCGAAGCCAAGGTGCGCGAGCTGATAGAAGCCGTCAACGCCAAGGTGCCCGAAAGGATGTAAAGCATATTATCAGTATTCGAAAAGCCCGCAAAACGCGGGCTTTTTGCTTTTATTTGGCTAGCTTTGGCCTACTGCCTAAAGAGACCGAGAACGAAAGCGGCTTCGGCGCCGTCCGCGGGAAGGACGCTTTTTAATGAACACACGGTATAGGACACCGTGCCGGCGTCCGGCTTAGAGACGAGCAGGACGTATTCCCCGCCCGGGACCATGCAGTCTTCAAACGCGATCACGTATATTTTTCCGTCGGAGTCGCCTTTGATGCGTTCGAGCACGGTGCAGCGGTACATATCCCTGTCGGACACGAGCTCGTCGACGACTTCCTCCGCCCGCACGCGGACTATAAGCTCCGAATAGGCGGCGATCTCTTCGAGGTCTTCGCTTATGCAGTATTCGCCGGTAACGGTATTATTCCCGGAATAGGGATGCTCGGGCAGCTTCGCTTCAAGCAGCTCTGCGAGCCCCGGGTAATCCAGCTCTTCGTACTCAAAGAAGCTGTCGCCGAACGAAGCGCCGTTCATGCCCTCGCGGCAAACCGTATTCGGCACGTAATACCTTTCGATACCGCCGAAAACGGATGCATAGGGTTCGGCAAACAGCAGATGCCTCAGTCCCTTTCGGATCTCCATATCGTTGTATGCGCGAATGATGACCTCGCTGCCCTCTTTAAGCTCCCCGCGCCAGACCTTTTCCACACGGAAAACGCATTCAAGCGTGGCAGGGAACACTGTGCCCGCGATCGATCCCGGTTCGGTCCTCACGGCCGAGGATACGCAAACGCCTTCGAAAATGACCGGTGAAATATCCATGGCCTTTTCAAAGCCCCAGCCCGCTATGAACTGACGCTCGACCGATATCGCCGGCATGCTCGTCTCAGCAGCGGGAGCGATCGCAGACTGCTCCGGGGCAGCGGCTTCCTGCCCGACCGGCAAAACATTTTTGCCGTTCTTGATCAGCTTTACGCCGGCGAAAACGAGCAGCAGTGCCGCGCAGGTGCAGGCGCAGGCGATCAAAACGGAGCGCACCGAAGCGCCCGCGGCGGTTTTTTCGCTTTTAAGTATCAGCCGTTCGTCGAGCTGTGAGAACGCACTGAACAGATCTTCATTTTTCATGGAAGTATCCCTCCTTTTCAAGATAGGCCCTAAGCTTCGCCCTGGTCCTGCTCAGTATCACGGAAGCGTTGTTCTCGCTTATGAGAAAGCGCTTGGCGATAGATGCTATCGGCTCTGCGAAGAAACAGCGGCGGATAAGTATTGCGCCCTCGCGTTTCGGAAGCGTCTCAACGAACGCACTTATCGCTTTGCCGAGCTCCTTTGCCTCGATCCTGAGCAGGGGGTCTTCCCTGCCCGGGATGCATTCGGAGAGCTCTTCGAGAACGAGCGCGGTCTCGCCGCCCCCGCGCTTTTCGGCGAGGCGCCGATTATAGCGGTTTACGGCGGCGTTCCTGACAAGCTTTGCAAGATAAAGCCTGAGGTTTTGTGGACGAACGGGCGGAATGGAGTTCCAGGCGGCAAGAAGCATATCGTTCACGCATTCCTCGGCGTCCGGAGCGCTTTCGAGGATGTTGTTCGCGACGGTGAAGCAGTACGCGCCGTAGCGTGCCTGAGTCTCATCGAGAGCATGCCTGTCCCTTGAGAAGAACAGCCCGACGATATCCGAATCCTTCATGCCTGCCTCCTTTTGCTCCGCTTACGGGTCTTCATACTATAGGACAGAAAAAACGGGAAGACCTTACACGGTATTCTAAAAGAGCCTCCGCCGAGATGACGGAAGCTCTTTTTGAGGTTTGGAGATTATTTCTTCATCGCTTCCTCAACAGCGACGGCGGTCGCGACGGTAGCGCCGACCATCGGGTTGTTGCCCATGCCGATGAGGCCCATCATCTCGACGTGCGCGGGGACCGAGGAAGAGCCCGCGAACTGCGCGTCGGAATGCATGCGGCCCATGGTGTCGGTCAGGCCGTAGCTGGCGGGGCCGGCGGCCATGTTGTCGGGATGCAGGGTGCGGCCGGTGCCGCCGCCGGATGCGACGGAGAAGTATTTTTTCTTATTCTCGTTGCACCATTTCTTGTAGGTGCCGGCGACCGGATGCTGGAAGCGGGTCGGGTTGGTGGAGTTGCCGGTGATGGAGACGTCCACGTTCTCATAGCGCATGATCGCAACGCCCTCGTTGACGTCGTCCGCGCCGTAGCAGCGGACAGCGCTCCGCTCGCCCTTGCTGAAGGCCTTTTCCCATTTGATCTCGAGCTCGCCGGTGC
>JAEEKE010000112.1 GCA_016282255.1 Bacillota bacterium
AGGTTCAAGTCCTGCCTCCTACACCTTTTTGTTCTTTCTTTACAGAGCAAAGAAACGCAAAAAGTACACCAGCGTTATTGCCCGTTTCCGGGGCTTGAACGCAAAAAATCGGGCTCCGAAGCAGCTGATCGACCGCTCCGAAGCCCGATTTCACTGTATTTTGCCCGTTTTTCGCCCCAAATGCAAGAAAAACCCCTTTTGCCTTGGTAGACAAAAGAGGTTTCTTGGATGTGTAAGAAGGAACAAACGCAACTTGCTGACAAAGCGGATGATTCCTTTTTCTCACCCCATGTACTCCGAAAAGTCTATGGGGGAAGTCAGCGCATTTTCTGCCTCGTTGAGACACGTTCTTATTGCGTCAGGATCTTTTCCTGCCTTTTTCAGCTCCTCCACTCGCGTGTACCAAAGCGGTTTCAGACAGCGATACAGCATCAATGCAGCATCCTTTTCGATATCAGAAAAACGATAGTAATAGTTGTCGTCGTTGAGGACCAATGCGATCGGATCGACTATGTAACGCTTCCGCTCACCGTTTTCTCGAGTTCGATACACGCGCTTTGCCTTTTCGTCCAGATCGAAGTAGCAGAACGAGACCTTCTTCTTTTTCTGCAAAGCGGCCTCAATGCTGTCGACGCTGTAGAGGATCGTTTCGTTCGAATGCTTGCGAGAATTGAAGTCCTTCGAGTTTCGCTTCAGAAGCGCTTTGCTGTGCGACCCTCCAAGCGCAGCGATCCGGTTCGTAAGATCTTCGGTCTTCTTTTCGGTAACGAAGTTCGCGGCATGGATCGCGTCCATCATGATTTTAAGCTCGGGAATAGAAAAATCACGTTCAGGCACATAATAGTACCTTTCGTGATCCCTCATAAAGCTTCCGACCTCATAGCCGAATTCATTGAGCGCCGCAATGTCACGGCTGATCGTCCTAACGTGGCATGGCACGCCCTGCTCACGCAGTCTTTCTGCGAGATCGATGCGGGAGATCGGATGCTCGAAATCGGTTTCCCTGAGGAGGAACTCATAAAGCTTCAACAGTATGATCTTGGTGCTGTTTTCAGCCATGCTCTCCAACCTCCTTGGGATTTCTTCGAGGTTATTATACCGTATTCAAGCTCTGCTTTCAATAGATGAGAGTGACAGTTTTGTCATGTTCAGAATCAGCTTAACATTCAAGTCCTCTTGCCCTGATACTTTTTGCCCATTTATGTTTTCGTGTTAATAGGCAAAAAGTACACCAAAGCTTTTGTGACGTTCGGTTTCGACATGTTCAAGTCCTCGTGGCCAGATGGTGGAGAACGGAAAAACAGGCAGTTTCCAGAAAGCCAGTAAACACAAGAATTTTTCAGGTTCGAGTCCAACAGTACGGACACTTTTTTTATTTCTTTGCAGAGCAAAGAAACGCAAAAAGTACACCAGAGTTTTATGCTCTTTTCGGCCTGTGAACGCAAAAAATAGGGCTCCGGAGCGGCCGATCTTCCGCTCCGGAGCCTTTTTTTCGCTTGTTTTGCCTGTTTTTCGTCCCAAAAGCAAAGAAAAACCTCTCTTGTCTTGGTAGACAAAAGAGGTTTCTTAGGTGGCTCCCCCTGTTGGACTCGAACCAACGACACTGCGGTTAACAGCCGCATGCTCTACCGACTGAGCTAAGGAGGAATGTTCTTTTCATTCCGTTCGGAACAGAAGCTATTATACCTCAGCGGGGCGCGGATTGCAAGTCCTTTGGGTTATTCGGCAAAAGTATATTTTGGCTCGTCCGATCCCGCTAAAACTTATGCTTCAAAACGCTGCGTCAAGCGTTGTTATCCGGCTTTGGATGTGGTATAATCCTTGTAAAGAGAAAAAGGCAGGAGGTGCTTCTATTGATCAGTGTATTCTACGGTCCGAAGGGTATGGGCAAATCGCGCAGGCTCATTGAGACTGCGAGCAAGGCGTATCGGGACGGCGAAGAGGACGCGGTATTCATAGACAACGACACCGACAGGATGTTCATGCTCGACCGCGGCATCCGTTTCATCAACGCGAGCGAGTATTCGATCGACGGGCCCAAGATGTTTTCGGGCTTCCTGTGCGGGCTTGCAGCGCAGGATTACGATCTTCAGGCGATCTACATAAACAGCTTCGTTAAGATAGTAAAGCATCCGGTCTCCAGCCTTGAAGAGATGTTCGGTTTCCTCGAGGAGTTCTCCGAAAAGCATTCCATCAAGCTGTATCTGTGCGTCAGCGGCACGACTGAGCCGCCGGAGTTCCTCAAGTCCTATATAGTGTAAGGGAGCTTATAATCCCGAAATCGGGAGCAGAGAATGCTTTTGGATTTTATAATAATCGCAGTAATCTCAGTAATAGTTTGGTCGATAGTTTACGCTGTTAAAGGGGAAAACTTCTGGCGATATGCTGCCTGGGCGCTGTTTTCCGCATATCTGGTTTGCGTTGCAGATATAACGATTTTTCCGATACATATCAATTCATCAATACAAAAAGCATTTGAAGCGCAGGGATGGAGGATCGTCGATTGTATAGTGCTGGTCCCGTTCCGCGACGGAATATCAAAGGATGATATTCTGAATGTGATCATGGCGATCCCATTTGGTTTTTTGCTGCCGTTTGTAAAGAAAAAAACAACGTGGAAAACCGCTTTGATCGCAGGTCTGATTTTCGGAACGACCATTGAACTGCTGCAGCTGCTGATCGCCGCTATTCAGGGCTTTTCATTCAGGTATACCGATGTGTCGGACGTGATCTGCAACCTTGTCGGAACACTGATAGGATGGATCATAGCAGCCGCGCTTATCCTTCTTGTTCAAAAAAGAAAAGCAACGGATGGCAGCGAAGAATCGTTTTACTCATATATCGCCCAAAGGCGCGTGAAGTGATCGGGATACAGCTGCGTTCGGAAAGACGCGCTCGATACGAACGGTTTTTGGCAGCTATTGAAATATTGATGGTAAAGTAGGTCAATACTCAGAGTTTTTTCGTGCTGAAGATAACGCTATAAAGGCATCAAGCTTCGCTCCGCACCGTCCAGTAGCGGAGCTTTCTTAAAATATATCGCCGTTTCGTATAAAAAAAGCCAAATACGCCCCGGTTTTCGGAAAAAGCATCTTGTTTATTGCGGCCGGAAATGGTAAAATAATTGTAATCGTGTTTATAGTCGGGAAGTATAGGTATTTCGCCGCAACGGCGCGTTCCTCCCCGGCCGTACGCAAATGCGCCCCCCTCTTGCCGCGGCGCAGGAAAGGAAGGATCGTTATGGAGAACAGGATCGACAAGCTCCTTAAAAAGCTTGCCGGAAAGAATATCGACGCGGCGATCATCACCTCTCAGGTCAACCGCAGGTATTTTTCGGGCTTCACCGGCTCCAACGGCGTCGTGATCGTTTCCGCCGCCGGCAGGGTGCTGCTGACCGACTTCCGCTACACCATCCAGGCCGGGCAGCAGTGCGCCGGTATCTGCGAGGTGCGCCAGGTCAGCCGCAGCATCACCCCGCAGGAAGTCGAGAGCGTGCTCAATGAGTTCGGCGCGAAGGTCGTGGCTTTTGAGGACGCTGCGATGACCGTCGCCGAATACAACGGCTACGCCGGGCTCCCGTTCGAGTTCGTGCCCTCCTCCGCCGATATCTGCGGCTGCAGGATCGTCAAGGACGCGTACGAGATCAGCATGATGCAGAAGGCGCAGGACTGCGCCGACGCGGGCTTTAAAGAGCTTATCAAGCACGCCAAGGTCGGCATGACCGAGATCGAGCTGCGCAACGAGCTGGATTACTTCATGCGCAGGTTCGGCGCGGACGAGAACTCGTTCGACACCATCGTCGGCTCCGGCCCCAACGGCGCGCTCTGCCACGCCTACCCCGGCCCGAGGAAGATCCAGCCGGGCGACATGGTCGTTATCGACTTCGGCTCGCGCGTGAACGGCTACTGTTCCGACATGACGAGGACCGTCGCCTTCGGCGAACCCGCCCCCGAAATGAGGAAGATCTACGATATCGTGCTGGCCGCACAGCTCAGGACCCTCGGCATACTGCGCCCGAACATGGTCGCGTCCGAGCTTGATCTCTGCGCGCGCGATTTCATCACCGAGCACGGCTACGGCGAATGCTTCGGGCATTCCCTCGGCCACGGCTTCGGCCTGGAGGTCCACGAGAACCCCTACGCCAACTCCCGTTCGACCGAGCTGCTCGTTCCCGGCTCCACCATCACCGTTGAACCCGGCATCTACGTTGAGGGTCTCGGCGGCGTCCGCATCGAGGACTGCTGCGTCCTGACCGAGGACGGCTTCATCAACATGTGCCATACCACCAAGGATCTCATCATCCTGTAACAACAAAAATACTTTTAACCACGGAGGTTTTACCATGATTTTAGCAGGCGATTTCAGAAAGGGCATCACCGTCGAGATCGACGGACAGGTCTGGAGCATTGCCGATTTCCAGCACGTCAAGCCCGGCAAGGGCGCGGCTTTCGTTCGCACCAGGCTCAAGAACGTCATGACCGGCGCCGTCCTTGAAAGGACCTTCTCCCCCACCGACAAGTACCCCACTGCGCATATCGAGACCCGTGAAATGCAGTATCTCTACAACGACGGAGATCTTTACTACTTCATGGATAACGAGACCTATGAGCAGCTGGCGCTCAACCACGACCAGGTCGAGGACGCTATCGACTTCATCGTCGAGAACGCGAACGTGACCATCCGCTTCTTCAAAGGCGCGGCGTTCTCCGTTGCGGCTCCCAACTTCGTTGAGCTGACCGTTACCGAGACCGAGCCCGGCTTCGCAGGCGACACCGCGACCGGCGCAAGCAAGCCCGCGACCGTTGAGACCGGCTACACCCTCAACGTTCCCCTCTTCATCAACGAGGGCGACCGCATCCGCATCGATACCCGCACCGGCGAATACATGGCCCGCTGCTGATCGATAGTTAGGAGCGACAAAATGATCAAGGAAAAAGCCGAATACATCCGCGGCCTTGCCGACGGGATGAACATTGCCGCCGAGAACGGCAATAACGAGAAGCTCTTCCGCGCCATCATCGACTGCCTCTGTGCCATGGCGGAGGTCGTTGACGACAATGCCGAAGCGATCGACGCTATCGACGAGGATCTCAACGATATCTACGAGGCAATGGACGTCTACGACGAGATCCTTTTCGAGGATGAGGACGACGAGGAAGAGGACGAAGATTTCGAGTGCGACTGCGACGACTGCGAGCGTGAGTGCGACGACTGCGACTGCGGCTGCGGCTGCGAGGAAGCCGATCCCCACGTGGTCTGCGCCAACTGCGGCGAGGAGATCCCGCTCGACGAGCTTCTGAACTGCCCCAGGTGCCATAAGCCCGTGTTCGACGATGACGACGTCGTCGAGATCAAGGACTGACAGCGGCGGGGAAACTTCCCCGGCCCGCATCAAAACCCGAAGAATGCAGCAGGGTCCTCAATCGGCGGCCCTGCTGTTTTAGGAACGGAATTGGAAAGAAGCGCTGCTGACAATCGCACGAGGCGCAGACGCAGGCTGAGGCCGCGGCTTGAAAAAGCCCTTGAGATGACCCCGGGCTGCGCCGTGCTTGCGGACGTCGGCTGCGACCACGGGCAATTCTCGCTCGCGGCGCTCGAAAGCGGCCGGGCGAAGCGCGTCATCGCCTCCGATATAAGCGAGGCGTCGCTGCAAAAGGCCATGAGGCTTTTCTGCGGCGCAGGCTATGATATCGAGTTCCGCTGCTGCGCCGGGCTCTCGGGCTGTTCTGAGGGCGAGGCGGATTGCTGCGCGCTGCTCGGTATGGGCGGCGAGCTGATCGCGTCGATCCTCGAAAGCGATATCATAAAGGCAAGGGCGTTCCGCCTTATCGTCATGCAGCCGATGCGCGGCGAGGCGGAGCTCCGTCACTGGCTCCGTGAAAACGGATTTGCCATAGCCAACGAAGCGGTCGTCAGGGACGACGGGCGGTATTACCAGCTGATCTCAGCCCGGTATGCGCCGGACGAGGTCCTGCCGCTGCCCGAATGGTGGCCCGAGGGTTTCTTCCAGTTCGGCGTGACAGCGCTCGAAAAGCACGAGAGCGCGATGCTGCCCATGATGGAGCGCTATCTCTCCATGATGGAGAAGAAGCTGAATAAAGCCGCCGAGAAAGGCGCCGTGCCGCCGCTGCTTCAAAGCGAGAGGGACGGCACGCTGGCGCTCATAAGGCGCTATAAGGAAACGATCTCTTAAAAGAGCGGGAGGAAGAATGGAGCTTAACGCGTTTATCGGCGTCATGAACGAGCTGGCGCCTTTAGAGACCGCGCTCGGTTTCGACAACTGCGGCCTGATCGTGGGCACCGAAAGGAAGGATATCCGCCGGGTGCTCGTGGCGCTCGACTGCACGCCCGCCGTGGCGGAGGAAGCCGCGGCGATGGACGCCGACCTGGTGCTGACGCATCATCCCCTGCTTTTCGGCGCCGTCAAGCGCATCCTGCCGGATGACCCCCAGACCGCCGCCGTGTATCGGCTGATCCGCAGCGGCATCGGTCTTTTCAGCGCGCACACCAATCTTGACGCGGCCGAGGGCGGCGTCAATACCGCGCTCTGCCGGCTGCTCGGCATAAGGAACGAGATCGCGGTGCCGCCGGAGAACATAATGCGCATCGGCGAGCTTGAAGTGCCCCTGACGCTTGACGAGCTTGCCGCGCGCGTTGAGGAAAGGCTCGGCGCGACCGCGCTCATTACCGGCAGCGACCGCATCGTGCGCCGCGTCGCCGTGATGGGCGGCTCGGGCGGAGGCGATATCCGCCTTGCGAAGGAATACGGCGCGGACGTCTATATCACCGGTGAATGCAGGCATAACCAGGGCATCGACGCGATGACGCTCGGCCTTGCCCTCATCGTCGCCGGACATCATGAGACGGAAAATCCGGTGCTGCGCCCGCTCATTGGGTATTTACAAGCGCATACCCATGATGTAGAATACGTATTATCCGCCGTGAATGGGCCGGTTTTTCGCCCGCTCGGCAAAAAAGGATCCGACGCTTGACGGATCGAAGCAGTTAATAAAACGGGAGGTATCTTTATGAGCCGTTTGAACGATCTATGGGAATATCAGAGCCGGGAGCTGCAGCTCCTCAAGCTCACGAAAGAGATGAAATCCTCGCCCGCCTACCAGAAGAAGACCAAGCTTCACAAGATCCTGACGGATCACCAGAACAGGATCCATGAATATGAGGAGGAGCTCAAGAGCCACACCGAGCAGATCGCCGCGCTCGAGACCCAGCTCAGCCAGCAGCTGCACGAATACGAGCTTGAGAATTCGGAGCTTGAGACCATGCAGCAGGACGAGGAGGTCACCGCGGAAGAGCTGACCGAAAGCCGCAAGTCCATCGAGAAGCTCTGCGGAAAGATCAACGCACTTAACCGCGATCTGACCAAGCTTATTGCGTGGTGCGAGGAGATCACCCAGAACATCACCAAGACCTTCTCGGACGCCAAGCGCGCAAAGCTCGATTACGACGCCGTGCGCACCGTCTGCGATGCCGAAAAGGAGAACTTCGCGCCGAAGATAAACGAGCTTAAAAAGGAGCTCGAGGAGCGCAAGGCCTCCATTCCCCCCGAACTGATGAAGGAGTATGAAGCGCTTCGCAAGAACTACAGCATGCCCGTGGCAAAGGTCGCCAGCGGCCAGTGCACCGGCTGCTATATGAAGCTTTCCTCCGTGGTGGAAAAGCGCGTGGCGAGCGGAAGCGCGATCGTCCGCTGCGAGAACTGCGGAAGACTGCTGTTTATGGAATGAGGATATGATCGAGTAAGCCAAGTGACCGCGCCAAGTGCGAGGAAAGTCCGAGCTCCAAAGGACAGAGTGCCGGATAACACCCGGTGAAGGCGACTTCAAGGAAAGTGCAACAGAAATAAACCGCCGCTTTGCGGTAAGGATGGAAAGGCGGGGTAAGAGCCCACCGACGCCGCGGTAACGCAGCGTGCCATGTAAACCCCACTCGGAGCAAGATTGATATGGGAGCATTCAATGGCTGTCCGTCACGCTCCCCGTAATCGCTGGAATGGGCAGGTAACTGTTCATCAAGATAGATGGTCACATAAACAGAACTCGGCTTACGGCTTGCTCGAAGCATATGCCCGCGGTTAGCGCCGCGGGCTTTTTCTTTGCCCGTTTTCATAACCTTTTTGGACAGCGCATATAGAATTATAAGCACCCGCCCGAGCGGGATACCGGAGGTGGACATGGAATACAGGCCGAGAAGGAACGTTAAGAGCCGCAGAAGGCGGTTTCACGGCAGGACATACGCCGGCGGCGCGGCAAGAGAAAGCGCGGCCCGCGGCGAGGGCGCGTTCGGGACCTTCGTGCTGCTGCTCCTATTAGCGGCGCTCGTCTACGTTTTCGTCGCGACGCCGGTCGGTGCGTTCGTGCTGGGCTTTTTCAAGGCCAAGGGCGCGGGGAATGAAGCGCCTCTGCCGACGCGCGTGCCGGATACCGCTCCCCCGCCCTCCGGTCAGACCGCGCTGACGGAGACGGTGAAGCTTCCGGGGCTGGAGCTCTATGCGCTCGAGATGGGCCGCTATGATACACTTGAGGATGCGCGCTCGCTGATAAACAGCCTGCGCTCGCTCGGCGCGGCGGGCTACGGGCTTGCGAGCGGGGAGGGCTACCGCATACTCGCCTCGGGCTACGGCACCGAGGCCGCGGCGGCGAGCGTTAAAGACAGGCTTTTTTCGCAGGGCTACGACTGCACGCTGTATAAGCTGGAAGCGGACGAGGTGGATATAGACGTCACCGCGGACGAAACGAGGCTTGGGGCCGTGCGCGCGGCGGCGGCGCTCGCGCGTTCGCTGATAGACGAGCTTTCGGAGCAGGTGCTTCGCTTCGATACCGAGGAACGCGGCACGGAATACGGCAAGGCGATTGTGGGCGAGCTGCTTGAAAGGATCAGGGAGGTGCGCTCCAGGCTTTCGCCGCTCAGCGATCCCGGCGGCGCCGTGAAGCTGCTCGACGGCTACTTCATGGAGCTTGCGGCCTGCGCCTCGGAGCTCGGTTCGCTTTCCGTGGACCGCGTGACGTTCAGCGGAAGGCTCAAGAGCATGCAGCTTGAAGCCGCGGACCGCTATATCCGGCTGCTTGCGGCCCTGTCCTCGCTCGCTTCCCCTTGATCGGGCGAGCTCAGCCTTCTGTTCAGCTCGAGCGCGAGCCTGAAGATGAATTCATAGAGCTGCGGCGGATAGCCTTCCCCGTTCTTCGGGCAGAGCCTGCGGAGCGCGGTATTGCCGCGCGTCTCCCATGCGGTCCGCAGGGCATAGAGCATGTCGCGGCGCACGTTTTCGGGATCGAGGCCTAGGCTTTCGGCGACGAGCGCTATGGGCCTGACCTTTCGGGTATAGAACCGGGCGGGATCCTCGGCAACGGCGCCTATCGCATAGGCGAGAAAGGCAAAGCCGGTCAGCTGCGGATAGAAACCGAGCTCCAGGAGCAAGTAGGCCGAGCAGTCCGCCTTCTTCATTTCAGCACCCGTCCTATGTGTTTTTTCGGGCATGCGCCGCCCGATGATACTATCGTAGCACGGATTTTCTGTATGAGCAAATGCGAAAAAACGTTATATCGCCGTCTCCGTCCCCGCGGATCATTTCTTCCGGGACCTGCATAAATGTACAATATGTTTGCATTTTGCGTCAAAGAGGCCGGGCAACGGCCTTTTTTCGCGTCCGTGCAGAAAAAAACGCATAATGAAGGCGCGGCTATCAAATACTGGATCTGAAAAAACGCTTTTTGCGATCAGGAGGTTTTCATGAAAGCAACCGGAATCGTGCGGCGCATCGACGAGCTCGGGCGCGTGGTGATACCGAAGGAGATACGGCGCACGCTGCGCATACGCGAGGGCGACGCGCTGGAGATCTACACCGACCGCGACGGCGGCGTGATACTGCGCAAATACTCGATGATAGGCGAGCTTGCGGCCTTCGCCGCCGAATACTGCGACACGCTGCGGCAGTCGGTCGGTCACACCGCGCTGATCTGCGACAAGGACGCGGTCGTCGCCTGCCGCAGCGTTTCAAGGCGCGACCAGGCCCCGCCCTCCCCCATCGCGCCGGAACGGCCGATCAGCGACGAGCTGGAGGCCGCGATCTCCGCCCGCAGGACGGTCAATTTATGCGCCGAAAACGGCGATGCACTTCTGCCGCTGACGCGCGGGGACGAGAAAAGCGGCTATACGGCCGAGCTGATCGCTCCGATCATCGCATCGGGCGACGCCGTCGGCGCGGTCATACTGCTTTCGAAGGAGCAGGGGACCGTTTTCGATCAGACGGAGGTCAAGGTGGCGGAGACCGCCGCGGCGTTCCTCGGCAGGCAGACGGCGAACTGATCAGCCGAGGGCGGCTATATCGCCGAAATAGTCCGAGATCGTCCAGTCGGGGAGGCGGACTATCCTCGAAAGCAGCCTGACGCCGGTTTTCGGCGCCTCCTCGGGACGGTTCACGCCGCTGCCGTAGGTGAACACGGTGAGCGCCGTATCGGGAAGACCGTTTTCGGTCGGATCGAGGGAGAGCCTGCCTATGCCTGTCTGCACGAAGCAGGCGCAGCGCGCGCCGTATCTCAGGGCATATTCGAGCTGCGCGCGGGAGAGCGTCCTTAAAAGCGCGACCTGATTTTCCATGCCGCCGAAGCCGATCGCGGGCTCGATAAGGCCCTCGCCGGAAGCCGCGCCGAGCAGGCGGATATCGTCCGCTTCCCGGACGGAGTTCTGAACGACCGCCGCTCGGGCGCCCTTAGCCCTTATAAGCGAAAGCAGCGCCCCGAGATCCGGGCAGCTTTCGATTATCAGCATCACGCCCCCGCCGCCCTCCTTCGGCAGCAGGAACGGGAGGCCGAGGCCGCGGATAAAGTCGATATCGTCCGCAAGCATGCGAAGGTCCTTCACGTCCCGTATGCGGTAGGAGATCGCGACGACGCCGCTTTGAAGCGCCGCCGAAGCCGGGACCGAGGCGCGGGGCGCGATGAGCACCGCCGCGGCGGCGAACACGGC
Organism: Bacillota bacterium; assembly: GCA_016282255.1. Lineage (GTDB taxonomy): Bacteria > Bacillota > Clostridia > Christensenellales > CAG-138 > PeH17. Next base: position 10,984 of record JAEEKE010000112.1, read on the forward strand.
GACCGCAGCGAGCGTCAGGCAGGCGCTGAAGACGCGTCTTGCCGCGGTTTTGCTAAAAGCTTCGCCGATCCCGCTCTTTATATTCAAAAGCATGGTAAAACTCCTCTTGCATTATTACGGTTTTAATCTATAATAGTGTATGATGAAATATGCAGGGGAGGGACCGAAATGCGCTGCAGCTGCAAGAATTGCGGAGTCTATATGATCCAGTCCGACGACGGGCACCTGGGCTGCGTCTGCCCCGAGTGCGGCGCCCGCTGCCGGGACTGCCTGGGCACGAACAGCGTGATAAGCGCGGAGTTCTTTGAAAAGCTGAGGACCGACCCCGCCATGGCCGAGCTGTTTATGAAGCGCCTCGGCGATGACAGCGAGGACGGCGAGGACGAATAGGACATGCAAAATGCCCGCCCCGATGAACGGAGCGGGCGATTCTTTGTTTTTGGCTTTAGAGCAGCTTCGCGAGCTCGTCGATGCTCTCAGGCTTCGTCGCCCAGCTCGTGCAGAAGCGAACGATGCTGTTTTCATCGTCGAACCTGTCCCAGAAGCTGAACGCGACGCTTTCGCGCAGCTTTTTGATCTGCCCGTTCGGCATGATCACGAACTGCTGGTTCGTGGGCGAATCGATATAGAGCCGGCAGCCCTTCTCAAGCAGCAGGGCGCGGAGCTTTCCGGCCATCTCGATCGCGTGGCGGCCGAGCCTGAAATAGAGGCCGTCGGTGAACAGAACGTCGAACTGGACGCCGGTCAGCCTGCCCTTGGCGAGCAGGGCGCCGCGCTGTTTGATCAGCGTGACAAAATGCCTGGGCGCGTTCCCGTGCGTGAATACGACTGCCTCGCCGATCAGCGCGCCGCATTTGGTGCCGCCGATATAGAAGACGTCGGCAAGGTGCGCAAGCTCGGGAAGGGTCAGGTCGCAGGCCGCGCTCTCGAGACCGTAGGCGAGGCGGGCGCCGTCGATATAGAGCGGGAGGCCGAATTCGCGGCAGACGGCGGAGAGGCCGAAGAGCTCGTCCCGGGAGTAGAGCGTGCCGAGCTCGGTCGGGAACGAGATATAGACCATGCCCGGGAACACCATGTGCTCGTTGTTCGCGTCCGCAAAGAACGCTGACAGGAAGGCCCTGACCTCTTCGGAGGAGAGCTTCCCCTCATGCGAGGGGAGCGTTAAAACCTTATGCCCGGTGTATTCGATCGCGCCGGCCTCGTGGACGCTGACGTGCCCTGTCGAAGCGGCGATGACGCCCTCCTCCTGCCGGAGCATGGAGGAGATCACGATCTGATTGGCGGAGGTGCCGCCCGAGAGCAGGAAGACCTCGGCATTCGGAGCGGCGCAGGCCTCGCGGATCCTCGCCTTGGCGGAGAGGCTTATCGCGTCCGTACCGTAGCCGGGCAGGGGCTCGAAATTGGTTTTTTCAAGGGCTTCGAGGATCGCCGGATGCGCGCCTTCGATATAGTCGCTTTCAAAAGACAGCATGTTTTCTCCGTTTCGGTCGGGCGGCCGGTTCAGACGCCGTAGGGGTTGGCTTTTATCATGTCTATCGCCCTTTGGCGGACGCTTTCGGGCTCAAGGATCTCAACGTCGGAAAGGTACTGCATGGTCCAGTACAGCATGCCGTCCGGCACGGTCCTGACGCGGGCGATGAAGTATTCGTCGTCCAGCGGTTCGATGCGCACGCCGGCGCCGAACTGGTCGACGATGCTGCCGACGGCGCTGTTCCTGCAGCGCAGCTTGATATTGATCGGCTCGCCGGCATAGGCGTAGACCGTCTTGCGCGCGGTGTTGATATCGACCTTGGAGGGCGGGAAATCGACGGGCTTATCGAGGATGCGGATATCCTTCATCAGGTCGATGCGGTAGAAGCTGAGATCCTCCTTGCCCTCCTTGATGCAGAGCAGATAATACTTTTTATTGTCGCACACCATGCTGTAGGGGCTGACCGTGTAGCGCTCCTTCCTGCGGGGATGCAGGCGCTTGTCGAGGCCGTACTGCATATAGACGAAATCGACCTTGACCTTGTCCGCGATCGCGGTCTCGAGGCTGTCGATATTGAAGAACACGGTGCGGTTCTGGGTCTTCTTATCCGGCTCGGAGGCGAAGAGATGCTTATAGAGCCGCTTCTGATGCACGCTGCAGGTCGACTGGAGCTTTTCGATAAGGTCGAAAGTCTGCTTCTGCGGGATCGAATCCATCGAATAGACCGCATCCATCATCAGGCGCAGCTCGGAGGGCTCGAAGAGGCGCGTGCGCAGGAAATAGCCCTTGCGGTTCTCCTCGAAATCCGAGATATCGTACTTTAGCTTCTGCAGGGTCTTCACGGAACTGTAGATCGTCCTCCGGTCGATGCGCAGGCCGAACTCGTCGTTGAAGCGGCCGATGATATCCTTCATGGTGAGGATATGCTCCTCGTCGGAATACTGCTCGAGTATCCGGTAGAGGCAGATGGTATTCGCTTTGTCGGTCAGTTTTTCGTCGATCATTTTATACTCCGATAGCATAGCGGCAGGGCCGCTTGTTTTTTATCAGTTATCGATGAAGCAGAGGAAGGCGTCGCGCAGATAGCGCACCCTGATAAGGTCCATGCCCTCCCAGTCCTTTAGCTTGGATGAAGCGGGGATCACTGCGTGCTTATAGCCGAGGCGCGCGCATTCGGCGACGCGGTTCTGCAGCCTGTCCACCGGGCGGATCTCGCCCGTCAGGCTCAGCTCGCCGATCACCGCGGTGCTTTCGGGGAGCTTGCGGTCGAACACGGAGCCCGCCACGGCGAGGGCGACGGCAAGGTCCGCGCCCCGGTCGTCGATGCGGATGCCGCCGACCGCGTTGGTATAGACGTCCTTATCGCCTATCCTGAGGCCTCCGCGGCGTTCGAGGACCGCGATGAGCAGCATCAGGCGGTTCGTATCCATGCCGGCGGCGACCCTGCGGGGGTTGGAGAACGAGGTGGGATTGAGCAGGGACTGGACCTCGACGATGATCGGGCGGTTGCCCTCCATGATGCAGGTCACGGCGCAGCCCGTGTCGTTGCCGCCGGTCACGAAGAGGCCCGCGGTATTCTCCACCTGGGAGAGCCCCTCCTGCCCCATCTCGAAGATGCCGATCTCGTTCGTGGAGCCGAAGCGGTTCTTGACCGCGCGCAGGAGGCGGAGCTGATCGTGCCTGTCGCCCTCGAAATAGAGGACGGTATCGACCATGTGCTCGAGCAGCCTCGGGCCGGCGATGGCGCCGTCTTTGGTGACGTGGCCGACGATGAACACCGCGCAGGCGTTGGTCTTGGCGATGCGCGTCAGCGCCGTGGTGGCCTCGCGGATCTGCGTCACGCTGCCGGAGGCGTTGCTGAGCTCCGGCGCGGTCATGGTCTGGATCGAATCGATGACGAGGAACCGTGGCTTGAGGCGGTCGACCTCGGCCTCGATCGCGTCGATGGAGGTCTCGGTCATGATGAGGAGCTCGGGATCGACGCCGCAGCGGGAGGCGCGGAGCTTGAGCTGGGCTTTGGATTCCTCGCCCGAAACGTAGAGCACCGGGCCGTGCGCCATCAGGTTGCTGGCGGCCTGGAGCAAGAGCGTGCTCTTGCCGATGCCCGGATCGCCGCCGACGAGCACGGTCGAGCCCGCGACGACGCCTCCGCCGAGGACGCGGTCAAACTCGGAGATGCCGGTCGACGTCCTCGCGGCGTCCCTCTCGGTGACGGAGCCGACGGTCACGGCGCGCGCATTGCCGCCGAGCCGCCTTCCGCCCGACGCCGGTTGAGCGGCGGCCGTCACTTCTACGAGCGTGTTCCAGCTGCCGCACTGGGGGCAGCAGCCCATCCATTTGACGGTCTCGTAGCCGCATTCGCCGCAGACGTATTTGGTTTTATCCTTTGAAGCCATATAAGCGCTTTGTTTCAGTGAGTGGAAGCGGGCACCGGAGGCACGGAGAACTTGATGATATCCCTCTCGCGCGAGGTGACGTCCATCCAGATGACGGTGCCGCTCGAAACGCCGAGGAACTGCGTGTTCTCGCGCTCGGGCGAGACGCGGTAGGTCCTGCCGGAATCGAAGATGTATACATGGACGGCCCCGTCCTTGCCGTAGGCGATGAAGTCGTCGGAAAGGCCGAATTCGACGACGCCCTCTTCAAGCACCCGGGGAGCGCCGACGCCGTCCCAGATATAGAGGGCGGTATCCTCGGAATGATTGGCGCTGAGCCAGGCAAAGTATTTGCCGTTGTATTCGGGATCGTGCACGTAGACGCCGGGGCGATACTCCGCGGCCTCGCCAGTCGCGATATCGAAGCAGCGTATCAGCGAAGCGGTGGGATCGAGCGAGTCAGCATCGGCGAAGATCAGCTTGCCGCCGCCGAACGCGGGCTGGCTGGTGCCGTAGACGGAGCTGTCGAAGATGCCGACGACCGCGGTCTCCATGGTGGTAAGGTCGCAGACGAAGACCTTTTCGCGCTCGCTGCCCGTGCGCTCGGTCCAGGCGAGATAATTGCCCCAGAGCTTGAGCTCGGGTTGGCCGATATAGACCTGCTTTACGAGCCCCGGCTGTGAGACTACGCCCGTGTCGGTCCTCACCGCCATGATATTGCCGCCGCCGACGGAATAGTTAGCGTCGAAATAGACAAGCCAGCTTTCGTTGAAGACCGGGAAAAAGAGATGGTCGTTCTCGGCCTGATAGGGCAGCTCGATCATGCGGCCGGAGGCTATATTGTATTCGACAAGCCTGTTCATGCGGACGCTGCCGTCGATCAGCTTGCCCGCCGAGCAGACGATCGTGCTGCCACCGCAATAGGGATCGCCGAGGTAGGAATAGCTGAAATCAGCCGGGAAAACGAGCTCCCTTTCGGCGTCCTCGGCGGAGAACTCGTCCATCGGATAGGGCGTGGGCGTGGGCTCGGGGGTGACGTACGGCGTCGGCGAAACGACGAACTCCGCGTTGAAATGGCTCGCGAGCTTGCCGATGGGGCCGTCCGGGCGGAGCGGCGTGTCGATCTTAAAGAAGACTTCGAGCACGAACATCGCGCCGAGCGTCAGCACGGCTATGCCGATAAGGGCGCCGAGGATCGCGAGGATGGTTTTTACGGCCTTGCCGCCCTTCTGCCCGCGGCGGCGGATCCTGCCGCGGCGCTTGGGGTATTTAGATTTGTAGTAGCGCTTTTTCATGCCTCAATTATAGCATAAGCGCAAAAGGAAGTCACTATCAATTTGCGGATTTTTACCTTATTTTATGATTTTTTAGGCGCGTATGTGCAAATCTTTGCATAAAAGGCCGAATGATTGAAACGGGGCTTCGGCGGGAATACTGTTCGTTATGAAAAGGATGAAGGCAAAACGGCATCGGCAGTCGGACGGCGCCGCGGCGAAGCTGCTGCGCTTTTTCGGTGCGCTGTGCGCGCTGGCGATACTCGCGCTCAATTTCACCGACCCGATGATCGAGGCGCGGCGGCTGCCCGGCGCGATCTTCATAGATGGCGGCGCGGCGGAGGATGCGCTCTTTTCCGGCGGGAAAGCGGTCACGGCGGCGTATTCGGGGGATGAAACGCTGGGCGAAAAGCGCCTGTCGGTCCGGCTTTTCGGGCTGATAGAGCTTGCGGGCGCCGAGGTTTTCCGAATGGAGCGGCCTTCGGTGATCCCCTGCGGGAACGCGGTCGGGATAGCGATCCATACGCGGGGCGTGCTGGTGGTGGGCCTCGGCAGCTTTAAGGACGGCGCGGGCAAGAGCGTCTGCCCCGCTCAAAGGTCAGGGCTCAGGGCCGGGGACCTGATAACCGAGGTCAACGGCTGCGCGATAGCGAGCGCGGAGGAGCTGCAGCTTGCGGTTAACGCGCGGCCCGATGGGACCGAGCTGACGGTCGAACGCAGCGGGAAGCCGCTTATTATCTTTGCGGCGCCGGTAAGGGCCGCGGACGGCGAAATGAAGCTGGGCGCCTGGGTGCGCGACAGCACGGTCGGCATCGGCACGCTCTCGTTCATCGACGCCGGGACGAATGCGAGCGCGGCGCTCGGCCACGCGGTGCTCGACGGCGATACGGGTAAGCTCCTGCCCGTGCTGAGCGGCAGGGAGGTCGCCGCGACGATACTGGGCGTTTCGCGCGGCAGATCCGGCACGCCCGGCGAGCTGATGGGGACCTTTTCGGAGGAGAGCGGGGAGATAGGCAGCGTGGAGCTCAACTGCAGCCTCGGCGTATTCGGAAGGCTCGGCTCGGGCGGGGAGGCCTCGGAGGTGATAAGCGGCAAGACCGCAATACCGCTGGCGTTCCCAAGCGAGGTGCACACCGGCGAAGCCCTTTTGCTTGCGCAGATCGACGGCAACGGTCCCAAAGAATATGCCTGCCGCATAGTGCGGTGCAGCAGGCAGGACCGGCCGGACCAGAAGGGGCTGGTGATAGAGATCACCGACGAAGCGCTGCTGAGCGCCACGGGCGGCATAGTTCAGGGCATGAGCGGCAGCCCGATCATCCAGGACGGGCGGCTCGCCGGGGTCGTGACCCACGTGTTCATCAACGATCCTACCCGCGGCCACGGGATCTACGCCTTCTGGATGTATGAAAGCCTGGTGAAATAAAAAAGCCCTCCCCGCAAGGGAAAGGCAGGAACGGATCGCGATCAGGCCGACGCTTTTTTGAACGCGTCGGCGGAGGCAATCAGCTCGCCCGCGTAGCTCAGCGCCGAGACGGCTTCGCTGCCGGCGCCCATGATGCGCGCGAGCTCCTCTTTGCGCTCCTGAGCCGCGAGCGGACGGAGGGAGGTGACGGTCTTTTCGCCTTCGGTATGCTTTTCGACGAGCAGGTGGCAGTCCGCAAACGCCGCGATCTGCGGCAGATGCGTTACCGAAAGCACCTGCTTGCGGCGCGAGACGAGGCTCATCCTCTCCCCCACCTTGACCGCCGTGCGGCCGCTTATGCCGGTATCGACCTCGTCGAAGATCAGGGTCGGCGTGCCGTCCGACGCGGCGCAGACGGTCTTTATAGCGAGCATGATCCTTGACAGCTCGCCGCCCGAAGCGACCTTTGAGAGCGGACGGAGCGGCTCGCCGGAATTCGCGCTGAGCATGAACTCGACCTCGTCGAGCCCGTTCCTACGGAGCGCGCCGTCTGGGGTGCGGAAGGCGACGTCGAAGACCGCCTTCTCCATGCCGAGCTGGCAAAGCTCGCCGTTAACGCCGTTTTTCAGCGTTTCGGCGGTCTCCACGCGAAGCGCGGTAAGCTTTTCACACTCCCCGCGGTAGGCGTTAAGCAGCTGCTCCTTCTCGGCCATCAGAAGGGCGCGCAGCTCGTCGGCGCCGGTCAGCTCGTCCAGTTCCGCCTGCGCCTTATCCTTGAACGCGAGCACCGCCTCGACCGAGCCGCCGTATTTTCTTTTGAGGGAAGTGATAAGATCGAGCCTGTGCTCGAGCTCGTTGAGGCGCTCGGGCGAATACTCGAAGCTGCCGCCGAGATCGCGCAGCTGATAGGCGGCGTCCTCAAGCTCGTAATAGGCGCTGTCGAGCCGGGAACAGAGCTCGCCGTACTGCTCCGAGAGCCCGGCGATATCGGCCACGGCGTCCGCTGCGCTGCGGAGCTTTTCGAGCGCGCCCGCGTCGCCCGAGAGCAGCTCGGAGCCGCCCTCAAGGGCATTGCTGATCTTCTCGGCATTCGACAGGAGCCTCAGCTCCTCCTCGATGGCCTCCTCCTCGCCGACCGAAAGGCCGGCTTTTTCGACCTCTCGGATCTGATAGGCGAGGATATCGAGCCTGCGCTCGCGCTCCTCGGCGGAGACGAAGCCGGAATTGAGCCTGCCGACGACCTTTTTCAGCGCGTCGTAGACGGAATTGACCTTTTCGCGCTGTGCGATAAGCGCGGCGCCGCCGAACGCGTCGAGGATGCCGATATGTTTTTTCGGTTCGAGCAGGGACTGGTGCTCGTGCTGGCCGTGAACGTCGACGAGGCTGTCGGTCACGGCACGGAGCGCCGCGAGGGTCACGATCTCGCCGTTGAGCCTGCAAAGGCTCTTGCCCGAGGCCGTGATCTCGCGCACAATGATCAGCTCGCCCTCCTCGGCCTCGATGCCGAGCTCGGAAAGCTGTTTTTCGACCGCCGCTCTTTCGGGGCCCGAGATATCGAAGAAGGCCTCCACGCGCGCCTTCTGGCTGCCGTGGGAGATCAGCTCGCGGCTGCCGCGGTCGCCGAGCACGAGGTTCACGCTGTCGATGATGATCGATTTGCCCGCGCCGGTCTCGCCCGTGAGCACGTTGAGGCCCGGGGCAAGCTCGATATCGAGCTGCTCGATCAGCGCTATGTTGTTTATGATCAGTCTTGAGAGCACTTTTCCTCCTGCGGGGCGGTTTCAGACCAGTTTTTCACGGATCAGCTTGAAGATATTGCGGCTGCCTATGCGTATGAAGCGGACCTTTTGGTCGGCCTTGCGGACGGTGAAGGAGGTATCCTTCGGAACGGTCATGAGCTGCACGCCGTCCGAATGCAGGACGCACTCGGAGCGCGCGGTCACGGTTATGACGGAATCGAAGGACGCTACGACCGGCCGCGCCGTCAATGAATGCGGGCAGACGGGGGTGACGAGCATGACGTCGAGATTCGGGGCGACGACGGGGCCGCCGGCCGAGATGGAATAGCCCGTCGAGCCGGTGGACGACGAGATTATGACGCCGTCGCCGTGGATCATGCCCATGCTGAAGCCGTCGACCTCGACCTCCACGTGTGAGACGGACGAGAAGCCCTTCTTCGCGATCATGAAATCGTTGAGGCAGATGAACTCTCTCCCCTCGCCGATCTCTGCCCGGAGCATCGACGCCTCCTCGATGCGGCACCGGCCCTCCTTGAAGCTTTTGAGGGCGTCCCCGAAGCCGGCGACGTCGGTCTCGCTGAAGAAGCCGATCTTGCCGAGGTTGATGCCGAGGAACGGGACCTCGAGCGAAAAGCCGTTGTTCACCGCCGCGGATACCGCCGTCAGCACGGTGCCGTCGCCGCCGATGGTGATTATGCACTCGGCGGGCAAGGCGGCATTCGCGCGGAACAGGTCGGTCGGACTCGGGAAGGCCTCGCCGATAAAGCCCTCATCCCCTATGGTTTTGAGCACGCTTTTGAGCACCTCGGCCGAACCCGGCTTGGTCATATTCGCGAATACGTAGATCCTTTTTTTCATAGCTGGCAACTCCTTTGAAAAGCCCGTTCAGCCGAGGCTTTCATGAGCGTTTTCGACCGTTTGGGCGGCAAGCTCGCGGACGCGCTCAACATCCAATGCGCCTTCCTCCCCGCCCTCCTCGTCCGTGCCGAGATAGAGCAGGAACTCGATATTGCCCTTGGGTCCGGTGATCGGCGAAAAATCGACGCCGAGCACGGAAAAGCCCGAGGAGAGCGCGAATTCCGCCGCGGAAAGCAGGACCTCAAGATGCGTCTTTTTATCGCGCACGACGCCGTTTTTGCCGACCTTTTCCCTGCCCGCCTCGAACTGGGGCTTGACGAGCACCACGGCGCGGCCGCCGGGCAAAAGCACCTCTTTGATGCGGGGAAGGATGAGCCTTATGGAGATGAACGAAACGTCGCACGAAGCGAAGGAGATGACCTCGTCGAACCACGCGCGCTCCATGAGCCTGGCGTTATGCCGCTCCATGCAGATAACGCGCGGATCGCTGCGCAGCCGCCAGTCGAGCTGGCCGTAGCCGACGTCCACGGCGAAGACCTTCCTTGCGCCGTTTTGCAGCATGCAGTCGGTAAAGCCGCCGGTGGAAGCGCCGACGTCGAGACAGACGCGGTCCGAAAGGTCGATGGCATAGCGTTCGACGGCCTTTTTGAGCTTGAGGCCGCCGCGGCTGACGAAGGGGATCGGGTCCTCCTTTATCGAGAGCACCTGTCCCTCCCTGACGGGATCGCTCGGCTTCATCACCCTTGCGCCGTCGAGCAGGACCACGCCCTCCATTATGAGCGCTTTCGCCCGCTCGCGCGACTGCGCGAGGCCGAGCTCCACGAGTTTATTATCCGCTCTTTCAGCCAAATCTTCCTCCGAATCTTATCCCAAAGCGGCGATCATTTTGACGACCTCCGCCCTTATATGTTCTTCGCTAATGCCCGAGAGCTCGTCCTGCTCGGCGGGCGTCGCCGCGGTTATCGGCACGGCCGGTACGCCGAGCGTTATCACCCTAAGCCTTCCCTCGGCGCAGGCGAGCCTTGCAAGCTGCGCGCCGAAGCCGGTCTCGCGGCTGCCGTCCTCAACGGTTATCACGCACTGAGCGCCGTCGAGCAGGCGGAGCTCCCTTTCGCCGAGCGGGCAGAGCAGCCTTGCGTTTATGAGGCCCACGTCGAACCCTTCGCACGCGGCCTCGGCCATGCCGAGCATACGGCCGGAGGCGACGACGGTGACGGGACGGACGGGACGGACGGGCACCCATTCATCGAGCTTGTCCTCATCGGTCAGCGGGCGGGAGGGCAGCAGCCCCCTGCCGTAGCGCAGCGCGCAGGGACCTTCCTGCCTTAGCGCAAGCACGAGCATCGCCCTAAGCTCCTCGACCGAGGAGGGCGAGAACAGCTTGAAGCCGTTGGGCAGGGTGGAAAGATAGGCGATATCGTAGACGCCCTGATGCGTTTCGCCGTCCGCACCGACTAGGCCCGCGCGGTCGATGCCGAAAACGACGGGGAGCTTCTGCAGGCAGACGTCGTGCAGAAGCTGGTCGTAGCCGCGCTGCAGGAAAGTGGAATACACGGCGAACACGGGTTTAAGCCCCGCCGAAGCCATGCCCGCTGCCATCGTGACCGCATGCTGCTCGGCGATGCCGACGTCGAAAAACCTTTCGGGGAAACGGTTTTTAAAGATGGAAAGGCCGGTGCCGCTCGGCATCGCGGCGGTTATCGCGACGATGCGCTCATCCTCCTCCGCAAGGCGGGTGAGTTCGTTTGCAAACACCTTGGAGTTATTCTCGGAGGACTTGCTCTCCCCCGTCTCCTCGTTGAACGAACCGATGCCGTGGAAGCGCTCGGGATCCTTTTCGGCCGGAGCATAGCCCTTGCCCTTCTTGGTCATGACGTGGATGAGCACGGGCTTGTCGTTGACGTATTTTTTAGCGTGCTCGAAGATGGTTACGAGCTCGTCGATATCGTGCCCGTCGAACGGACCGACGTAGGTATAGCCGAGCTCCTCGAAGAGGACGTTCGGCAGGATGAAATATTTGATGCGGTTCTTGAGGTTTTCAATATGCTTCGACAGCCATTTGCCCACGAGGGGGATCTTTTTGAGCCTGCCGGAGAAGCCGCGCTTGAAGCGCTTGTAGCCCTTGCTCGTGCGCAGCTTTGACAGATGCGAGCTGAGGCCGCCGACGTTGCCCGCGATGCTCATCTTGTTGTCGTTGAGCACGACGATGAAGGGCAGCTCCTTCTCGCCCGCGTCGTCCATGGCCTCGAAGGTCAGGCCGCCGGTCATCGCGCCGTCTCCCACGACGGCTACGACACGGCTCTTGGTGTTTCCTTCGAGCCGGAGCGCGCGCAGTATGCCGAGCGCCGCGGACGCCGCGGTGCTGGAGTGGCCGACGTTGAACGCGTCGTATTCGCTCTCGCTCGTCTTCGGGAAGCCCGAGATACCGTCCTTGCGGCGCAGGGTCGAGAAGCGCTCCGCGCGGCCGGTCAGCAGCTTATGGGGATAGCACTGATGCCCGACGTCGAATATGAGCCTGTCCGAGCGGAAATCAAAGCAGAGATGCAGCGCGATCGTCAGCTCGACTATGCCGAGGTTCGAGGAAAGATGCCCGCCGTTCTTCGCAACGGTGGATACCATGTACCTGCGCATCTCGTCCGCAAGAAGAGTCAGCTCCTCTTTCGATAGCTTTTTAAGATCCGCGGGCTCGTGTATTCGGTTCAGCAGCTTCAGGTCTTCGAATGAAGTCATGTCAGTTCTTTCTGTCCTTTATAAAACGGATCATCTCGCAGAGGAAGCCAAAGCCCGCCTGCTCGCGCTCGCCCGTAAGGTCCCTTCCGAACAGGGAGAGCGCTTCGGAGGCTTTTTCGGCGGTCTGCTCCGCAAGCTCCTTTGCACGGTCGATTCCATAGAGGGTCACGTAAGTGAGCTTATTGCTCTCAAGATCCTTGCCGAGGGTCTTGCCCATCAGCGCTTCGTCGCCCTCGTGATCGAGGATATCGTCGGTGATCTGAAAGAGCAGGCCGATCGCTGAGGCGTAGCTTTCAAGCCGCTTTATCGCCTCCTCGCCCGCCCCGGCGGAATACGCGCCCGAGAGCACGGCGGCGATCAGCATGTCGGCGGTCTTATGGAAATGGATCTCGCCAAGGCGCTCCTCATCGAGGATCCGGTTCTGCTCGGCCTCAAGGTCGAGCGACTGCCCGGCGACCATGCCCGAGGCGCCGGCGCGCTTCGCGATCTCGAAACAGGCGCGGCGGTAGTATTGGCCCGAAAACGGCGCGTCGCCGCTGAGCAGGTATTCGAATGCGTACGTCAGCAGCGCGTCGCCCGCGAACACGGCCTGGCCCTCGCCGAACACCCTGTGGTTGGACGGGCGGCCGCGGCGCATATCGTCGTTGTCAATGCATGGCAGGTCATCGTGGATCAGGGAATAGGTGTGGATCATCTCGAGCGCGCAGCCGAGGCGCAGCGCCATGGCGTGGTCGCCGCCGAGCATGTCCGAGCAGCCGAGCGCGAGGCACGGACGGATCCGCTTGCCCCCCGCCTCGAGGCTGTAACGCATCGCCTTTTGAAGCAGCGCGGGCACGCCCGGAAGCTCCATCGCGCGGGCGAGCTCGGCCTCGACCTCGGCACCGTATTCTGAAAGCCTTGCTTTAAAATCCCCCATCGGGCACCTCAGAGCTCGGTCAGCTCCGTATCCGCGCCGCGGATCGCCTTAAGGACCCTGCCGTCGTAATCGCTGAGCAGCTTTTTGCAGTGGTCGGAGAGCGCGACGCCCCTTTCATAGAGCGCTATCATCTCGTCGAGCTGCGCGCTGCCGGAATTGAGCTTGCCGACAATGGCTTCAAGCTCCGCCGCGGCCTGCTCAAAGGTCATGGAATTGATCTCCTGCTCGTTCATGCTTATCCTGCCTTTATAATGATTCTGATTTTTTTATTACCGATTATCGTTTGTTTCCTTGGTTTCGACGACTACGCCCAGCCTGCCGCCGCGCATGCGCACGGTCAGCCTTGAGCCGACCTCCGCGGCCGAGGCGTCGATCACCGGCCTTCCCGCCCCATCGCTGACGATCGCATAGCCGCGGTCGAGTACGGCGTAGGGGTCGAGCGCGGCGAGCTTTTCGGAGAGCTTTTCAAGCGCCGCCCTGCGTTTTTCCAGTGCGTTTTTTACGGCATAGCCGAGCGCGTCGGTCACGCGGTCGAGCTTCATGCGTTTCTCGGCGATCAGGGCCGCGGGCTTAGAAAGCGCGGCGCTCGAATCGAGCATATCGATGCGCTTCCTTTCGGCGCCGAGGCGCGCGGCTACGGCCTGATCGAGCCCCGCGCGCAGGCCGAGGATGCGGTCCTCAAGCTGAGCCTTTACGGGAACGGCCATGACCGCGGCGAGCGTGGGCGTGCCGGCGCGGTGATCCGCCGCGAAATCGGCGAGCGTGTAGTCGAGCTCGTGCCCGACGGCGCTGACGACCGGGATAAGGCTATTATGTATAGCCCTTGCGACGCGCTCGTCGTTATAGCAGGAGAGCTCCTCGCTGCTGCCGCCGCCGCGGCCAACGATGATGACGTCGGTAACGGCTATGCGGTTGAGGTATTCTATCGCGCCGGCGATCGAGGCGGGCGCGTTCGGGCCCTGCACGGCCGAGGGCACGAAGACGGCGCGCATGCCCGGGAAGCGGGTCCGCATCGTGGAGAGGATGTCCTCAAGTGCCTTGCCCTCGCCGGAAGTGACTACGCCGATGCATCTCGGCAGGGACGGCAGCGGACGGCAGTTTTCGAAAACGCCCTCCGCTTCGAGCTTCTTTTTGAGCTCGAGGAGCTCGGCATACTGCTCGCCCTCGCCCTCCTGCTTCAATGAATTGACGATGAGCTGGAATCGGCCGTCGCGCACGAAGAGCGAAACGTCGCCCGTGGCGGTGACCTTCATGCCGTCCTCCGGCTCGAAGCGCAGGCGGGCGCGGACGCTCTGATACATGACGCAGCTTACCACGGCCGCGGCATCCTTGAGCGAAAAATAGGTCATGCCCATGCGGCCGTAGGTCTTGACGCCGGTCAGCTCGCCCGAAACGTGCACGCGGCGGAGCCTTGCGTCGCCCTCGAGGACGGCCTTTGCGTAGTTATTCAGCTGTTCGACGGTCCAGGCCCGTTCAGTCTGCGCCATTGAGCCTCTCCGCAGCGGTCAGGGTGTTTGCAAGAAGTATCTTTCTTGTTACGGGGCCGACGCCGCCCGGGACCGGCGAGATCCAGCCCGCGACGGGTTCGGCGCTTGCGAAATCGACGTCGCCGACGGTCTTGCCGTCGACACGGTTGATGCCGGCGTCCACGACTATTGCGCCGGGCTTGATCATATCGCCCGTGATGAGGCCGGGCACGCCGACGGCCGCAACGAGGATATCGGCGTTTTTGGTGTGCGCGGCGAGGTCGGCGGTGCGGGAGTGGCAGATCGTGACCGTGGCGTGCTCCTTGAGCAGCAGCATGGCGGCGGGCTTGCCGACGACGATGCTCCTGCCGACGACGACGGCGTTCTTACCCTTGATGGGGACGCCTGTGCTGCGGATCAGGGTCATGACCGAGCTGGGCGTACACGGCGCAAAGCCCTGCCTGCCGGTGTAGAGCGCGCCGGCGTTGGCGACGGTCAGGCCGTCGACGTCCTTGTCGGGATCGAGATGCGCGAGCACCCTGTCCTGATCCATGCCCTTGGGGAGCGGGAGCTGCAGCAATATGCCGTGGACCGAGTTATCCGCGCCGAGCGCCTCGATAAGCTCGATGAGCTCCGCCTCGGTCGCGTCGGCGGGCAGAGCGTGGGTCTCGCTTTCAAGGCCGATATCCGCGCAGTCGCGCAGCCTGCTGTTGACGTATTGATGGGAAGCGGGATCGTCGCCGACGATGACGACGTCGAGCCTCGGAGCGACGCCCCTTTCCTTTAGGGCGTTTACCCTTCTTTCGCAGTCGCCGCGGAGCTCCGCCGCGATCAGTTTGCCGTCGATGATATTCGCCATGATCGTTTTCCTTTCGGTTTCGTTATTATAGCCTCCCCTATGGGGTCATTTTCCGTTTTCGATCGCGTCCATCGCGAGCAGGGCCGCGCCGACCGCGTTGTCGCTCGAGAGCTCGGGACGCGCGAAATGCAGCCTTGCGCCCGTGCCCTCGGTGCGCCCGAGCAGCATGGAGCGAAGCAGCTCGCTTGACGCCACGCCGCCCGCAAGCAGGAAGTCGCGGCATTCGGGGCTGCCCGCAGCGCCGCTCATCGCGTTGACGACGGTCTTTGAAAGCGTCCTTGCGATGAGGTCGTAGACGGCATAGGCGACGCCCGCCTTATCCGCCCCGTTCTCAAGCGCCTTCTCCGCCTGCGTTTCGGCGCCGGAGAACGAGAAGACGGTGCCCTTTACGCTTGCGGGAAGCAGGATACCGCGCTCGCCCGCGGCGGAAGCGAGCTGTTCGAGCGCCTTGCCCGCCGGAAAGCCGAGGCCCATCTTCACGCCGAGCCTGTCCACGAGCTGACCGGCGTTGATATCGCTCGAGCCGCCGCGGACGGTTATATGCATCGCTTCATCCGCCTCGAGCAGCTCGCTGGTGCCGCCGCTGAGATGGAATGCCCAAAAACGCTTTCCGAGCAGCTCCTCATTCGAGAAGAGCGCGGCTCTTATATGCCCCTGCTGATGGGTAAAATGCAGCACGGGGACCCCGAGCGCCGCGCCGATGGTCTCGGCAACGAGCCTGCCCTCGAGGAAGACCGGCATATAGCTGCCGTCCCGCCCGCTGGGGCATACGCTGACGCCGACGCCGGCCACGGTTTTGGGGTCGATATCGGCAAGCAGCTCCGGTATCAGCGGGATCAGGTTCCTCGTATGCAAAAACACGGCGTCGCTCTGCCTCAGGCCGCGCTTGCCCTGCTCCACCGGGAGCAGGGTACGCCTGTCGGCAACGATACCGTTAACGCAAACACAAGCTGCAGATGAAGTGTAGCAGCTTGTATCTATTCCGATGTATGTTCTGTCCGCCGTCATCACTGCGTGCGGACGACCGTGCCGAGAAGGCCGTTGATGAACTTGGGCGAACGCTCGTCGCAATACGCCTTCGCAAGCTCGACGGCTTCGTTCACGGCGACCGCAGCGGGGACCTGCCCGCCGAAGCGGATCTCGTACACGGCGTTGCGGAGGATCGAAAGATCGACCTTGGGCATCCTGTCCACAGTCCAGCCGACGGACGCCGCCTGGATGATCGCGTCGATCTCCGGAAGGCGGCTCTGAACGCCCTCGACTATATCGGCCGCGAAGCGGATATCCGCCTCGGTCGGTTCCTCCTCTATGCCGGACTGGAGGAGCACCTCGTTATAGGTCTCGTCGCAGCCGAACATTCTTTCGTAGGTCAGCTTCATTGCGACCTCACGGGCTGTTTTTCTGCTCATAGTAGCTGTCGGCGCCCAGCGCCGGGTTCCTTTGTTTGATTTTTTGCCGCAGGAAAGCTGCCTGCCGGCACTCAGCGGCGTTCGGGCGGTATTTCCGCCTGAACGGACCGCTTCTTTTCCGTGCGGGGCGCTTTCCCCCGCACCCGGCTCTCAACTGCTCCGGACCGCGTACGGCAAGCCGCGGTCATCCGATACGGCCTTATCTGCGCTTGAACAGGCGCCTTACAAACTCCGCGATCGCCTTGTTTGCGTCGGAGAAGCCGAATTTGTCGATCAGATAACCGTAACCGCCGCCGAGGCCGGTCAGAAGCAGGATGAGGAGCGTTCCGAAAAAGCCGACGGTCAGCATAAGGATGGCGGTCACAAGGCCTCCAAGGGCGAGCCAAAACTTGCCCTTATTGTTTGCTATCCACGCCATGATATCGCTAAACTTCATCGCTTTTACCTCGTTGTCAGTTCACCCTCGAGGTGACGGCTTCCTGTACCGGCTCGCTGCCCTGCACTGTCTTTACGATATTGACCGCGACGTTGCGCACGGGGATGCCGGTGGTGCTCTCGATCTCGTACTTCACGCTGTTCTGGATCGAGGAGCAGAGCTGGGTCAGATCCGTGCCGGCAAAGACGATGGACTTGATGTCGATATTGACGCCGTCCTCGACCGGGATGACCTTGGTCTCGGCGCTCTTGATCTGCTTGTTCTTCTTAAGCAGGCGCGAAACGAGCTGGGAGACCGCATCGCTGCTGATATAGGACTCGCCCGCATTGCTTCTGGTGAGCAGGTTCATCTCCGCCGCCTTGGGAGCTTTGCCGAGCTTGAAGAGGCGGATGATCACGTAGACGAGACCGACGGTGAAAGCAATGAACAGGATGCCGAGCAGGATGCGGACGAACATGGGGCCGTCCTCAAGGTAATTGATGAACTTGGAAAGGGAAAGGATGCCCCAAGACGATGCGGCAAGGAGCAGGAAAACGATCCCGAACAAAGCGAGGCTGATCGTGACCAGGAATTTTGTTAGCTTATCGGATTTCATAGTTTTTCCCCACGTACTTTAATAGCTTTAGATCGTGTTTCCCCGCGCCGGAACTCGCCCCGGCACGGCGCTCTTATTCAAAGGAGAGCCGGAATGCAGCTGCAGCCCGGCTCACCGGTGAATCGACCGTTACCTTACTCTGGGAGCTTCTTCGGGCTTTTTCTTTTCGGGCTTTTCGACCTTTTCCTGCTCGAAGGTGACGGACTGGACGTAGACGTTGACTTCGACGACGCGCAGGCCGGTCATGGACTCGATCTGGTTCTTGACAGCCTCCTGAACCGCGTTGCTGACGTCCTGGATCTTGCAGCCGTACTTGACGTTGATGCTCAGATCGACCGCCGCTTCTTCGCTGCCGACCTCAACGCGAACGCCCTTGGTGTAATTCTTTTTGCCGCCGAAGATGCCGGAAATGCTGTCTGCAAATCCGCCGCCGAGATCGCTTACGCCTTCGACCTGGGTTGCGGCGATATTCGCAATGGTAGCAACGACGTCGGGAGCAAAGACTACTTTACCGGTCTCGTTGACCTGTACATCGGTAATGACCTGAGTTTCTTTATCCATAACTGGACACCTCCTTATATTAAGTCAACGTAATTATACCAAACTTCTGTTAAGATGTAAACATTTTCGGAGGATTATTCGTAAGATTTACGAAGATTGACTTGACTTGGCGCATACTTTGTCAATTTTGCCTCCGGCCGTGCCCGTCGGACCGCTAAGCCGCGCCGCGGGAGAGCGAGATCCTGACCGCCTGGGCCGAGACGCCCGTTTCGCTGCGGATGATATCGAGTATCCTCGCGACCTCCTCGTCGGAGAGCGTCTCGCCGTCGATGACCACGGTCACGGAATCGTTCCTGAACGTCACCGCCGCGTCGCGGAAGCCCTTTGAGCGGAGCTTGCTCTCGATCGAGAATTCCTGCTCCATATTCGAAACGAGCTGCATGAGCCTCTCCTGCGCGCTGCGCAGGGTCTCCGCGTCGGTGCTCTCGTCCTCGACGATCATGCGCAAAAAGTCGATCTCCTGCGCGCGGATGCTGCTGCGTTCCTCGCGGAAGCCCGCGAAATAACCCTCGTAGACGCCCGCGCCGACGCTTGCGGCGTCCTCGGTGCCGTCCGTACCGTCGATGGCGTCGCTGTTTTGGTCGGTATTCTGCGCGTCCGCGGGTCTTCCCGCCATGGCGTCCGTTTCGCCGCCGTCCTCCTTGAGCCGGATGTTGAGCCATACAGCGCCCGCGAGCAGCAAAAGCAGCAGCACGGCCGCTATGACGCCCTTCTTTGTGAACCTTGAAGAGTTGTTCCTCATTTTTAGCTCCTTTGACCCCCTGTATCGGGGTCTTCCTTTCCACACCGATTTTCGGCGGCAAGCCGCCCTTATCAGAACCGCTCCCACGCACCTATGCCGGTCGGGAGCATATCCCTTTGAAAGCATATTCCCTGCCCTATGCCGCCATGACAAACACCTCCACGCTTTTTTCGTCGACGCCGAGCACGGTGCCGACCGCCGCGATGATGTTGAGCCGGACGGCGATATTGCCCGCGCCCTCCGCGAGCACCACCACGCCGCGCACGCGCGGCAGATGCTCGGTCAGCACGATGGGGCTCTGTTTGCCGCCCTCGCTGACCGTTGCGGGGCGGGATTCCTCGCTGCCCGAGCCCGAGCGCCCCTCGAGCGCGAGCACCTGCTCGCCCGTCTGCTCGAAGGTCAGCATGACCCTGACCCTGCCCACGCCCGCCATATCCGAGAGCAGCGCTTCGAGCCGCTTTTCAAGCTTTTCGGCCTCGTCCTCGGCGGTGAACGTTTGGGTGCTTTCGGCCTCAGCAGGCTTGCTCTCACGCTTTTTGCCGCCGAACGCGCCCGAGGAGAGAAAAAGGATCAGCGCGAGCGCCGCCATCGCGGCATAGATCAGCAGCCCCGCTTTTTTATTGCGCCGCATGCAGCCGGCAAGGCGGCCTATCGGATCCGGTTTTTTGCTTTGTTCCGCCATGGGTTTCATTCCGGCATGCCGCCCAGCACCGCCGCGGCGAGGGCGAGCCTGACCGCCCGCTTTGCCGCCGAAGAAACGCCGCCGTCGGGCAGAAGCGCCTCGGCAGCGGCCCCGATAAGCGCCGCCGCGATCATGCGCAGAAGGAGTTTTTTAAAGAATAGCATCATAGGCGCGTTCCTTTCTTACCCGAATACGGCGCTGCCGCAGCAGATGATCATAACGACGGTGACCGTGAACATGGCCGCCGCCGAGGCCGCCGCCCCGAGCAGGAGCGAGACCGTGTCCGCAAGCTCGTCGAGCAGCTTGGGGATGCGGTCGTCACTAAGCGGCTCCGCTGCCGCCGCGGCGATCCGAAGTGCGAGCATCCCGCCCGCTAGGGAGATCACCGGACGGATCGCGAGCGCCGCAAGCAGCAGGATCGCGGCCGTGCCCGCCGCGTTCTTGACGAGCAGGGAGCCCGCGCTCACGACGTCGGCCGCGCCGCTTATGAGGCCGCCCGCAGAGGGTATCAGCCGGTCGACTGCGAACCTTGCCGCCCGGATGGAAACGCCGTCCGCCGCGCCCGCACGGACGCCGCCCGTCACCGCCGCGGCCGTATAAACCGCCGCCGCGAACGCAAGCAGCCATTTGGCGGTCTTTTGAAGGAGCCTGACGGTGCGGTCGAAGCGCATGCCGCCGAGCGCGTTCATGACGGTGAGCACGCCCGAGGCGAGCAGCATCGGCAATACGGCGCCGCTTAGAAGCAGCACGACGCCCTCCGCGATAAAAGCGAGCTTCGGCGCGAGGAAGGCCGCGCTGCCGGTGCAGCCGAGGACGGTCAAAAGCGCGCCGAGGATCGGTGAGGAGAGCTCCGAAAAGGCCGCGATATCGCGTATCACGGCGGAGGCCGTGCCCGCGAGCTCCGCAAAGAGCGCCGCGGCCGGAAGTACGGCCGTCGAGGCGAGGGCGAGCAGCACCGTTTTCTTCGCGCCGCCGTCCTCGAGCAAAACACCCGAGACGCCCGCGAGCATCGCGGCAAGGATCACGCCGAGCATACGCCGCAGCGCGGAGCGCAGGCCCGGCAGTAAGAGCTCGGGAACGACCGAATCGAGGCCGGGCGCGTCCTCCCCGCCCGCGAGGGCCGCGACGAAGGCGTTTATGCTGCGGTAATTGCCGGCCGACTGCGATAGAGCGCAAAGCGCTTCAAAATAGCTCTGCCAGGCCGAAAGATCCGTCTCGCCCGAAAGGCGCAGGATCTCCCCCGCGATCGCCTGCCGCGTTTCGTTTTCGGCATCCCCTTCCTCCTCCGCAAAGGCGGGCGCGGGAAGAAGCAGAAGCGCAAGCAGCAGGGCCGCGAGGCCTGTTGAAAGAAGGCGGGATGCGAGCCGTTTTTTCATACGCTGAAAGTGTTTTTAGAGGAGCTCGTTGACGAGCGCCGTCATGGCTTCGGCGATGGAACGCAGCAGGGGCAGCACGGTCACGACGATCAGCACCCTGCCGGTCAGGTCGCAGATATCGGCGAGGGAGCTCTCCTCAAGATCCCGGCAGAGCGAGGAAGCGAGGCGCGAAAGATACGCTATGCCGACGGCCTTCATAGCCGTGAGCAGCTCCCCGCCGCCGAGACCGCCTTCGGAGGCGACGGTGCCGAGGTCCCCGAGGACGCCCGAGAACGCGGCGAGCACCGAGAGCATGACGATCGCGCCGGCGGCTATCGTGAGCATGCGCCCCGCCTCCCTTTCGAAGCGGCGCACGGTGAAGCCCACCACCGCGGCCGCCGCGGCAAAGCCGAGCGCGGAATACAGGTCCATGTTCAGTAGAGCTGGAAGACGCTCTTAACGCTGCTGAACAGCGTCGCTATCAGGCTGATCACCATGGATATCACGACGACGAGCCCCGCGAGCGAGGTCAGCATGGCGATATCGTCCCGTCCCGCCTGCTTGAGCAGCTGGCAGGCGACCGCGATCAGTATCCCGATGCCGGCGATACGGAAGATGATCTCTACCCCATTCGTTCTCCTTTCAGAGCGTCAGAAGCGCGAGCGCCGCCCCGAGGATGGCGCAGATAGGGACGGCGAGCTCGGCCCGCGCACTGAGCTTTGCCTCGGTTTGTGCCCCGGGCACGCCCCGGTCGTCGTTTGAAGCGCGCAGCGCGGCGAGGCTTTGCTTTGCCTCCTCGGCGATCAGCGCGCCGGCCGCGGTCGAAATGAGCAGGAGACCCGCGGCGGTCATAAGGCGCGTCACGGTATCTCCCCCTCGGCCGATAAAAGCCCGGTTTTCAAAGCTGCGGTTTTCATTTCAAGAAAGGATATGAGGCGGGAAAGGCTTCAAGCACCGCGAAAAAAAGCGGCTTTCGGCAGCCGCGGGGATATCGTGAAGGCTTATGACGCTCAGGCTTTGGGGAGAGGGGTCCGCAGGGCGAAGAAGAGGGCCGAGAAAGCCATGCCGGTGAGCTGAAGATCGAGCGTTTCGCCCACGGCCGAGTAGGCGCCGTAGCCGCTTGATGCGAGATCGGCGAGGAAGAGCAGGAGCGCGAGGAAAAGAGGCGCGAGCGCGGCGGCGAGCAGGCGCAGGGACAGGGGCTTTATAAACGGCGCGGCAAGGAGCGGCAGCAGCGCCGAGAGGATGATAAAGGCTTCGCCCGAGAGCCGCCTGCCTAATAGGAACGCGGGCAGCGCGATAAGGAGCGCCGCGGGGAGCGCCAGTAGAGTTCGCCGGCCCTCCTGCCGGAGAGCTGGGATCAGCAGCAGCGCCGGTATAAGCGCACACGCCGGGCAGAGCTCGAATTCGGGCGAGAACTCGAGCACGGCGGGCCGCATGGCCGCCGCCGCAACGGCGAATATGACCGCCGCCGCTCTGCCTATGCGAAGCTGAAAAAGCGCTGCGTCGAGCGTGCCCGCCGCCGCGGCGACGGTGAGCATCAGGGCCGCCATAGTTGAAAACCGCATATAAAAACTCCGTTTCGTTCAGTCGCTTAAGCTTAGTTTGAACAAAACGGAGAATAAAAAACGTATTGGGGCGAATGATTCTCGGGATCAGCCGTCGGTCAGCCTGAGGAAGCCGATCATCGCGCCGGTCTCGGTCCTGTCCCTGCGGTAGGAGAAGAACAGGTCCTTCCTTTCATAGGTGCAGAGGCCCATGGAGCTGATGTTTTCGGGCAGTACGCCCGCGTCGAGCAGCTGGATGAGGAGCGCGGCCTCGATATCGGTATAGGCCTTGCCGGGCTTTCCGGGCTTTGAGATGCCGGGGTAATCGAACTCCCGGGCGAAATCCGCGCCGATGCTCTCGTCCACCTCGAAGCAGTTTTTGCAGATACAGGGACCGATGGCAGCGAACAGTGCTTCGGGCCGGCTCCCGAACTCCTGCGCCATCCGCTCCGCCATGCGCTGACCGACGCGCTTGAAGGTGCCCTTCCAGCCCGCGTGAGCAAGGCCGATCGCCCTGTGCTCCGGGTCGTAGAGGTAGACGCAGCTGCAGTCCGCATGCAGGGTCACGAGCGTCACGAAGGGGTCGTTCGTGATGATGCCGTCGCAGAACGGGAGGTTTTCGCGCGTGAGCCCTCTGCCGCAGTCGGAGGCGTCCACGCGCACGACGTTCGCGCCGTGCTCATGATTGACGAGCACGAACGAGGAATGCTCCAACCCGAAGGCGGAGGCGAAAACGCGGTAGTTGCGCTGCACGTTGGCGGGATCGACGTCGCGCGTCCTCGACATGTTCAGCGAGTCGAACGGCGCGGGGCTGACACCGCCGATGCGCGTTGAAAAGCCATGCCGGATGCCCGGTATGGCGGCGAATCCATCCGCGTTCACGAGGTACAGCCCCTCGCTTTCAAGCAGCGAATAGCCGCGGCGGATGGTTTTATCAAGCTGTTCGAAGCCCTGCATCAGA
>JAEEKE010000113.1 GCA_016282255.1 Bacillota bacterium
CGGACCACGACATCATATTCTTCCGTAAGCATGTTTACCATGCGGTTTTTTCCCTCGTCGCCCCAGTTGGCGCCGACGATCGCGCAGGTATCCAGCATGCGTTTGTCGTATTCGGGCGCCATCCAGCCGGGCTCGTCGGGATCCAGTATCCTGCGCTTCGCGGCGAAGCGCTGATGCAGCCCGGCTATGAAAGCCTCGGCCTTCCTGGCCGTCTCGCCGAAGCGCCTGTCGAGGTCGGAAAGGCATTCCTCGGCCTTTTCGGCCTCCTCTTCGATGCGCTCGTCGTTTTCCGGGGGCTGCTCATCGCTGTTTTCGGCCTTTGCGCCGAACCGGTCGTCAAGGCGCTTGCCGAGGCCGGAGAAATACTCCTCGGCCTTTTCGGCGACCTTGCCGAACTTCTCGTCGAGGCGCCTGCCGAGGTCGGAGAGGAAATCCCCGCCCTTCCCGGCCCCGTCTTCGATGCGCTTATCGAGATCGGAGAACCTTTCCTCATACTTTTCGGCCTTATCGGCGAACCTTTCATCGATGCGCTTCCCGAGGTCGTTAAGGCGCTCCTCGGCTTTTTCGGCCTTCTCGCCGAACTTTTCGTCGATGCGCTCCCCGAGGTCGGAGAGGTATTCCCCGCTCCTCTCGGCGCGCTCGGCCAGCTTGGCGTCGATGCGCTTTTCGAGGTCGGAAAGGTATTCCTCGCCCTTTTCGATGCGCTCCGCGAGCTTCCGCAGCAGATCGCCCAGACCGCCGTTGATGTTATCGTTGTTGCCTTCCATAAGTCCACCTCATTTCGGATTATTTGAGCCGCTTCCCGGGGATCGCCCGGGTATAAATCTACAAATACAATATAGCATCAAAAGGAAAAGTTTTCAAGGGGTATTTACCCCGCGAGCCGATTGGCCCGCTGCGGCTCGCTTCGCTCGCATGCGGTGCAGGGATATTATACCGCCGGCGCCGTTTCTTCAAATATATCCATGCAAATCTATTGAATCGGGAGGCGAAATCTGATATCATTAGGCTATCTTTTTTAAGGGGGCAAGGCCGATGAAAAAGGTTGCGGTCATCATGGGGTCCGACAGCGATCTGCCGGTGGTCAAGAAGTGCGCGGACAAGCTCTATGAGCTCGGCATCGAATACGAGATGCATATCATGAGCGCGCACCGCACGCCCGACGCGGTAAGCGAGTTTGCCTCCCGCGCGCGGGAAAACGGCTTCGGCGTCATCATCGCCTGCGCGGGCATGGCGGCGCATCTTGCGGGCTTCATCGCCGCGCACACGGTGCTGCCGGTCATCGGCGTTCCGCTCAAGAGCAAGGCGCTCGACGGGCTGGACGCGCTGCTCGCCACGGTGCAGATGCCCTCGGGCATCCCCGTCGCCACCGTCGCGATCGACGGCGCCGCCAACGCAGCTGTGCTCGCGGCCGAGATCCTCGCCCTGGGCGACGAAGCCCTCCTTGAAAAGCTTGATAAGATGCGCAGCGACATGGCCGCCGCCGTCCGCCGTAAGGACGCGGCCCTCGGCGCGGAAGCGCAGCAATAAACAGCACGATAGCCGCAGCTCTTCGCTCGGCTATCTCACATTTTACCAAAGATTTTTGGAGGTTACCATTATGAAAAAGACCGAACAGCTCTATGAGGGCAAGGCAAAGAAGGTTTTCGCGACCGACGTTCCCGGCGTCTACATCGTGGACTACAAGGACGACGCGACCGCATTCAACGGTGAGAAGCGCGGCACGATCGTCGGCAAGGGCGTCATCAACAACCGCGTCACCAATTTCCTTATGAAAAAGCTTGAGGCGGAGGGCATACCCACCCACCTTATCGAGCAGCTTTCCGACCGCGAGACCGCCGTCAAGGCCGTCAAGATCGTGCCGCTCGAGGTCATCGTGCGCAACGTGGCCGCCGGCTCGCTCTCCAAGCGCCTGGGCCTGCCCGAGGGCACACCGATGAAGAAGACCGTGCTCGAGTTCTCCTATAAGGACGACGCGCTCGGAGATCCGATGATCAACGATTATCATATCTTCGCCATGGAGCTCTGCACCGAGGAGGAGCTCGACACGATCAAGAGCTATGCTCTTAAGATAAACGATATCCTCAAGGAGTATTTCAAGACCCTCAACATCGACCTTATCGACTTCAAGCTCGAGTTCGGCCGCACGCCCGAGGGCGAGATCGTCCTCGCCGACGAGATCAGCCCCGACACCTGCCGTTTCTGGGACAGCACGACCCACGAGAAGCTCGACAAGGACCGTTTCCGCCGCGACCTCGGCAACGTCGAGGGCGCGTACCACGAGATACTGCGCCGCCTGATGGGCGAATGAACAACAAGGTGAACGATTTGAATCTTTCCATGGATAAAAGAGACGAGCTCTTCTCCGGCCTGCACGAGGAGTGCGGCGTGTTCGGCGTCTCGGCGCCGGAGCGTGAGAACGTGGCGATACTCGCCTATTACGCGCTCTATGCCCTGCAGCACCGCGGGCAGCAGAGCGCCGGCATCGCCGTCAACGACGACGGCGTCATAAGCGCGCACTGCGACGAGGGCCTCGTCAACGAGGTCTTCGACGAGGCCTCGCTCCAGAAGGTCGGCATGGGCTCGATGGCCATCGGCCACGTGCGCTATTCCACCACCGGCTACGAAAAGCGCATAAACTGCCAGCCCCTCGTGGTCAATCACCGCAAGGGCACGATCGCGATCGCCCACAACGGGAACCTGACCAACGACGCGGAGCTGCGCGAGGAGCTGGAGCTTTCAGGCAGCATCTTCCACACCACGAGCGATACCGAGGTCATCGCCTATATGATCACCAAGGAGCGCCTCACGACCAGCTCGATCGACGACGCGGTCTCCCTTGCGATGGACCGCATCAAGGGCGCGTATTCGCTCGTCATCATGAGCCCGAAGAAGCTGATCGGCGCAAGGGATCCCAACGGCTTCCGTCCGCTTTCGATCGGCCGCCTGCCCGACGGCGGGTATTGCCTTGCCAGCGAGACCTGCGCGCTCGATTCGATCGGCGCCCATCTTGTGCGCGACGTTGAGCCCGGCGAGATCGTGGTCATCACGAACGGCGAGCTGACGAGCCGCCGCGAGCACTGCGGCGCCGCCCGCCCCGGCTTCTGCGTTTTCGAATACATCTATTTCGCCCGTCCCGACAGCGTGATCGACGGCTGCTCGGTGCACCTTGCGAGGCAGCGCGCGGGCGAGTTCCTCTATAAGCAGCGCCCCACCGAGGCGGACGTCGTCATCGGCGTGCCCGATTCGGGCCTCGACGCGGCCCTCGGCTACGCGAACGAGAGCGGCATCCCCTACGGCATCGGCTTCATAAAAAACAAATACATCGGCCGCACCTTCATCCAGGCCACCCAGAGCGACCGCGAGAAGGGCGTCCGCATCAAGCTTAACCCCGTTTCCTCAACGGTCAAGGGCAAGCGCGTTGTGCTGGTCGACGATTCGATCGTGCGCGGCACGACGATAAAGCGCATCATCGGGCTGCTGCGCGAAGCCGGCGCCCGCGAGGTGCACGTGCGCCTTGCGAGCCCCAAGTTCCTCTACCCCTGCTTCTTCGGCACCGACGTGCCCTCGAGCGAGAACCTGATCGCCTGCAAGTTCGACGACGAGGGCCTCGTTCGCGAGCTCGGCGTGGATTCGCTCGAATTCCTCTCCATCGAGAACGCGAAGCTCCTGACCGGCGCGGAGAGGGAGTTCTGCACGGGCTGCTTCTCCGGCGAATACCCCTGCGA
>JAEEKE010000114.1 GCA_016282255.1 Bacillota bacterium
CTGATGAAATCGGCCTTTGCGAGCAGCTCGTCCATCTCGACGTAGTTGATGCCGGTCTTCTCCTCGATGCCGGGGATGTGGAAGATATCGAACGCGATGACGTTCATGCCGAGGCCTTTCGCCATCCTGCCCAGCGCCTGACCGATGCGGCCGAAGCCGATGATGCCGAGGGTCTTGCCGCCCAGCTCGATGCCCTTTGCGTAGGCCTTCTTCTCCCACTTGCCCTCACGCATGGTGTGGTTGGAGATGCCGACGAAACGGGCGCAGGCCAGCATATGGGCGACCGCCAGCTCGGCGACCGCGTCGCTGGAAGCGCGGGGGGTGTTCATGACCTTGATGCCCTTCTCTTCGGCATACTTGTGGTCGATGTTGTCGATACCGACGCCGCCGCGGATGATCAGCTTCAGCCTGCCGGCTTCGGCAGCGGAGTCGATGGCGGGAACGCGCACCTTGGTGGCGCTGCGGACGACGAGAACGTCGAATTCCTTGACGAGCTGGTTGAGCTCTTCGGGAGTGGGGGTGGTTTCGGGGAGAACGACCTCATGGCCCTGTTCGCGCAGCGTTGCGACTGCACTCTTCTCCATACCGTCGGAAGCAAGAATACGCATAGCAGATCTCCTTATCAAATATGTTTATTTTGTGTTAAAGGAGCCCTGCCGGGGCAAGGCTCCTTATTATAGGTTTCAGCCCTTGTAGTTTTCCTTCTCGTACTCGCGGAGGAAATCGACCAGAGCGACGACGCCCTCCTTGGGCATCGCGTTGTAGATGGAGGCGCGCAGACCGCCGACGCTCTTATGCCCCTTGAGGTTATCGAAACCGGCTGCCTTGGTGGCCGCGACGACCGCCGCGTCGCTCTCGGCGGAGGCGGTGACGAAGGGAACGTTCATAAGGGAGCGGAACTCCTTCTCAACGGTGCCCTTGAACATCTTGGACTCATCGAGGAAGTCGTAGAGGATCTTGGCCTTCTCGCGGTTCATCTTATCCATCGCCTCGAGGCCGCCGATCTTCTTGAGGTACTTGAAGACCTGGCCGCAGACGTAGATGGACCAGCAGTTGGGGGTGTTGTACATGGAGCCGTTGTTCGCATGGGTCGCATAGCTCATGTAGGTGGGAACGTAGGCGGGCAGATCCTCGCGGATCAGATCCTCGCGCATGATGACGATGACCATACCCGCGGGGCCGATGTTCTTCTGAACGCCGCCGTAGATCACGCCGTAGTCCGCGACGTTGCAGGGCTTGGAGAGGAACATGGAGCTCTGGTCGGAGACCAGGATCTTGCCCTTGGTATTCGGGAGCTTCTGGAAGGTGGTGCCGTGGATGGTCTCGTTCTCGCAGATGTAGACGTAGTCGGCATCCTCGCTGATGGGCAGATCGGAGCAGTCGGGAATGTAGCTGAAGTTGCGGTCCTTGCTGGTGGCGACGAGGTTGATCTTGCCGTACTTCTGGGCCTCCTTATAGGCCTTGTTGGACCAGTTGCCGGTCACGATGTAGTCGGCAACGCCGTTCTTCATAAGGTTCATGGGGAGCATTGCGAACTGGAGTGTCGCACCGCCCTGGATGAACATGACCTTGTAGTTATCGGGGATGTTCATCAGATCGCGGAGATCCTGCTCGGCCTCATCGATGATCTTCTGGAAGACCTTGGACCTGTGGCTCATCTCCATGACGCACATGCCGGAGCCTTCGTAGTTCATGAGGTTGTCACGAACGCTTTCAAGCACCTCTTCGGGAAGGATGGAGGGGCCTGCGGAGAAGTTGTAAACACGACCGTATTTCATAACAGATACTCCTTTGTTTTTGTGTTTTGGGGAAAACACATATTTTTCACGCTTCGATTATAACGCTATTCGATCCCGCATTCAACCTTAAAAATGTGTATTCCTTATATATATTTTTTATTTAAGAAAGCGTATTTCGGGATACCGCCCGGGGCTATAACCCCATTGCCCTGCGCATGATAAGGATCGCGTCCGTCACGGTGACGGCGCCGCTTGAGTCCATATCCGCCGCGGCGTATTCCGCTTCGCTCGCCTCGCTTATGCCCATCGCGAACCTAAGGGCCATCAGCGCGTCGCCCATGTTGACGCTGCCGCTGTGGTCGACGTCGCCCGGGAGCGCGTTGGGGACCTCGAAATGGGGGTTGCTCCTCAGCGCCGCGTAGGGGTAATCCGCCATCAGCTCGAGGAGCCATATCCGCTCGAAATCGAAGCCCTCATACCCCGCCCGGGTCTGCAGCTCGAGGATGCTCCTCTCCTCACCGAAGCCGTTCGGCGCGGCCGTGCCTGAGAGATAGTAGCAGTATTCGCATGCGGCCTCCCCGCCGCCGATCAGGCCTCCGCCGGTCTCCTTGATATCGAGCGAGGCGACGCTGTAACAGCAGCTCACGCTCCCGCCCGCGGCGCGGCCGATATTGCCGCCGATCTCGGTAACGCCCTCGATAAAGCCCGCGAAATAGCAGTTCGTGAAAGAGCCGCCCGTGAACTGGCCGACGAGCCCGCCCGCGGCGTCGCTGACGTCGAGCTCGCAGACGGAGAAGCAGCGGGAAACCGCGGCGTTTTTGACCTGCCCCGCTGTGCCGCCCGCCGCCCAGACGGCCTCTATCACACCCGATGAAGCGCAGTCCACGATGTTCGCCGCGCCCCTTGCCGCGCCGGCTATGCCGCCGACCCAGAGCTCGCCGCTGAGCCTGCCCGAGAAACGGCAGGAGCGGAGCGTGCATGCGCCGCTTACGCAGCCCGCGACGCCGCCGACGTTGTCAAGCGCATGGAAATAGCTGTGTAAAATATTGAGGTTTTCGACCGTGCAGCCCTCGCCCGCATAGCCGATGAAGCCGACGAAGCTGGTGTCCGTATCGGAATACCACAGCCCCGAGAGCGTGTGGCCGCCGCCGTCGAAATGCCCCCTGAACGGGCAGCAGTCGTTGTTCGTGTTCCAGAAACCGATCGGCGTCCAGGTCCTTTCGGGCGGCTCCTCCTCCTCGACGGACGCCGGGATAGTGAACTCCTCAAAGACGATATCGTTCGTCATCAGGAAGAAGCAGCCCGTGCAGGGATGCCCGGAGCCGACGTATTCGGCGAGGCTCATAAGATGCTCGGGCGCGGAGATGCGGTAGGGATCGGCCTCGGTGCCGCTCCCGCCGCCGAACCAAAGCTCATCAGGCGCCTTCCCGCTGACGGCGGGAACGGAGGCGTCTTCGACGATGGCCGCGGGTTCGCAAGCCCCCGGCGTTTCGGGAAGATCCGGGTAGTCGAACACGACCGTCATCAGGCCGCGGTGCGTCCAGCTGCGGTGATCCATGCGGGTGACGACCACGCCGTAGGAGATGCCGCGCGCTTCGATCGCGAGCGGGGTGCCGTCGCTGTCGAAGCCGCAGACCCAGCCGATATGCGTCATCCTGCCCGTCGTTTTGGCGGCGCAGAACAGGGCCTCGCCGATGCGGTAGGGGCGGTCGATCTCGTCGATCGGGCCCTTGTCGGTGCACCAGTAGGCATAGTTCATCGCCACGTTGATATCGGTCTGCTCGCCCTCGACGTAGGTCATGAAGGCGTCGAGCAGACCCTGGCAGTCGGTCGCCCAGCCGGTGCGGCTCCAGTCCGCGGTCAGGTCGGCGTACTGCTCCGGCGTCATCTGCCGGTTGTAGTTCGTGTTATAGAAGAAGGCGAGCGTTTCGTCGTCCGTCCTTGCACGGATGCCTCCGTAGAGGTACTCCCAGGGGTCCGTGCCGCACTGCGAAACAGCGAGGGGGAGCTCTGCCCCCGCGGGGATCGTCTCGCGCTTGGCGTGCGTCAGCGCCCAGCGGATGAACGCCATGATATCGTGCCCGCCGCTCGTGCACGGAGGAACGCCTTCGTCGGTTTGATGCAGGAGCGAGCCTTCGGCTCGGGCGGAGGCAGCGCGGCAGGGCAGCGCGGCAAGGAGGAGCAGGCACGCGAGAAGAACGGCCGTTATTGAGATCGATCGGGTCTTGAAAGAGCTGTATTTCATCGGAGCGGCACCTCAAAAAAGCATGATGCGTCTTCTTTTTCCATTATAACCGTTTGCCTGTTTTCAGTCAATCTTTTATAAAGCAAAAGCCCCCTTTCGGGAGGCCTTCGGATATTTGTGTCAGGCTATGCCCATGGAGACGCGCAGTATCATAAGCGCGTCGGAGACGGTAACGCCGCCGCTGCCGTCCGCGTCCGCGAGGAAGCGTTCGATGACGGTCGGTGAGGCGAGCCCCATCGCGAAGCGGAGCGCGGTCACAGCGTCGGAGACGGTCACGCCGCCGTCCCGGTCGATATCGCCGCTGCCCCGGGGCGCCGCAAGGCTTTGAAGCCGCGCGAAGGGATAGGAAGCCCCGCCGAACGTCCAGACCGTTTCGAAGTCGAAGCCCGGGTAAGCGCCGGACGTCATAAGCTCGGCCTCGGTGCGGGGCGCGCCGTGAGCATCGCCCGCAGCGCAGCAGGAATCGAGATAGACGCAGTCGGTAAAGGCAGCGGAGCCCTCCGAAACGTATGCGGTGAGCGCGCCGATGCTGCCGGGCGAGGCGACCGGCCCGGCGTTATAGCAGCTGGAGACTGTGCACTCGGCGCAGTAGCCGATGAGACCCCCGGCGTAGTCGTCGGAATACACAAGGCCGCAGGTAAAGCAGTCGAACACCCGGGCATCGTGCGCGTCGCCGATCAGGCCGCCGGCGGCCCATTCGCCGCTGACCGCGCCGGAATTCATGCAGCGCGTCAGCTCGTTTATAAGCCCGTTCTCGCCGAAATCCGCCCCGTCGTCGCTCCAGCCGAGGATGCCGCCGATATAGTCCTCCCCCGCCACCGAGGCGAAGTTCGCCGAATCGGAAACGGTCGTGCCGCAGCAGTTGCCGCATATGCCGCCCGCGTAGCGCTCGCCCACGATCGGGCCGAAGTTGGTGCAGCCGCTAAAGACGCTCGTCTGCGCCATGCCCGCGACGCCGCCCAGGCGGTCCCCGGCCGTGATCCTGCCGGTATTGGTGCAGTTTTCCGCAGTGCAGTTATAACAGAAGCCGAGCATGCCGCCCGCGCGCTCCGAGGAGGAGACCGTGCCGGAGAAGGCGCAGCCCGAGAGCTCCGCCGAATCCGCTATGCCGACGACGCCGCCGGTGTAATTGAGGCCGGTGACCGAGGCCGAGACCGTGCAGCCGACGATAGATACCTGCTCCGCCGCGCCGATCAGACCGCCGGTGCTGAGGCCCCCCGCGACCGTTCCGGAGAAGGCGACGTTTTCGAAAACCGTGCCGCTCGCCGTGCCGACGATCCCGCCCGTGCAGGCGCTGCTCTCATTGCCGAGGACGCTGCCCGAGACCGAAAGCGCGCTGACGCTGCCGCCCGCGGTCCTGCCGAAGAGCCCCGCGCCGGAGACGCCGAGCCAGGCTTCGGCATACAGCCCGGTTATGCTGTGCCCGCCGCCCGAGAAGCTGCCGCGGAAGACGTTCCCCGCGGCGCCGGAGCCTATCGGCACGAAGCGCTCGCCGCCGAGGTCGATATCGGCCGTGAGCAGAAAGTATTCGCCCTCGCAGCCGTCGCCCGAGTTGACGCGGCTGCTTAGCGCGCGAAGCTCCGCGGCGGAGGAGATGAGCGTGGGCTCCTCCCCGTCTGCGATCAGCGCGCCGGACGGGATGCAGGCGAGAGCGAGCAGCAGGGCTATGGTGACTGAGATCAGTTTTTTCATGGCCGTTCCCCCCATGTGTTTTTTCATTTTAATACTAACACAAAAGGGCGGGCTTTTCAACGGCCGATACGGGCGGCGCTTCAGCCGTTCAGGATAAAGGCCGCGAGGTTCAAATATCCGGCGAAGACGAGCCAGACGATATAGGGTATCTGAAGATATGCCGCGGTGCGGTCGATACGGCGGAACTGAATGGTCATCACTATAACGGCCGCGAGAAGGACGAGCAGCAGCACGAACGCCGCGAGCCTGAGCCCGAACACGAAGAAGAGCGGCGGCCAGAGAATATTGAGCAGGAGCTGCAGCGCATAGGTCTTCAGCGCCTTCGGCCTCGCCTCGGGCGTGTTGAGCCATACGCGCGCCGCGGATACGCCCATCAGCACGAACAGGATCGTCCATACCACGGGGAACAGCCAGCCGGGCGGCGAGAGCGGCGGCCTATCCAGCGCCTCATAGTCCTTCATGCCGCCCATCGAGACGAGCGATGAAACGAGTCCCGCGCCGAGCGCTGTGCCGACGGAGATAAGATATGCCCTTTTCGGGTCCTTTGTTTTAACAGCCATACCGAGCCTCCTTATACGAAACATTCTTGCCGGGGCGTTAATATATATGCGTTTCCGCCAAAAAAAGTACTTGAAAAAACAAAAAAGCAGTGTTATAATCCTATGGTTGAGTTACATATGGGATGCCCGGAGCGTTTCGGGCGTCAGATCAATATAGGAGGTGTAACGAAATGGGTAAGTTTTGTGAAGTATGCGGCAAAGGCGCAATGAGCGGCAATCTCGTCAGCCATTCCAACAGGAAGACCAGGCGCATCTGGGCTCCCAACGTACAGCGCGTCAACGTCGTCGTCGACGGCACTCCCCGCAAGATGAACATCTGCACCCGCTGCTGGCGTACGCTCAAGAACCAGAAGCAGTCCAACTGATCGCGTCAATAAAGCGATCCCCGATGCGCTCCCGGCCGTTCGCGGCGGGCGGCGCTTTTCAAAAAAGGACGATTATGAAAGCAGATATCACAATGGATAAGATCGTAGCCCTGTGCAAAAACCGGGGCTACATTTTTGCGGGCTCCGAGATCTACGGCGGCCTTGCCAACACCTGGGATTACGGTCCCCTGGGCGCAAGGCTCAAGAACAACGTCAAGGAGAGCTGGCGCAAGCGCTTCATTCAGGAGCGCCACAACAGCTTCGAGGTGGATGCGGACATATTGATGCACCCGCGCGTATGGGAAGCGAGCGGCCATATCGCCAGCTTCTCCGACCCGCTGCTCGACTGCAAGGAGTGCAAGATGCGCTTCCGCGCCGACAATCTGATCGACGATTTCGATCCCGAGGCGCATGCGGACGGCATGACCCACGAGCAGATGTTCGACTACATAAAGGCTCACCATATCGCCTGCCCCAACTGCGGCAAGCATAATTTCACCGATATCCGTGAGTTCAACCTTATGTTCCAGACCTTCCGCGGGGTCACCAACGACGCAAAGTCCGTCATCTACCTGCGTCCCGAAAACGCCCAGGGCGAATACGTCAACTACACGAACGTTCAGCGCACCATGCGCGCCAAGCTCCCGTTCAGCATCGGGCAGATCGGCAAGGCGTTCCGCAACGAGATCACGCCCGGCAACTTCACCTTCCGCACGATCGAGTTCGAGCAGATGGAGTTCCAGACCTTCTGCAAGGAGGGCACCGACGCCGAGCTTTACGAATACTTCAAGGAATACGGCATGAAGTATTACCGCGATCTCGGCATCGCGCCGGAGCATCTGCGCTTCCACGATCACGAAAAGCTGGCGCACTACGCCAAGGCGGCCTGCGATATAGAGTTCCTGTTCCCCTTCGGCTGGGGCGAGATCAACGGCACCCACAACCGCACGGACTTCGACCTCAAGCGCCATCAGGAATACAGCGGCTCGAATATGAGCTATCTCGATCCCGTCACGAACGAGCGCTTCATCCCCTACATCATCGAGTCCACCTACGGCCTCGACCGCACCGTGCTCGCCCTTATCTGCGAGGCGTACGACGAGGAGCTGCTCGACGAGGCGACGAACGACGTGCGCACGGTGCTGCACCTCAAGCCCGCGCTCGCGCCCTACAAGGCGGCCGTGCTGCCGCTGAGCAAGAAGCTCTCCGCCAAGGCGATGGAGGTGCGCGACATGCTCTCCAAGTATTTCATGGTCGATTTCGACGAGACCGGCTCCATCGGCAAGCGCTACCGCAGGCAGGATGAGATCGGCACCCCGCTGTGCATCACCGTCGATTTCGAGACGGTCGAGGGCGGCGAAGGCGTCGAGCCCGATACCGTCACCGTGCGCGACCGCGACAGCATGGAGCAGATCCGCCTGCCCATCAGCGGGCTGCGCGCCTATATCGAAGAGAAGATCGAGTTCTGATAATTCAACAAACGACCTCCAAACGGCAGTCCCCGGAAGGACTGCCGTTTTTTTGTCCGGACTCTTGATAATATATTATTTTTGTTATTGACAAATCAGGTTTATTGATATAAACTTATGTCAGGTTGATAAATATAAACTCATCCCGCGGCGATACGCCGCCGGGAAGTACCCGAGGGAAAGGAAAAACGATGGACGAATACAGACGCCTTTGCGAAAGCGACTACCGCTTTATGTGCGTGATATGGGACCACGAGCCGACCGGCTCGATGGAGCTCGTTAAGCTCGCCGAAGCGGAGCTCGGGTGGAAAAAATCCACTACCTTTACCATGATACGCAAGCTTGCCGAAAAGGGCCTGATCAAGAACGAGGGTTCGGTCGTGACCGCGCTCGTTCCGCGCGAGGAGGTGCTCGAAAACGAGAGCCAGACCTTCGTTGAGCAGACCTTCCGCGGCTCGCTGCCCAGCTTTCTTGTTTCGTTCTTCGGCGGGAAGAAGCTCTCACACGACGAGGCCGAGGAGCTGAAAAAGGTCATCGACAGCATTCGCGAGTAACAGCCGGCTGCGCCGAAAGGAGGAAAACACTGTGGGCAACATATTCCTGAGAGTGCTCAATATGAGTCTTTCGGGCGCGGTCGTCATAGGAGCGATCCTGCTCGCACGGCTGCTGCTCAAAAGGGCTCCCAAAAAATGGAGCTATCTGCTTTGGCTCGCGGCGGGCTTCCGCCTCGTTTGTCCCGTCAGCATCAAGGGCTTTTTCAGCCTGTTCTCCCTCGCCCCCAAGGCGGCGGAGAGTGTCAGCGGCACGGGCGCGATGACCGCCTTCTCCCCCGTGGACTACGTTGCGGGGCGCGCCGTCACCCCCGCGGCCTTCACGCCCGCGGCAAGCGCCATGCCGAGCATGACCGCGGCGCCCGTCGTCAGCTCCCCCGCCGCGGCCGCGCCCGTCGCCTCCCCCGCCGCGGGGATCAACTGGCTGAGCGTGCTCGGCGTGATATGGCTCACCGTCGCCGCGGCGATGATCATCTGGGGCCTTGTGCGCTGCTTCAGCCTGAAAAAGCGCCTTGCGACCGCCGTCAAGCTCTCCTCCGACGCAAAGCTCCCGGAGGGGCTGAAGATTCCCGTGCTGCGCTCGGAGAACGTTGAAACGCCGTTCATCTTCGGCATATTCAGGCCCCGCATCTACGTGCCCTACGGCCTTTCGGGCGGGAGCCTCGAATGCGTGCTCGAGCACGAGCAATGCCACCTCAGGCGCGGCGACCATATAGCGAGGGCGCTCTCCTATCTGATACTCGCCGTGCACTGGTTCAATCCCCTCTGCTGGCTCGCGTTCCTGCTGGTAGGCAAGGATATGGAGCTGAGCTGCGACGAAAAGGTGCTTTCCATGAGACATGAGAACGATATCCGCAGGGAATACAGCAGCACGCTGCTCTCCTTCGCCTGCAAGA
Source organism: Bacillota bacterium (assembly GCA_016282255.1). Lineage (GTDB taxonomy): Bacteria > Bacillota > Clostridia > Christensenellales > CAG-138 > PeH17. The sequence goes on from JAEEKE010000114.1 coordinate 9,518, forward strand.
ACGAGCTGCCCGCGATCAACCCGATCGCGTTCGGCGAGACCTCGGTCAAGAGCCGCATAAAGCACGCGGCAAGGTTCAGGAAGCCGCGCTTCATAATAACGGCCGCCGCCGCGCTCGTGACGGTGCTGGTGCTTACGGCCTGCATGGTCAATCCGGCGGCAAGGACCCAAGGGGACCCCGAGCCCGTAAAGGAGGCCGAGGCGACGCCCGCGCCGACAGAAGCGCCTACCGAGACGCCGGTAACGACGGCCGAGCCCGCCATTTACCCCGATTACGAGGAGGACAGCGACTATTATCTGATCCCCCACGAGGGCAAGAAGACCTGCATCATGCGCAAGGACGTTCCGCTTCTGCCCGGCATCCCCGAGGCGCTCTGCGATATGATCGAGGCCGAGCCCGACGCGTACATGGGCGTGTTCGAAAAAGCGCTGTGCACCGGGTACAGCGAAAACTACGTGCTTGCGAGCTTTATAAAGGACACCGGCAATTACAACAAGCGCGTCGTCATGTCCTACAAGCAAACCTGGCTCTCGAACGATGAGCTCCGCTTCGAGCCCAACGGCTGGGTCTACTGGCTCGATTCCCTTCCCGTCTTCGAAAAGCTCGTTAAGCAGACCGCAGGCGCAAGGGCGCTCTCCGACGAGCAGCTTGCTGCCGCAAAGCAGGACGTCGTCCGCACGGGCGTATACAGGGTGCTCCCGATCGTACTCGGGAACGACGACAGCGCTTACGACGAGGCCGAGGGTATGCTCGAAGCGGTCTGCGACCCCGAGCTTTCCGACCGCCTGCTCGCCGAGCTGCTTCAGGAGTGCTGCTGGTACATTTCGCCGCTCGACTACACCCATGTGATGCTGCTGGGCCTTAAGAAGGATGCGGAGCACAGCGCGCTGTTCGATATGCTCCTTGGCGAGGTCTTCCGGGATGAGGGCAATTATCTGCCCTTCGCCGTCTCGGTCAGGGAGGACGGCAGCATCGCATCCGTCTTTCTCAACAACTGGTACGAGATCAGGCTCGACGGCAGCCCCGCTCACTGAGGCGAGGCAAAAAAAGACGGCTTTTGCCCCCGCTAAAACAAAAAGCGGGGGTTTTGCTTTTGCCCGCCGCTTAAAGACAAATATATAGCGGCCGAGGCGGCGCGCAAGGTTGAAAAATGGCTTGAGCGATGATAAAATTACCACGTATGACAGGCGTGGCTCCGGGCCGCGCGCCACACCAATAATTTCTTTGGAGGCTCAAAATGAAGATCTCGCAAAAAGCGCAGGCCTGCAACCTTTCGCCCATGCGCAAGTTCCATCCCTATGCGGTCGAGGCCGCGAACAAGGGCAAGACCATCTACCACCTCAACATCGGTCAGCCCGATATCGAGACTCCGCCGAACTACTACTACGCGATCCATAATTTCGATAATCCCGTGCTCGCCTATGCGGCGTCCCCCGGCATGCCCGAGCTGATCAGCGCGATCCAGCATTATTACGACAAGCTCGGCATCCACTACGAGGAGAACGACATCCTCATCACCACCGGCGGCAGCGAGGCGCTGCAGATGCTGATGCTCAGCATCCTCGATCCCGGCAGCGAGGTCATCATCCCCGAGCCCTTCTACCCCAACTACAACACCTTCGTCAAGAGCGCCGGCGGCGTGATCCGTCCCATCACCACCACCCCCGAGGGCGGCTACCGCTATGCCTTCCGCGATAAGCTCGAGGAAGCCTACAACGAGAACACCCGCGCGATCATGTTCACCAACCCCGGCAACCCGACCGGCGTTGTGCTCACCCCCGAGGAGCTGCGCACCATAGCGGATTTTGCCAAGGAGCATGATATCTACGTCATCGGCGACGAGGTCTACCGCGAGTTCGTCTACGGCGGCGAGAACCTTGCGACCATCGGCCAGTTCGAGGAGCTGCACGACAACGCGGTCATCATCGACTCGGTCTCCAAGCGCTTCTCCGCCTGCGGCGCGCGCATCGGCGCGGTCATCACCCGCAACAAGGAGCTGCAGCAGAACCTGCTCAAGTTCTGCCAGGCCAGGCTCTCCGTCGCGACGCTCGACCAGATCGCTTCCGCGGCGCTCTACAGGGTCGGCCCCGCCTACTTCGACGCGGTCCGCAAGGAGTATAAGCTCCGCCGCGACACCTGCTACAAGAAG
>JAEEKE010000115.1 GCA_016282255.1 Bacillota bacterium
CTCATAGCGCATGATCGCCACGCCCTCGTTGACGTCGTCGGCACCGTAGCAGCGGACCGCGCTCCTCTCGCCGTTGCTGAACGCCTTCTCGCCTTTGATCTCAAGCTCGCCGGTAAAGCGGTTGAGCTCGGTCTCGACGAAGGTGAAGCCGTTTATGCGGGAGATGATGTAGGCCGCGTCCTTGCCGAGGCCGTTGAGGATGACCTTGAGGGGCTCCTGACGGACCTTGTTCGCGGTGCGGGCGATGCCGATAGCGCCTTCGGCGGCGGCGAAGCTCTCGTGACCCGCGAGGAACGCGAAGCACTTGGTCTCCTCCTTAAGGAGCATCGCGGCGAGGTTGCCGTGGCCGAGGCCGACCTTGCGGTGATCGGCGACGGAGCCGGGGATGCAGAACGCCTGCAGGCCCTGGCCGATGTATTCGGCGGCCTTTGCGGCGGTCTTTGCGCGGTGCTTGATCGCGATCGCGGCGCCGACGGTGTAGGCCCAGACGGCGTTCTCAAAGGCGATGGGCTGGATGCCCTGAACGATGGCGCGGACGTCGATGCCCTTTGCTTCGACTATGCTCTTCGCTTCCTCAAGGCCGGAGATCTTGTGGTCGTTGAGGATGTAGTTGATCTTGGTGATCCTTCTGTCGTAACCTTCAAAAGTAATGTTTGCCATGGTTCCACCTCATTCCTTTCGGGGGTCGATGATCTTGGCTGCCTCGCTGAAGCGGCCATAGGTCTTGACGAATTTTGCGTATGCGTCGTTGGGGGTCTCGCCGGCGCGGATCGCCTCCATCATTTTGCCGAGGTTGACGAACTCGTAGCCGATGATCTCGTCGTTATCATCGAGCGCGAGCTTTGTGATATAGCCCTCGGTCAGGTTCAGGTAGCGGGCGCCCTTGGCGCGGGTAGAATAGGTGGTGCCGATCATGGAGCAGAGGCCCTTGCCCAGGTCCTCCATGCCTGCGCCGATCGAGAGGCCGCCCTCGCTGAACGCGCTCTGGCTGCGGCCGTAGACGATCTGCAGGAAGAGCTCGCGCATGGCGGTGTTGATCGCGTCGCAGACGAGGTCGGTATTGAGGGCTTCGAGGATGGTCTTGCCGGGCAGGATCTCGGCCGCCATAGCCGCGGAATGCGTCATACCGCTGCAGCCGATGGTCTCGACCAGCGCTTCCTCGATGACGCCGTCCTTGACGTTGAGGGTCAGCTTGCAGGCGCCCTGCTGCGGAGCGCACCAGCCGATACCGTGGGTGAAGGCGCTGATATCGCCGATCTGCTTTGCCTTGACCCACTGGCCCTCCTCGGGGATGGGAGCGGGGTCATGTACAGCGCCCTTACGGACGGTGCACATATTTTTTACGTCTTTTGTGTATTCCATATAGATCCTTTCTGCTTTTTATCGCGGGGTTTAATTCAATTAATTATATCATATCTCAGGGATAATGCAATAGCAAAAAACGGAAAAGTATACAAAAATATCGGCTGGCAGGAACGATAAAGGGTCCGCTGCGTCTTTGCTGCGGACCCTTTATGGGGCATATATGCCAGTATTTCTTTGTTTTATTCGATATAGACCCTCGGGACGCGCTTCGAAACGAGGCAGGAGAGCTCGTAGTTGATGGTGCCCACGATCTGCGAGACTTCCTCAAGGCTCATGCCGCCCTTGCCGAAAAGGATCGCCTCGTCGCCGGGCCTGACGTCGCCGCCGGTCACGTTCGCCATGGCGACGTCCATGCAGATCCTGCCGATCTGGGGATAGAACCGGTTATTGATCGCGATGCGGGCCTGATTGGAGAGCCTGCGGTTGTAGCCGTCGGCATAGCCGGCGCAGATGACGGCGCTCTTTATCGGTTCGGGCACGGTGTAGGTGCGGCCGTAGCCGACCGTCGCCCCGGCGGGGAGGTCGCGCACCTGGGTGACGCGGGATTTGAGCGTCATCACGGGTTCGAGCACGCCGTATTCGACGGGCTTGCTGTTGGGATACAGACCGTAGAGGATGATGCCCTCGCGGATCGAATCGAAATGCACGGGGTTGGAAAGGATCGCCGCGGAATTGGATACGTGGCAGTTAGGGATCCTGATGCCGCGCTCGGCAAGGCCGTTGAAGACGATCGAATAATTCCTGTACTGGAACGAGGTGAACTCGTACTGAGAGGGATCGTCCGCCGCGGCGAAGTGGGTGTACATGCCGGTGACGTCGAGATTGCTCATATTGCAGATGCGCTCCACGGCATCCACGGCCTCGCGATGATTCGCCTGCGCGAATATGCCGATGCGGCTCATGCCTGTGTCGATGCCGACGTGGACCTTGACGGTGCAGCCGGCCTCCTTCGCGGCGGCGTTGAGCGCGACAGCATGCGCTTCGTCGACGGCGGTCTGCTCTAGATCGAGCTCGGAGATCAGCGGAGCGTGGACGGGGTCGGTGTAGCCGAGGATCAGGATCGGCAGCGTGATGCCGTTGTCGCGAAGCTCGACGGCCTCCTGAAGCGCGGCGACGGCGAACATATCCGCCCCGTTCGCCTCAAGATAGCGGCCGCACTGCACGGCGCCGTGGCCGTAGGCGTCGGCCTTGATGACGCAGATGACCTTGCGGCCGATATTGCGCTTTGCGTATTCGAGATTATGCTTCAGGGCTCTGAGGTCGATCTCGACCCAGGTCCTTGCGGTCTTATTGAGCGTGTGCATAAAAACCTCCTGAAAGGATCCGGAAGTATTTTGATCTTTAGAGGCGCTCAGTGAGCGCCCTCGGTGAAGGCCTCTATAACCAGCCAGACGGCGATGAGGAGGATGACGACGCCGAGTACGATGCGGACGATCTTACTGACCTTCTCGTATTTCGGGCTGGCCATAAGCTTCTGCACGAAGCCGATGCTCGTGCCCGCGGCGACGGAGAGGATCGCGTGGCCGACCGAGAAGAACAGCAGCAGGATGAAGCCGTATGCTCCCCCGCTCCTGCCCGCGTCGACGGCGACGGTCATCAGCGCTATGATGACAGGCAGCGCACAGTGCGAAGCGAAGAGGCCCGCGAGGAGACCGGCGATGAACGCGCCGAGCTTGCCGCGCCTGCGGTTTTTGGCGAGCACGGAGCTGCCCGAGGGGATGATGTTGATCACGCCCCACATCTGCAGCGCCATCAGCACGAGCATGACCGCCATCACGATATGCAGCCAGAACTCCGATTTTTCGAAGAGGCTGCCGATCAGCGAAGCGAGCAGACCGAGCAGGCAGAAGACTATGCTCGAACCGAGCGCAAAGATCAGCGACAACGAGAAGGCATGCTTCGACGAGGGCGTTTCGCCCGAATCGGAGCCGCTCACGTAGCCGATGATAAGGGGTATCGTCGAGAGCGAGCACGGCATGAACGAGGTCAGGACGCCGGAAACGAAGGCGGCGACGGGACCGAGCCACGGCGTGACCGTTATCAGCGACGAAAGTTTTTCAAGCAGTTCTTCCATAATGTTTTAGTTTTTACGTGAAGTATCCGCGCAGGCCGAAGCTTTGCCCGGCGCTTAGAGCTCTTCCCTCTCCTCGGCGGACTGCGACTGCCTGCGGTTGAAGTCCTTGATGCGCTGATCCTTGGTAAGGAGGCGCTTTCTCATGCGGATGGACTTGGGCGTTACCTCGACGAGCTCGTCGTCGCGGATGAACTCAAGGCACTGTTCGAGCGAGAACTCGAGGGGAGGCGTCAGCCTCAGCGACTCGTCGGAGCCCGACGCGCGCATATTGGTGACGTGCTTCTTCTTGCAGACGTTGACGGTGATATCCTCGTTGCGCGAGCATTCGCCGACGATCTGACCCTCATAGATAGGGTCGCCGGGGTGGCAGAACATCCTGCCGCGCTCCTGCGTGTTGAAGATGCCGTAGGAATTGGCCTCGCCCGATTCGCTCGCGATAAGGCTGCCCCTGGTGCGCTCGGCGATCTCGCCGGTGTAGGGCTCGTAGCCCTTGAAGATATGGCTCATGACGCCGTTGCCGCGGGTATCGGTGAGCAGCTCGCTCCTGTAGCCCATGAGGCCGCGGGCAGGGATATCGAACACGAGGCGCACGCTGCCCTCGTTGTCGTTGATCATGTTGTTCATGACCGCGCGTCGGGTGCCGAGCTTTTCCATGACGGTTCCCATGTATTCGGAGGGCACGTCGACCGTAAGCTCCTCGATGGGCTCGAGCAGATGGCCGTGCTCATCGCGCTTCATGATGACGCGGGGACGGGATACGGCGAACTCGTAATCCTGGCGGCGCATGGTCTCGATAAGGATGGAGAGATGCAGCTCGCCGCGGCCGCTGACCTTGAACGCGTCGGTGGAGCCGGTCTCCTCAACGCGCATGGAGACGTTGGTCTCGACCTCTTTGAAGAGGCGGTCGCGCAGGTTGCGGGAGGTGACGTATTTGCCCTCCCTGCCGGCGAAGGGGCTGGTGTTGACGATGAAATCCATGCTGACGGTCGGCTCGTCGATATGCACGAACGGCAGGGGCTCGATATTGAGCGGATCGCAGACGGTCTCGCCGATAGATATGCCGGGAATGCCCGCGACGGCGACGATATCGCCCGCGCCGACGGAATCGACCTCTACGCGCTTGAGGCCCTCGAACCGGTAGAGGCGCGAGAGCTTGGCTTCGCGGGGTTCGCCGCCCTCGGTGCAGACGGCGACGGTGCGGTTGCGGACGGCGATGCCGCGCTCGATGCGGCCGACGCCGATCCTGCCGACGTAATCGTCGTAATCGACGGTGGAGATGAGCAGCTGCAGCGGGCCCTCCTCCTCGCCGCCCGGAGCGGGTACGGAGTTTATGATGGTATCGAAGAGGGGCTGCATCGTGCTTTCGAGCTTATAGGGATCGAAGCCGGAAACGCCCTGCTTTGCGGAAGCGTAGACGATCGGGAAATCGCACTGCTCGTCCGAAGCGCCGAGCTCGAGGAAGAGATCGAGCGTTTCGTCGACGACCTCATACGGCCTTGCGCCGGGGCGGTCGATCTTGTTGATAACGACGACCGGCACCTTGCCGAGCTCGAGCGCCTTGCGGAGCACGAAGCGGGTCTGCGGCATGCAGCCCTCGAACGCGTCCACGAGCAGCAGCACGCCGTCGACCATCTTGAGGATGCGCTCGACCTCGCCGCCGAAATCGGCGTGGCCGGGGGTGTCGACTATGTTGATGCGATAGCCCTTGTAGTTTACGGCGGTGTTCTTTGAAAGTATGGTTATGCCGCGCTCGCGCTCAAGGTCGTTGGAGTCCATGACCCTGTCCTGAACGGCCTCGTTCGAGCGGAAAACGCCGCTTTGACGAAGCAGCTGATCGACCAAAGTGGTCTTGCCGTGGTCGACGTGCGCGATGATCGCAATATTTCTGATCTTATCGTTCATATTAAGTATTCCGTTTTGCGCCTTTTCGGGCGCGCATCTCCTGGATAAAGCTGTGTTTTCAATGACTGCGGGGCAATGCCCCATAGTTCCACAAAAGCATATTTTATCTCTTTATTCAAGCGTTTTCAAGTATTCTCGCGATTCTATATAATATTGTCGAGGTTTGCGCGGATCGAACGGATAACGCCCGAAGGAGCTGTGAAAATATAATCTTTCTTAAGCGGTTCAGCGCCGTTTTCGGCCCCGTCACGCGCGTTTTTCCTCTTTCATTTCAATGCCCGTTATGCTATAATAATTAAGTATGCACGGGGTTACGCAAGCATACTCCGATAAAAGAATCAAAATCAGTTTTCAGGAGGCAATACCATGGAAAATGTAAAGGTCGCACTCTGGGGCTTCGGCGCAATGGGCTCCGGCATCGCAAAGGTCCTTCTCGGCAAAAAGGGCGTCGATATCGTCGGCGTCTGCGACATCCACCCCGCCCGCGTCGGCAAGAGCATCTTCGATCTGCTCGGCGTCGATCAGAACGGCCGCAGCGACGTTTTCGTCAACCCGAAGATCGAGGAAGTCGTCCACGACCGCAACTGCGATATCTGCGTTCTCGCGACCGACTCTTTCACCAAGAAAGCGTTCCCGAAGATCAAATACATCGTCGGTCAGGGCGTCAACGTTATCTCCACCGCGGAGCAGATGAGCTATCCCAAGGCTCAGGAGCCCGAGCTGGCCGCCGAGATGGACAGGCTTGCTAAGGAAAACGGAGTTTCGATCCTCGGCACCGGCATCAACCCCGGCCTTATGATGGACCTGCTCGCCATCTGTCTGACCGGCTGCATGACCGACGTTGAGAAGGTCACCTGCCGCCGCGTCAACAGCCTCTCCCCCTTCGGCCCCGCCGTTATGGAGGAGCAGGGCGTCGGCCTCACCGTTGAAGCGTTCGAGGAAGGCGTTAAGAACGGTACGCTCGCCGGCCACGTCGGCTTTGCGGAGTCCGTCGGCATGATCGCCGAAGCGCTCGGCTGGGAGGTCGATAAGTTCGAGCAGCAGATGAAGCCCATCGTCACCTCCGTCGACCGCAAGAGCCCCTACGGCTTTGCGAAGGCGGGCGACGTCGCAGGCGTCAACATGACCGGCCAGGGCTATATCGGCGACGAAGTCAAGATCGACATGATCCACCCCCAGCAGATCGAGCCCGAGATGGAGGGCCCCCACACCGGCGACTACATCGTGCTGAGCGGCACTCCCGAGGTCAATATGAGCATCCGTCCCGAGGTCGACGGCGGCATCGGCACGATCGCGATGGTCGTCAACATGATCCCGCACGTCATCAACGCGCGTCCCGGCCTCAAGACCATGCTGGACCTGCCCGTACCGCGCGCGATCATGGGCGATTTCAGAAATTACATCGAAAAATGACCGGATCCTTCGGCGGGGCCATGTATTGGACTCCGCCGGATCCCTTTTTACTTAGGAGGTAAAAATGGCAAAGAAAGGCGATTGGGTACAGATCCACACTATCGTTCTCGAACCCGCGGAGCGCTCCTCTTCCCTTCCCGAGGATACCAAAAAGAATCCTCTCGAGATGTGGGTCAAGGGCTGGCTTCAGGATGACGCCGAGCTCGGCGACGAGGTCGAGGTCGTCACGAGGACCGGCCGCCTCGCAAAGGGCGAGCTGATCGACGAGGCTCCCTATTTCACGCATAACTTCGGCTTCCTCGTTCCCGAGGTCCTGAAGATCGGCGACACGGTCCGCGAGATCACTTTCGGAGGTGACAAATGATGGATAACAGCTACGCCGCGATAATGGCCCGCAAGAACGAGATCATCAAGGAAGCCGTGGGCATGGACTTCGAACAGTTCGAAAAGCCCGGCATCGGCTTCGATTATGAGGCGATGATGGCTGCGACCGGCTACACCATCGACGAGATCAGGCGCGTCCAGTCCCTGTTCTCGATCGGCAACACCCCCCTTATCGAGCTGAAGAACCTGACCGAGCTCGCAAGGAAATGCGCGCCCGAGGGCAAGGGCGCCCGCATCTTCATCAAGGACGAGGCGACCAACCCTAGCGGCAGCTTCAAGGCCCGCCGCGCCTGCACGAGCGTCTATCAGGCCAAGAAGCTGGGCTATAAGGGCGTCGTCACCGCAACGAGCGGCAACTACGGCGCCGCCGTCGCCTGCTGCGCCGCAATGGCAGGCCTCAAGTGCATCGTCGTGCAGGAATGCTACGACTCCAAGGGCGTCGGCCAGCCCGAGATCATCGAGAAGGCCCGCAAGTGCGAAGCCCTGGGCGCCGAGGTCGTTCAGCTGACCGTGGGCCCCGAGCTGTTCAGCACGGTGCTGCGCCTGCTCGAGGAGACCGGCTATTTCAACGCTTCGCTCTACACGCCCTTCGGCATCGCCGGCGTGGAGACCCTCGGCTATGAGATCGCCGAGCAGTTCCGCGCCAAGGTCGGGAAGGATCCCGACGTGGTCGTCTGCACCAACGCGGGCGGCGGCAATCTGACAGGCACCGCGCGCGGCCTGCGCAAAGCGGGCTGCAACGCCAAGGTCATCGCCGCGTCCGTCAACCTCTCGGGTCTGCACATGGCGAGCGACGAGCAGTTCAACAAAAAGAGCTTCACGACCGGCCACACCGGCTTCGGCGTGCCCTACGCGGTCAATCCCGACCATTCCGACGTTCCGAGGAGCGCGGCGCGTCCGCTTCGCTACATGGACCGCTACGTGACCGTCACGCAGGGGAGCGTATTTTACATCACCGAATGCCTCGCCTCGCTCGAAGGCCTTGAGAAGGGCCCCGCGGGCAACACCTCGCTTGCGGCGGCGTTCCGCCTGGCGCAGGATATGGACAGGGATCAGTGCATCGTAGTTCAGGAGACCGAATACACCGGCGCGGGCAAGCACATCAACCCGCAGCTCTCCTTTGCCCGCAAGAACGGCATCGACATCCGTTTCGGCGACCCCAAGGACGAGGTCCCCGGCAAGAACATCATCCTGCCCGCGCATCCGTCGCTCATCCAGGTCACCGATCTGGACCTCGACCACATGCGCCGCTCCAGGATCAAGAGAGCCGTCGGCACGCATAAGGATGAGCTGACCGATGAGGATATCCGCTTCCTTATGGAAGAGACCAATACCGACGAGGAATACGTGCGCGGCGTTGTCGCTTCGCTCTGAAACCGGAAAGGGAATTATAAACATGAAGAGAAACGATGATTACATTGAGCGCAGAGCGCATCTTGCGGATCTGACCGACGAGCAGCTCGAGGCGCGCTTCTGGGAGCTTGCCAACAAGCTCGTTGACCCGCTGCTCGAGATGGGCTACGAGTACACCTCCCCCGCCGTCGAGCGTTCGGTGCTGCTTCGCATGGGCTTCTCGTCGCTCGAAGCGAAAGCCATCGTCGAAGGCTGCATCAAGCACGACATCATCTCCCACGGCGCCGGCCACGTGGTCTACCGTCTTTCCAAGGCGGAGGGCATGGAGCTGCGCGATGCGGGCGTTGCGCTCGCCGAGGGCAAGCTCTGGGACAGGGCCGAGAGTCTGTTCAACGGAGGTAACGAACAATGAGCGATTATAAACTTGATCCGAACAAGCCGATCGACGTCGCGGAGATCCTCAAGGATCTTGAAAGCTACCGTCCCCACCGCAGGGGCTGGACCTGGCGCAAGCCGGTGCCCGACCTGCACATGGGTCCCTTTGAATACCACGACTGCACCGAGCCGCTCAAGCGCTCCGTGCCACTTCCCCCCGCTCACTATTTCGGCGACATCGACCCCCAGCCCGGCCCCGTGATCACCACCGAGATCGCATCCGGCCGCTTTGAGGACGATATCCGCCGCATGCGCATGGCCGCGCACCACGGCGCGGACCATATCATGGTCATCCGCACCGCGGGCCAGAGCCATTTCGACGGCCTTATCGAAGGCACCCCGCAGGGCATGGGCGGCGTTCCGATCACGAGGAAGCAGGTCCGCGCCCAGCGCAAGGCGCTCGACATGATCGAGGACGAGGTCGGAAGGCCGATCAATTACCACAGCTACGTTTCCGGCGTCGCCGGTCCCGACATCGCGGTCATGTTCGCCGAGGAGGGCGTCAACGGCGTCCATCAGGACCCGCAGTACAACGTCATCTACAGGAACATCAACATGATCCGTTCCTTCGTCGACGCCTGCGAGAGCAAGAAGCTGATCGCATGGGCCGGCATGGCGCAGATCGACGGCGCGCACAACGCCAATGCGACCGCGCGCGAGGCGTGGAAGGTCATGCCCGAGCTGATGGTTCAGCACGGCATCAACGCGATCTTCTCCGCGAGAGTCGGCATCAACAAGAAGAACATCTGCCTTTCCACCGTTCCCCCGACCGCGACCCCGGCGCCCTGCGTGCATATGGACCTGCCCTACGCCGTGGCCCTTCGCGACCTGTTCCACGAATACCGCATGCGCGCACAGATGAACACGAAGTACATCGAATCCTCCACGCGCGAGGCGACGGTCACCCACGTGCTGAACATGTTCATCTCCAAGCTGACCAGCGCGGATATCCAGTCCACCATCACGCCCGACGAGGGCCGCAACGTGCCCTGGCATATTTACAACATCGAAGCCTGCGACACCGCGAAGCAGACGCTTGTGGGTCTCGACGGCCTGATGGAGATGGTCGAGCTCAAGAAGGACGGGTACCTTCGCGAGAAGGCGCGCGAGCTCAAGGAGCGCGCGGTCCTCTTCATGGAGGAGATGCTCGATCAGGGCGGCTACTTCAACGCCGTTCAGGAGGGCATGTTCGTCGACAGCGGCATCTATCCCGAGCGCAACGGCGACGGCATCGCGAGGAAGATCGACGGCGGCATCGGCGCCGGCACCATCTTCAAGCGCGCCGAGGACTATATGGCGCCCGTCACCGCTCACTACGGCTACAACAACGTGGCGCAGTACGGCGAGCAGTATAAGGAGAACCCCTCCGCTCTGATCGGAGGCTGCACGCTCGAGTGCCCCGAGAAGATCATCTACATCGACGAGCTCGACGAGCAGGACAACGTCAACGTCCGCATGAGCGAGGTCAAGGACTTCGTGCCCGGCGGCAAGCAGATCCGCCCCGAGATGGAGTGGCTTGCCGACGGCACCGTCATGCTGACGATGTTCTTCCCCGCCCCCAAGCCCATCGCCGAGGCGGCCGCGCTCGAATGCGCCAAGCGCATGAACCTGACCGAGTGCGAGGTCATCTCCCGCGAGATCATGCATCCGCAGGACGGCACGCGCATCGAGGTCAAGGGCAAGGTCCCGTTCGAGATCGACGTCGACAAGCTCGAGATCCCGAAGGAGCCCGACGTGCTCAGTGACGACGTTATCCGCAAGGATATCGAGCGCCGCCCGAGGAAGATCGTTGCGGCGACCGTCGGCGAAGATGAGCACTCTGTCGGTCTCAGGGAGATCATAGACATCAAGCACGGCGGCATCGAGAAGTACGGCATGGAGGTCATCTATCTCGGCACCTCCTGCCCGCCCGAGAAGCTCGTGCAGGCGGCTGTTGAGGTGAATGCCGACGCGATCATGGCTTCCACGATCATCAGCCACGACGATATCCACTACAAGAACATCGCCAAGATCGACCAGATCGCCCGCGAGATGGGTATCCGCGATAAGATCATCTTCATCGCCGGCGGTACCCAGGTGACCCCCGAGCTTGCGAGAAAAGCAGGTGCGGACGAGGGCTTCGGACGCGGCACCCACGGTGTGCACAACGCCACGTTCCTCATCAAGCGCAGATGGGAAATGGAAGCCGCCGAAAGGGCTAAAAAGGAACAGCAGTCAGGCGAAAACTGCTGACGGCATTTCATAAGACCAGGGGCGGCGAAGGAACCTTTCCTGCTGCCGCCCTCTTTTTAAAGGAACACCAAGGTTATGTATATTGACATTCTCGTTGCCGAGATCGGCTCCACCACAACGCTTGTAAATGCCTTTACGGGCATTAAGTCCGGCGCTCCGCGTTTTATCGGGCAGGGTCAGGCTCCCACAAGCGTTCTTGAAGGGGACGTCCGCGTCGGTCTTCAGGGCGCAGTA